>CP070749.1:0-12007 GCA_020348365.1 Candidatus Bathyarchaeota archaeon
GCCTCGGCGATGTCTTTCTGCGTCTTCTTCTCATCATTCTGCAGACAAGCTATGTATAGGGCGGCTGCGGCTAGACCCATAGGGTCCTTTCCTGAGGCGGCATGTCTTTTCTTGGCCTCACGGAGAATTTTGATCGCGACTCCTTGGGTTTTTCCTGAGATGCCTGTCTTCTCTGCAATCTTAGAAATGTAGGTGAGGGGATCAGCTATGGGCATGTGGATGTCAAGCTCTCTAATCAAGAGCCTGTAGCATCGAGCAACATCCTTCTTGTCCACGAGGCTGGCTTCGGATATCTCACGGAGACTTCGGGGAGTCTCGGTCTGGCGGCAGGCAGCGTATAAAGAGGCAGCTGCAATCGCAGCTATGGATCTTCCACGCACCAAGCCTTTGTCAAGGGCTTTGCGATATATCACAGCGGCCTTCTCTTTCACAGAGCTGGGAATATAGGCCTTGTCTGAGAGGCGGTCGAGTTCGGCCATGGCTTGAGCCAGATTTCGGTCCACAGATGAATGAACTCGTGATCTTATCTGCCACTTTCTCAGCCGCCACATTTGAAGCCGCGTAGTTAGAGGGAGTTTACGCCCGAAGGCATCGCGGTCAACCCGACCTATCGCCGTGGACAATCCCTTATCATGCACAGAATAGGAGGTTGGGATTCCTACACGACTTCTAGACGCCTTCTCCTCCTGAGTGAAAGCCCGCCACTCCGGCCCCTTATCCATCATCTGTTCACGGACGACCAAACCGCAATTTCCACAGACAGTCTCACCCGTGTCGTAATCGTGAACGAGATTTAGACTCCCACATTCAGGACAGCTGTCCTTTGACGTCTGTCTCTGTCGCACCTCTCTTCTTTCCATAACTCCCCCTCGATGGAGTATGAGACCGCAAAACCGTCACAACCACTGGTTCTTCATCTACAGAATCAGAAACTGTCCATCTGGCCACGGTATTTAACACAGAGGAAATGTTTTAATATATAAATCTTACTATTTTATCGGATGGATTTTGCATCAATTAGACGTTGTTCAAGCCATTAATCCTCTGCGTTCCTATGCATCTATGACTCGGCAGAAAGTGATAAAAAATTTATTGAAGGACAACTCTTCCCTTGGTAGCCCGGAAAAGCCCGGTGGAGGTTTGGATGATATCCTTTCCGCCGAGTGTAGCGGTTAAGCATAGCGGGCTCTGGAAGAGGAAAACTATTGTTCCCGCCTCTTGAGAAACCCGTAGACGGGAGTTCGAATCTCCCCCGGGCTACCACCCACCAGACCAACAATCGAAGGTTCTTCAATCGGAAATGCACGCTTTTCCCATTCTCATCTACAGGAGACTTCTGCATGTTCCTAATGATAACCTAATGCTAGAAGCCATATATTCAAACATAATCCAGCTCCAAGTGACGAAATCAAAATCAGAGAGGCAACAGTCTCCCTGTAGAAGTCATAGCGTTCACTGAGAACTATCATCGAAATGGCAACCGGCATACCGTGCATAAGCACCAACGTGGATCGTTCTACATTGGGCAAACTAAGCGCAATAGTGATGAAAAACGCTACAGCAGGTAGGAACGCCATTCTCAGCAGGCTCAATTTAAAAGCCTCAAAAATGTTCGTGTATCTTCTCCCGTAGAGAAAGACCCCTAACATAAAGATGGCCACAGTAGAGGTTGTGCCTCCCAACATATGCAGGGGTGTCGAAATGACAAAGGGAAGTTCCACTCCAATTAGAGATAGCAAGATGCCAGAAAGAATTGACAAGATGAGGGGATTCCGTGAAAGCCTCTTTAAAACACGTTTCAGGCCTTTCCATACCGAGGACTTTTCAAGCCGGTAGAGCTCAAGGACTGTGATGGATATGGTAACGCTTATGGGCGAAATAGAAGCTGCTGATAATGTAGCCAGATGCTCCCCTTGAGTGGGAAAGGCGAACATAATGAAGGGGATGCCAAAGAAAGCCAAGCTGCCGAAGATAGTGCTCAGAATCAAGAGGTAGAGGGTCTTCTTTGAGAATTTTAACACAAGGTGGAGAGCAATGAAAATCGTCAATGCCACGAAGATGGGGATACTTCCCGCAAATGCAAATCTGAGGGTCTCTCCGGTGAAATTCGCTTCCGCCATATTGACAAAGAATAGGGCGGGTAGGGCAAAATAATATACATAGGCGCTGAGTACCCGTTGGTCGCCAGATCTAAGAATTCCTCTTCTTCGGGCAATGAGACCCGCTCCGATTAGAAGGAGAATAGGAACTAATGTTCGTATGAGAATGCTATCGTTCAATGCCTTCTTCTCTGTTATGATGCGTACGCTTCTACTGTTGTGCTTCTTCCTTTTTATCTTGTGCTAGCACGCATGAAGGTTTTTTATGGGTTTCTCTATCATTATGAGTCTTGGAGGTAATCAGTAGGGTGGTTGATGTCGAAGTGTTTGCTGATGATTGGGGACCTGAGAAGGTTCTACAGGTCTATGATTCTCACAGCGGAATGCGTGGGATCCTAGTAATAGACAACACCGCTTTAGGCCCAGGCAAGGGTGGAATAAGAATGACTCCCACGGTAAGCGTTGAAGAAGTCTTCAGACTCGCAAGAACCATGACTTGGAAATGCGCCGTGGCAGAACTCCCCTTCGGAGGAGCAAAATCAGGTGTAGTAGCAAATCCAAAGAGAATCTCGAAAGAGGAAAGACTGAATCTGATTAGAGCATTTGCCGTGGCGTTGAAGCCCCTATCTCCAATCCAATACATCGCAGCTCCAGACATCAACACTGGAGAAGAAGAAATGGCAGCTTATGCTTTGGCAAATGGCTCTCTGAAATCTTGCACAGGAAAGCCAGCTCACATGTGTGTTAGACCCGGCGAGAAATGTGGGATTCCTCACGAGTATGGATCAACTGGATATGGCGTGTATCACGCAATAAGGGTGGCAGCAGAACACATCTCCCTCAACATACGAGAAGCGCAGATAGCTATCGATGGCTTTGGCAACGTTGGCTCGTTCTTGGCGAAGTATATCAAGGGGTCTGGAGCAAATGTTGTGGCAGTGAGTGACAGCAAGGGATGCATATACAATCCAGATGGACTAGACTACGAAAAACTGAAGAAAGTCAAGGAAAAGACTGGATCCGTAATAAACTATGAACCTGGTCAAGTATTAGGCTACGAAGACCTCTTCGAGTTACCCGTCGACATACTTGTTCCAGCGTCCATTCCAGATGTGATTAATGAGAGAAACGTGAATAAGATCAATGTGAAGCTTGTCGTGGAAGCCGCCAATATACCCGCAACACGAGAAAGCGAAGAGAAGTTACATGAGAGAGGAGTGTTAGTTGTCCCAGACATTATCGCGAATGCTGGCGGCGTAGTATCCTCTTACGCTGAATACAGGGGCGAGAATCCACAAAGAATGCTTGAGATGGTTGAAGGAAAAATCGTCAGAAATGCAAGATTAGTTATGAAGAAGGCTGAAGAAGAAGGATGTACTCCTCGGGACGCTGCACTGAAGATTGCCCAAGGCAGGGTTCAGGAAGCAAGGGAGAAGACAAAAACGCTGAGACCCTAAACTTGACTAATAGACGCGTGAATTTGCTCTATTCACTACAGATGTGTCTATCCTCCCGGGGCGCCGTGGAAAGGGACATTCCTCCAGAGAACGTCCCACCAGTCCTCCTCAGTTATGGTCTCTCCACGTACGAGAATTTCCAATACTCTCTTTAGGAGTTGATGATGTCTCTTTTCGTCCTCCAATATTGCTTCTAGGAGAAGCTTGACCTTATCGTCTTCGATGGTGGGTATTGTCTTGCTGATCTTCTTGATGAGTTCCAACTCTACGCGTATATGCTCTTCTACGAGTTCTCTTTGCTTGTCGAGGTGTTCTTGTGCAAGCGCTGGAGAGACCTCCTCTAGCAGCCTGATTGCAGAGCTGTAGATTTCTGCATGCTTCACAGAATCAAGGGATATGCCTTTCAAGACCCCCTTCACGGCTGGATTCCCAATATCACCTAGGGAGATGTTCAACGAATCCACAATTTTATTTTCGACCTTAATCTGCTCCTTGAGAAAATTCAGCAATTCATCTTTTGAACTCATGAGATGCGCCTTCTTCCTTGGAAAAATACCAAATTTAAAGCATAAGTCTTTCGTCTGTTCAGCGCGTTGTTGCGTCTGATGATCCGAGAGATGAGTTATGACATACGTCATATTTATGCCTTCCGCGTATACCGTGGAAAAGGCTACATAAGACTTCGATAAGGTGAAGAGCTTTACAGAACAGGTTCTGGGTATGCGTAGGGACAAAGAGAGAAAGGAGAAAAACCTACGTCACCTACGCATCCCCTTCATCTAAGTGAAAAGTACCCCGAGGCCATTTAAACCTACCTTTGACTTCTACGCCCAGATGCTCCATCTACGAAATCTAACGATTCTTAACACTCTAGCTTCATCATCTCTCCTATGCAAGTAGATTATGGAAAAACCTATGGTTTCTCTTTGAAGAGTCTCAATCTTTCCTTACTGATAACACAAAAATAGCCCCTCCCTCTATGATGTTAACGACTCCTATCTGCTCCCAAATAAGAAGAGGCGAAGTGTAACATTTGAGCGATGAAAACACGTATGATGTGATCATAATCGGTTCGGGTCCTGCTGGGCTTACAGCAGCCATATACACCAGCAGGTCAAGATTGAAAACGCTGATGATTGCTGGGAGCCTCTGGGGTGGACAACTTATGCTCACGACGGAGGTCGAGAATTTTCCCGGGTTCCCAGAAGGTATCCAAGGACCTGATCTAATGAACAAGATGCAAAGACAGGCTGAGCGGCTCGGCACCGAAATCCTGTTCAAAGAAGCCACCGACATAGATCTATTCTCTAACCCCTTCAAAGTGAAGGTACAAGACCGCTTGTTTGAGGGGCAGTCAATAATAATCGCGACAGGGGCCTCCGCAAGATGGTTAGGTCTGGAGTCAGAGACAAGGCTTCGGGGAAGAGGAGTCTCAACCTGCGCAACTTGTGACGCCGCCTTCTTCAAAGATAAGAAGACCGTGGTTGTAGGCGGTGGGGACACAGCTATAGAGGAGGCATTAGTTCTCACAAAATTCGTTCAGAAGGTCATGGTAATACATAGGCGCGACAAGTTGAGGGCTACCAAGGCTCTTCAGGCGAGAGCGTTTGAGAACGACAAGATCCGCTTTCTTTGGGATACCGTGGTTCAGGAGATCCTGGGAAAGGAAAGGGTTGAAGGAGTACATGTGAAGAATGTGAAATCTGGCGAAGAGTCCAGGCTGTCCACCGACGCCGTCTTCATCGCCATTGGCCACAAACCGAACACTGACCTTTTCAAAGGGAAGATCGCCCTAGATGATAAAGGCTATATCATAGTGCATAACGAGACAAGAACAAGCGTCGAAGGAGTCTTTGCCGCCGGAGATGCGGTGGACTATCACTATCGCCAAGCCATCACGGCCGCAGGAGCTGGTTGCAAAGCAGCCCTGGATGTAGAGAAGTACCTTGAAAGTCAAGAGTCATAGTTCACGCAAAACTTCCATTCGGGAAAGATCATACCGAGAGACCATATGAGGCTAATCCCAAGAATAGACACAACAAACTGAATAGCAGACTTCTTCAAGCTCTTCTCTTTGCATGCATGCACGAAAACCAGATAACCAGTTAACTCCCCATTCTGGATTTCCACACAAACGCATTCTTCAGCAACCTTTATTGATTCTAGCAACTTAGAATTTTCATGAACTGATATGATAATCGGCGTGTGTGGGAGCCCAAGAAGAAAAGCAACTGAACACGTCTTGAGAGCGGCTTTGGACATGCTGGCAAAACAGGGGTTTGAGACAGAATTCTTCACCGTTAGAGGCAAAGAGATCGGGTTCTGCCGGCACTGCGATTATTGCCTGAGGAATAAAACGTGCGCAGTTGATGATGACATGCACCAACTCTACCCTTTGCTCAAGGATGCCAGAGGGATAATAATTGCCACACCCGTATACAACAGTGGGATCAGCGCGCAAACAAAGGCGGTTATGGACAGATGCAGGGCTCTGGTCGCGGCAGATCGCAACTGTTTCAGATACAAAGTTGGCATGGGTATCGCAGTCGGAGGCGACAGAGTCGGCGGACAGGAACTAGCGATACAGCAGATCTTGACTTTCTACATCCTAAACGGTGTCATACCTGTTAGTGGCGGCGCCTTCGGAGCAAATCTAGGGGCGACGTTCTGGTCAAAGGATACTTTGGAAGGCGTAAAAGAAGATGAAGAAGGATTTCGAAGTCTGAGGAAGACCATTAAGAAGTTCACTCAATCTCTTGAGGAATTAGAAACCAACAGGCGAAAATAAGGGTGCGCGCGATGATTACGAAGAAAGAAAAAGCGAAGAAGAGAAGAGTTGCATGGGGAATCACAGGCAGCGGAGACAGATTAACCGAGACAATTGAAGCTATGAAGAAACTGAGAAGGCAGTATCAAGACAAAATTGAGATACAAGTCTACCTCTCCAAAGCAGGAAATCAAGTTGTCAAATGGTACAAGCTAGCCGACGACCTGAAGGAGAATTTCGGCAGAATTCTGATTGAAATCAACTCAAATTCGCCATTTCTCGCCGGTCAACTACAACTAGGAAAGTTTGAATTCCTACTAATTGCCCCGGCAACATCAAACACTGTCGCAAAGATCTCGATGGGAATAGCAGACACCATGCTTTCGAACGCGGCGATAATGGGTCTGAAAGCCTTTGCTCCAGTCTATATAATGCCATCCGATTATGAAGAAACGATGATAGTGACAAAACTCCCCAACGGACGAGAATTGAAACTGCGGATAAGAAAAGAGGATGTGGAACATGTGAAAAAGCTAGCTGGCATGGCCGATGTGTTTGTACTTGAAAATCCCAAAGAGATTTCGCAGACTTTCAGAAAACATTTCAAACCCGAAGAGACCAGGTAGAATCACTCAGACCAAATGATATCATATGAACAAACGATTTACAAAAGCCTATATCCTTAGAATGATATGAATGTTCTGAGGTGATGCTGTTGGACGTTAAACTCTCCGTTGATGGTGAGGAGATCGCTCTGAACGAGTTCGTTGCTAAGATACTAGGTGGAACAGTTTCAGGAGCCATATCCTCTCTGCATGGAATAAAGAAGGACTGGAAGAAAATCGAGGTTAGACTAACAAGACAGTAGGCTAATGCAGAAGAGAGAATCTATCTGCGGGGGAGGCGGTGCCCACCGCATAACACGCACATATCCTCTACTTAGCTATGATGCGTTGCCATCATTTCTTGCTCTTTTCAAAAGATTCGGCGCAGCGTACACAGCAAAAGACGTATTCCTTTCCGTTGATAATCCGCTTTTGAGTCGCGAACTCGCACTGCTCAACTGGAACCTTAGCACTACACATTTCACATTTTTTGAAAGCTTTCATTTCTTCAACTCCTTCTTCTTGAAGTCTTCAATGGCCGAATGTAAGGCATCTGCCGCTAGATTAGAACAATGCATCTTGACTGGAGGGAGACCGCCTAGATTGTCGGCCACATCTACCCTAGTGATCTTCAGGCCTTCTTCGAGGGTCTTTCCCTTTGCGAGTTCTGTGATCATGCTGCTTGTGGCTATCGCTGCTCCACAACCAAAGGTCTTGAACTTCACATCCTTCAACCTGTTGTCTTTGACCTTGATATACACGGTCATAAGGTCACCACAGACAGGATTTCCCACTGTTCCAACACCATCTGCGTCTGGAATCTCACCCATATTTCTTGGGTTCATGAAGTGGTCCATCACTCTTTCAGTGTACACTCATATCACCTCAACATCTCTTTCGGGGTCAAAGGAGAAATCTCCCTCAGTCTCTTCACGACGCCAGGCAAAACCTCAAGTACATACTCCACGTCTTCCTCAGAGTTTTGCTTGCCCATGGTGAAAACCAAGGAGCCATGCGCCTCTTCGTGGGCCAAGCCCATGGCAAGCAAGACATGAGAGGGCTCTAGAGTTTTGGAAGTACATGCTGAGCCCGAAGACACCTGAACACCAACCATATCCAGCCCCAAAATGAGAGATTCTCCTTCTATATAACTGAATCTGAGATTGGCGTTGTTGGGAAGTCTATTGGTTGGATGACCATTAAGGTGGGAACTCCCAATCGTGTCCAAAACACCTTGTATGAGTGTGTCTCGTAGCTTGGTCAAATGCTTGCCTTCGGCTTCCATTTCTTCTTGTGCGATTTCAGCAGCCTTACCCATACCAACTATGCCTGGTATATTTTCTGTGCCCGAACGCAGTCCCCTCTCTTGACCGCCGCCTTGCACAACGGGTTGAACTCTGGTTCCTTTTTTAATGTATAGGGCTCCCATGCCTTTTGGTCCATACATGTCGTTGGAAGAGATTGACAAGAGGTCTATGTTTTCCTCTTCGGCGTTGATAGGGACCTTTCCTGCAGCAGCAACAGCGTCCACGTGGAAATTGATTTGGCTCTCGTGGGCTATCTTTCCTATTTCCCTTATCGGTTGGGTCGTGCCAATCTCACCATTCGCGTACATGACAGAAATGAGGATTGTCTTGTCGGTTATCTCATCTTTGAGTTTCTTAGGGTCAACCAAACCTTGATTGTCCACTGGTATTCTGGAGACTTGGAAGCCTTGTTTCTGAAGGTGTTTGCAGATGTTTATGATTGATATGTGTTCGATGGCTGTTGTGATTATGTGGTTTCCCTTATCCTTGTTCCTGTAGGCAACTCCCTTTATTGCCAGATTGTTGGATTCTGTGCCCCCTGAGGTGAAGATTACTTCTGTAGGTTTCTCTGCTCCTATGAGGGAAGCAACTCTTTCTCTCGATTCCGATAGGACGCTCTTAGCACTTACTCCAAAGGAATGAGAAGATGAAGGATTTCCATAACTCTTCAAAGAATAGAGCTTCATAACTTCGAAGACTCTGGGGTCAATAGGCATTCCCGCCGCATGGTCCATGTATACTCTTCTCAATCTCTGGGCTCCTTTCTATTTCATCTTCTTAATCAGGAAATGAATCCCATCTTTCTCTTTTTGCAGCTCAAGAAGTTGATGTCCAAGTCTCTTGACAAGATGTTTTATATCTTCTTCAGCCGCTGGATCATCAGCAATCACCTCTAAGACTTGACCGACAGCTAGCTTATCGATTTCCTGTCTTGTCCTGAAGACGGGCTCTGGACAGTAGAGGCCCAAGCAGTCCAGTTCCCGATCGGATTTGGTTTCGCCTGTCAACTATATTCCTCAGTCCTATCGCCTTCTTTATTGAGGCGCTTTGGTACCCTAAAATGTTTAGCTCTTCACATCGCTGGGGAAGAGCTAAACGAGAAGGGTTATGTCAGCGTCCGAAGCCAGGTCAAGGAAGGCTGCCGCGCCGGCTATTGTGTCAACTTCAGGGATGAGGTCTTCCTTCTTTACGCCGAACATCTCCATGGTTGGGCTGCAGGCGTAGATCTTCAAGAGTCCAGAAGCCTTCATTCTCTTGAGCATTTCATAGGGTGTTGGGTACTTCATTTCTTTCAGTTTGTCTTTCATTTGTTCTTCCATATGTTTATAGGTGGCGGGTAGTCCCGCTTTCTCCATGGCTCCTTTCACGAGCATGTTGAGTCCCCAGAAGGTGAAGTAGAGGTGGGTTTCCATATCCATGGCCGTTGCGGTCGAACCGAGCGTAAAGGCGCAGAAGAGGCGGTCTAAGGTGCCGCTGTGAACTATTAATGCCAGCTTCTTTTTTTCAGGCACAACTTTTCGCTCCTTACAATTCATGTAAAAACATTAGAATATAAATCGTGCTCTTTCTTACATGCACACAACAGACATACAACGCAAAGTATTAAAAGACCTTATGTTTTGAACAAAGACTAAGTTGAGGATAGAAAATGCCAAAGGTCAAAGTTGACTGGGATAAGTGTAACGGCGACGCTGTCTGCGTGGATGTCTGCCCTGTCGAAGTCTTTGAGCTTCAAGACCTTCCCGAACATTCAGACTCGCAGAAATCGGTTCCTGTCAGAGAAGAAGACTGCATCCTCTGTATGGCCTGCACGGTTCAGTGCCCAACCGAGGCCATAACCGTGGAAGAAGAATAAGCAATAAATGTGGGAAGTTCCAGGCCGAGAAAACTGAAAGTCGCAGGTCAACGTTATCTTTTCCAAAGGATTGCGCAGTTGTCTGTATGGTGATATCTGTCTTACTGTATGTCCGCTTTTTGATTTTCTGGAGCTCGCTGAGAACTTTCACTTTTTTGAATGCAATAAAAGCTTGTGATCTCATCTATTCCGAGTCTGCATGCGGGCTATTTCAACCAGTTTGTGCCGGTTCAAGGCGTAGGTCTACATCTAGCATTCTATCCAGAGCCTTTCTCGCTCTGACCCTTACATTTTCTGGAACCGTGACCTTAAACTGTTCTTTTTCTAGAGCGTCCAAGACAAGTCTCAGATTGTTTTTCTTCATTTGGAGACATGTTCCTCCAGGAGGTGCTTGATAAAAGACCTTCTCTGGCATCTCTAGCCTCAATCTCTCTATTAATCCTACCTCCGTGGCTATGATGAACTTCTTGGCTTGGCTGTTTTTCACGGAATTTATCATGCCAGTTGTGCTGCAAACCTCATCGGCCAAATCAATAACATTTAGGGTGCATTCAGGGTGAACCAGAACTTTTGCGTTGGGGTGCAGTTTTCTGGCTTGGATAAGGCCTGCCGGAGTGAATTTGTTGTGGACATAACACCAACCCTTCCAGGGAATAATTCTCTTGTCGCTGTGCTTCATCACGTATTTTGCAAGGTTTGCGTCGGGTACAAATATGACCTCGTTCTCCTCCAGAGAATTCACTACTTTCACGGCGTTGGAGCTGGTGCAACAAACGTCCGATTCAGCCTTAATGTCCGCGGTTGTGTTGACATAGCTCACAACAGCAGCATCAGGATATTGGGCTTCCAATTCTCTCAAACTGGAAACATCAACCATGGCTGCCATCGGACACTTTGCCAGTTTGGTTGGAATCAGAACTGTTTTTTCAGGATTTAGAATGTAAGCGGATTCAGCCATGAAGTTGACGCCGCAGAAGACTATGAAGTCCGCATTGGTCTCTATGGCCTTTTTGCTCAAGCCATAGGAGTCGCCGATGAAATCCGCTACCCCGAAAATCTCTGGCCTCTGATAGTTGTGAGCCAGAATCACAGCGTTCTTCTCGTTTTTCAGTCTTCTAATCTTTTCAATTAGGTCTTTCTGTGCCATTCTGCCACACTACATGTCCGAGAAGCCCAGAGGCTCCTTATGATTTAAATGTTTCACATGTACGCGTGCTCTGCTTCGTCGCTCAATTATCCGTTAACACGTATTCATCGTATTCTCTTTCAAGCCTGTTCTTGTGCTTCAACTCTTCTTGTGCCAATTTAGAGAACACTTCACCAATCTCGGTGCCTTTGAATCCTAAAGCCAAGGAATTGTAGTACTCATAGGTGCTTTTTTCTCGTTTCGCCGCATAAATCAGTATTCTCTGATAATCTACATCGTCAGATAAGGCGGTGGCCTTCATCATGTCAACTATTTTGAGGTCTTGAATGGTGCTTGCGCCCAAACCCAGTTCTGAAATCCTTTCCTTGTTCTCCATTATCCCCAGGAGTTTCTCTTTGTGTCTCAGTTCTTCCTGTGCCAGTTCCTCGAAGAAAGATTTGGATGATGGATAACTGACTTTTCTTTGTGCCATTGTGTAAAGGGCATACGATTGTTCTTCAATCTTAACTGCAGATTCAAGGATCGCTTTCAAGTTTAGTCCGACCATCGCTGCTGCCTCCAGAAGCTTTGATTTGTTGTTCTTGGAATATGAAGTTTGTGCGCGCCCTAGAATTAGCATTTACTCCCATAATAAACCATTACTCATCACCAGTTTCTGCACGTATGATTGCTTACTTTCACACTAAGAAATTATTTATAAAAAGCCAAGGTGACTAAAACGAGTTAAGCAACACTGGCTATAAGGTGAAACTTGAATGGTTAATGTAGGT
>CP070749.1:12107-23029 GCA_020348365.1 Candidatus Bathyarchaeota archaeon
CGCTATATTGGAAACTCACGGCGAAGGACAACCTGATGTACTTCGCATCACTCTATAAGATATCGAGAACAGAGGCAAAAGAGCGAGTAGACGAACTGCTGAGACTGATGGATCTATCCGATCGCGCAGACGAGAGACTGGAAGACTACAGCACAGGTATGAGACAGAAGATCGCAATTGCAAGGGCGCTCCTTCACAATCCTCCAATATTACTTCTGGATGAGCCCACTCTGGGACTGGACCCCACATTCTCTCGGCAAATCCGCACTCAGATAAAAGAACTATGCACGAAAGAAGAGAAAACCGTGCTTTTGGCCACCCACTACATGAAGGAAGCAGACGATTTATGCGACAGGGTTGCCATCATAAATGATGGAAGAATCGTGGCAGTAGACGCTCCCAGCCGCCTGAAGGCGACAGTCAGAGAAACAGAAGTGCTGGAGGTGGCGTGCTACAACCCATCCCCAGACGTTGAAAGCTATCTCAAAGGAGTCTGCCAGGATGCAGAGATTGTAACCCTCCTTCAAGGAGACGAAGCAAAGGGAACACCCTCTAGAATAAAGATTATCGGAGGAGATGCTGAAGATAACGTGGAACTGGCGATAGACGCCCTCAGAAGAAAAAATGTCCAAATCACCGGCGTCAATGTCAGCATGCCAACCCTGGAGGACGCCTTCATAAAACTGACCGGGGCAAAACTCACGGAGGAGACAGGATGAGTGTAGAACTTTCAAAAGGGTTGAGAGCGAATTCCTCTATCGTATGGAGTGAACTTGTCAAGAACATGAAGTTTCTCACGGCGTACCCAACGGTCTTTGTCTTCTGGACGATATTTCCAATCTTCTGGTTCATACCATTCCTACTGCAGGGACAAGCCTTCGTCGGGGGCCTTCAGAGCCCAGAATTCGCAAAGTTAGCGGGGACGCCGAATTTCGTGGCCTTCATCATCTTAGGTGCAATATTAAACAGTTACGTATTAACCTCGCTCTACGGCGTTGGGGAGAGCATGAGAAGAGAGGCATACAGAGGGACATTGGACTACCTGCTTTCATCCCCATGCAACAAAGCGTTCATACTAATTGGAAAGGCTCTGAGCGAGAGCAGCAGCAGCACAATGTATGCTATGACTCAACTTGTTGTCTGCATCATCTTCTTTGGAATTGAGATAACCCTAGGAGTTATCATGCCCGTACTGCTCATCATAATCCTTCTGATACTTGGACTGTACGGAATGGCTCTGATGTTGGCCGCCATCTCTCTCCAATCTAAACAAGCCCATGATCTAGCACACACCTTAGAGAATGTTTTCTACGTTTTCAGCCCAGTGAGTTATCCAGTGGAAGCCCTCCCATCTTGGGGTCAGATAATCAGCAGCATCCTTCCGCTGACTTATGCCCTGATCGCTGTCCGGAGCCTCATGCTTCTGCGATATGATATTGCAGCAGTGTATTACGAAATCCTGCTATTATTCATAATTGACATGGTGGCGATCTTTCTCGGATTCTACTTGTTCAATTGGATGGAAAAGAGAACCAAGAAATCGGGTTCAATAAGCCACTACTGAAGAGGGGAAAAGAGAGATGACGAAAGAAGACAGGGAAAAACAGGGTCTGAAACCAGTTTCCTGTCCGGTGGGGTTCTCTTGGGCCAATTTAAGGGCCGAACTGAGAGCAATTTGGGAGAGTAACGTCAAGGTATGGAAGATTGAGCTGGCTTATCCCATAAGTTTTCTCAGAGAATGCATTCAACCCCTAGTCATGCTGCTACCCTTCCTACTTTACGGGTTGGTTCTGATAGGCGGCAGA
This sequence comes from Candidatus Bathyarchaeota archaeon, assembly GCA_020348365.1. Lineage (GTDB taxonomy): Archaea > Thermoproteota > Bathyarchaeia > Bathyarchaeales > Bathyarchaeaceae. Next base: position 13,913 of record CP070749.1, read on the forward strand.
TACAGTGAAGCTTTGCAGGGTCTGCTGGAAACCGCGAGTCCGGTGGATGTGGTCACCTACATCTTCACAGGATACATGGTTATGGGTTTCATCGGAACAGCGATCTGGGCCATGGGTTTCAGCATTCGAAGAGAACAGTGGTTCGGGACGCTAGAATCCATATATGTAACGCCCACGAGCCGATTGAGTCTCGTCTTAGGGGTGGCGCTTCACAGCACACTACACCAATGTATTAGCGTAAGCATCGAGTTCCTTGTAATATACGCGGTTTTCGGCTTGGGACTGAAGATTCAAGGCATACTGCCAGCCTTGACCATTTTTGCCCTGATGATGTTTGCGCTCTACGGTTTCGGCGTGCTGATATCAGCCTTAGCGCTGTTCCTGAAGGAAGGATGGATCGTTGCAGAGGGCCTTTACAGCATACTCATGATTCTGTCTCCGGGGGCTTATCCCTTGGCGGTTCTGCCCAATGTGGTTCGTCAAGTCAGCGGAGTATTCCCAACAGGCCCAGCAATGATTGGTATGCGCAGTCTTCTCATGGATGGATATCCCCCTCAAGCCATAGGAACCATATTCCTGCATTTATTGGCGTTGGATGCGGCGTGGATACTCTTCGGCATACTTGTGTACTACTTAGTAGACATCTACATAAGAAGAAGAGGGTCCCTGGGAAAGTACTGACAAGTAATGTAGATGTTGGTGCTGTTCAAAGTTTTGAACGGACTGTTCAAAAACGTTGTATTATATCTCGTGATTTCACTAATAGTATGGGCGCAGACAATGTTCACCACAAACTTGTCTATACACAAGATGTTTCGTTCCAGGATTAGAGTGAGAAACTGCCAGAGTTGTAAGGGGAAGGTGCACGGCATAAATTTTCGCTGTACAAAGTGTGGTGAGTGGTACTGTCTCACCTGCGGAGTCGACTTGAATAGATGCCAAGAATGTGGGAGCAGACTAGAGTAGAAGAGGAGGGAAAGGGCATGGCGGTCAATGGTAAAGGAGTAGGCTTACACGCGACCGCTGGGATTCTTATAGCCTTCCTGATCATCACCTCCGTTGCCGTCTCAAGCTGGATGATGCCCAGTCTGAGATTTCCAGGGTTCGCCTTTCTCTTTCCCCCTGCCACTGACGTTGGCACGCTAATCATACTGCTGACTGATGCACCCGTGAACCTGACTCATCTCAACGTTACTATTGACAGCATCTCGGCTCACAGAGAAGGATTTGGAAATGAAACATGGGTTAATCTAGACTTTGTTGGTGGTCTTTCAGAGGTTTATGTCGATCTCTTGGCCCTTCAGAATGAAGCTGCAAATCTTTCCGCGACCGAAGTTCCTGTAGGGAACTACACCATGATTCGGATGCACATAAGGACGGCTAACGCCACATATGCTGACGGCAACACAACAGAGTTGGAAGTTCCGAGTGAAGATCTCACGGTGATTATCCATTTTGAGATCAAGGAGGGCGAGGAAAGATGGCTACTCATAGATGTTGTGGTGACAGACTGGATTGCCATCAGCAAGAGCGGAAAGCTTAGGCCAGTGCTGAAGGCTACGATATTGTCCTAGTGACACCGCCCCATTTTTTAATCTCTTTTGTGGATAGACTTAGGGCTTTTGTTGCCACGCTCTTATCGTTTCGTACCAGAGGATAGTGGTGGCTAGGATTCCCAGAATCAACGCGTAGAGGCTGTAGAAGTTGAGGGCTTTGAGCTGGGATATGTAGAAGATGAGGAGTGTTGTGAAGAGGGTTGCGTATAGAGTGTAGCGTGGGAGGATTAGCGTGCCCACTCTCATGAACTGCTTCAGGACGCCGACATCGACCTCTCTAACCAGGTGATATTCGCCGCGCTGCTTCTCCACAAGTCCCAGTGTCACGAGCTTGTTCAGATGGTAGTCGGCCAAGGCTGGACTTGAGAAGCCCAATTCTCTTTGCACTTCTCTTGGTCCAATGGTCTTTTGTATGTTGCGCAGTAAATGCCAATAGACGCGTAAGGCGTTGCCCTTCAGCTCACTCGCCACTACTTCTTCATCAGATCGCGGGGCGCTCAATCTAGGATGCCCTCTTTACACGATAATTTCTGTTGCCCTCAAGAAAAGTGATATGAACGGCGTGTATGAATTCAAAGTAGTTCAAAGAAGTTAATACACGCCGCACAGTCAATGTACTAAAACGAGTGGAAGCCTTGCCAAGTTTCTTCATCTGCCCCAAATGCGGAGAATCCAACACGATGGAGGAGTATAAAGAGAGCCACTTCTGTCAAGAATGCGGCAAGCTTCTCACTCTAAATAACAAGGTATACAGAGCTAATATTGCGGAGAGGCAAGAAAAGGGGAAAACAGGAACCTCAGGGCTGTTCCCATATAATCCCTATCCCCCGCAGCTAGAGTTCATGAGAGACATAGAAAGCGTTGTGGGCAATCGTGGCGTGCTTGTGGCCGAGGCCTGCAACGGTTTTGGAAAGACAGCCTGCTCCCTCGCAACAATACTTTCCATGAATCATAAGATCATATACGCGACAAGAACCCACGAGCAGGTGCGCCAGGTCCTCCTCGAAATCGAGAGAATAAACCGCCAAGCGGGCGCACGCTTCTCAGCCGTAAACCTTGCCAGCCGAAGACACCTCTGCCTAAATGAGAAGTGCAGAAGACTACCCTCAGTCGAAGCTTTCGAGGCATGCAGACTGATGAGAGACATGGATAAGTGTCCATATAAATGGAAGATTAAGACGGTGCCAGCTTCGATTCCTCCAGTGCTGTCGATGAAGAAGCTTCGCAGACACGGCAGAATGCATAGGATTTGTCCCTATTTCCTTGCCCGAAAAGTGTCTGAGAAATGCACGGTGATCGTTGGTCCATACCAGTATGTCTTCAACGAGTTCATAAGGGAGAGGATGAATATCCAATTGGGAAACAAGATTCTCATCTTCGACGAGGCACACAACGCTGACAAGATCAGTCTAGAAGTTCTCAGCGACACGCTCTCCGAAAGAAGCTTGGCTAGGAGCAAGGAGGAAACAGAACTCGTTAAGGCATCATCCGACTTCATCGACGACCTCGCCGAATACCTGGAGGAAACCGTCTCTGATAAGGCGAAGGCAAAATCCGGCTCAGAATTCCGCAAGGAGCTGGAGCGCGCCTTGAAAGTAAAGGACATCTCTCTGCTGGTTGAAACCTTTTCTGACGTTGTGGAGGAGATTAGAACCCACAAGATCGAACACGGGGATAACCCAGCCTGCTTCTTAAACGGCGTACTCAGGTTTCTCTCTCTCGTCGCCTCAAGCCCCAGCGACAGCTACGTGGCCGTCTACAGAAGATCATTCTCCAGCCTCAATCTCATCGAGTACAAGTGTCTGGATCCAAGCCTGGCGACAAAGCCAATCATAGAGGAGGCCTATGCAGCGCTAATCATGTCAGGCACGCTTTCGCCAATAGGACTGTTCGCAGAGATAATGGGACTACCCGATGCAGAGACCAGAACCTACACCGCCATCGCAGATCCACAGAACGTTCGCACAATCCTAGATGGTTCAGTAACCACAAGATTCACCGAAAGGAGCGAAAAGATGATCCGGCGCTACGGAGAAGAAGTCCTCAAGCTAACTTCCAGGATTCCCAACGGAGTTCTAATCTTCTTTCCCCAGAGAAGATTCATGTTAAAAAGCCTAGGAATATGGCGTGAAAATGGGATTATAGCGAGAAAACATGGCAAGCTCCTTCTAGAGGGAAAGACGGTCTTCATCGAAGGCAATCAAGCAAGGGAAAACAGGAAGATAGTTGAGGAGTACAAAAGAGAGGCTGTGAACCAGAGAGGCGCCGTGCTATGCGGCGTCTTCAGGGGGAGAAATGCGGAGGGCTCCAACTTCCCATACGAACAGGCCAGAGGAATCTTCCTGATAGGCGTCCCATACGCAGACTACACCGACCCAGTGGTCAAGGCGCAGATAGACTATTTCAACAGGAAGAGCAAAGGTCTCGGTGAGAAGTGGTATGTCATGGATGCCTTCAGAGCCGCAAACCAAGCCATGGGAAGGGGCATAAGACACCGCGATGACTGGTGCAACTTCATCCTCATGGATCGCAGATACGGAACCCACAGAACACTCATAACGCCATGGGCAATTGTGAATGGACTCAGAGAAATCTCCATGTAAGATTTACTGCGGGCTTCTCGAATTTTGGTGAGGCAAAAGAGAGTTGTATCTGATCTTCATGTGCTCAAGATGCGGATCGATAAGATACGCAAAGGAAGACCAAAAAACTGCCAGATGCTTCGAGTGTGGCTACCAGATTCCGCTCGACCCCGCAAAAGTTCGCATACTCGCCAGAGTCGATAAAGGCAGAGACGCCATATCAACAGTCCAAGAACTGAAGATGCGACAAGGAAGGAAAGACCTCAAATAGCGCGCGCGCAAATAACCGGGATAGCCAGAATTTCGCTGCGTCGTTTTGAAATAGAAAGTGGTCTGTTCATCTCGTGAGTAGGTTTAATGAAGTTTCTCCGGCTTTTTCCATGATTTCCTCTTCATTCAGAGTCTTCACGTTTCTGTTCTCCATGATCACCTTTCCGTTCACGATAAGGGTTTGTACATCGCTTCCGCTGGCAGAGTAGATGATGTTGGCGTATGGGTTATGTAAGGGTGTTAAGTGGGGCTTCTTGAGGTCTATGAGGGCGATATCCGCCCTTTTTCCAGGTTCCAACGAGCCTATAGTATCGTCTAATCTGAGGGCCATCGCCGCGTCTTTGGTCGCCATTTTCAGCACATTTTTGGCTGGGAGAACCGTTGAGTCTCTGTAGTGGGCTTTTTGGAGGAGGGCTGCGATCTTCATGTTCCGCAGCAGGTCCAGGGTGTTGTTGCTCGCTGGTCCATCTGTGCCCAAGCCTATTGTTATGCCGAGTTTTTGCAGGTCTGGGATTCTTGCTGTTCCCTGAGCGAGTTTCATATTTGCAACGGGGTTATATGCGATTTTAACATTGTATTTGGCCAATGTCTGCATATCTTCTTGATTCACGTGGATGCAGTGGGCTGCGAGAACGTCTGATCCTAGAAAGCCTATGCTCTGCAGCAGTTGGGCTTCAGTCTTGCCGTATTCTGCTTTGGTCTGGTTGGCCATCTCTTCTGATTCGGCTAGGTGGATGTGGATGTCAAGGTTGTGGCGGGTGGCTGTCTCTCTGACTTTTTTCAGAAAGTCGAGGCTGCAAGTGTAGACTGTGTGGGGGCCCAGTTGGATTTTGATTGTGCTGTTTGGCTTGTGATATCTCTCAGCGAGTTGGATAGTCTGTTTTATTGTCTCTTCTGCCAAGTCTTTGATCAGCGACTCTAGGAGCCCAGGAGCCAAGACGGCTCTTATGCCCGCTTTCTGGACGGCTTTGGCTACGGTTTCTTCGTGGAAGTACATGTCTGCGAAACACGTTGTTCCGCTCTTTATCATCTCTAGGCATCCGAGGAGGCTGCCATGATAGATGTCTTGGGGTCCAAGTTTTGCCTCCAGTGGCCAGATTGATTCAGTCAACCATGTTTCTAGGGGCTGGTCCTCTGCTATGCCTCGGAACAGGGTCATAGCCAGATGGGTGTGGCAGTTTATCAGGCCAGGGATTGCCACCATTCCAGTTGCGTCCAGGGTCTTCTCGGCCCTAATGTTTGGTGCTCTTGTTATTGGACCAGCATAATTGATGGTGTTGTCTTTCGTGGCTATGATGCCCTTCGCTATTATTCCTCGGCCGTCCATTGGGAGAACCATGCAGTTTTTGATCAGGATGTCCGCGTTCAAAGGAGCCACCGGTGAGATTATGGTTTGCAGTCATTACCTGCAGATTACATCGTGCGCGCTTTCTTGGGCGTATGCGCGTACTGCTATTCTGTCAAAACAATGCTTAAAAGTTCTTCACTATAAACACTCTACCATACTCTGGACGCTCAGAAGAGGCTCATGTTTTGGCTCAAACACACGTAGCCTATGTCGACGTTAGGTTTTCGATGCATGCCACAGAGGATCCAGACAAGGTCATCAAAGCGGTGCATCAGGTTCTTCCAGCCGACTACATCGACGACATCATCTTTGAGAAGAAGACTCTTCGTGGACATTACGGCAACCCCATCACTCTATCTAAAACCAGAATAAAGAAGAAGGAGATAGCTAAAGCCCTAACAGATCATCTGCTCTCCAGTCTCAACGAGCAAGACAAAGAGAGGCTCTTCAGCGAAATCGACCTACACGTGGAAAAAGGCAGCCTCTACCTCAGATTAGACAAGCAAGCCGCCTTCCAAGGAGAGATCAGGCTCTGCACAGCCGATCCTATCCGCGTGCGAGTTCGTTTCAGAAAAAGAAGAGCAGAAGATATTCTGAGAATCTGCCGGGAAATAGGGTTGCAATCATGAGAAAGTTTGCTGACCTGCATCTTTGTCCGTCAATCGAGAATCCGAGTCACGTAGAAGGCATGGTCAGGAAGGCCTTTGAGCTGGGATACCGGATGGTTGCCATACCCCTCTCATCAAACATCACAAGAGACAAGATTAGTCAACTGCGAAAGACATGCAGCGACGCGAATGTGAATCTCGTCACAAGAGTAGATCTCACCCCAAAAACATCCAAAGAACTGCTCCACAGTTTGCGCCGTTTCAGACGAAGATTTGAAATTATATCGGTGGTTTGTCGCTCAAAGTCTGTTGCGAGGCAGGCGGCCAAGGATCGGCGAGTTGACCTCTTAACCTTTCCCTTCACAGGAAGACGCACACGCTTTTTTGACCGCGCAGAGGCTGAACTTGCCTCCAGTGCACTAGCCTCGCTTGAAATAGAGATGGCGCCACTCCTTTCGTTGAAGGGCTTTGCGAGGATTCGCCTCATCTCAAGTCTCCGAAGAGAAGCAGCTATTGCAGAGAAGAGTGGAGTTCCTGTCGTACTCTCGAGCGGGGCAACAGAAACGTATCTCATGAGAGGCCCCCGTGAGCATGCCGCCTTGGCTGGGCTATTTGATATGGTCGCTGCAGCTGCCTTGAACGCTCTTTCAGAGACTCCTCTCTCTTTAGTTGAGCGGAACAGAGAGAAGCTGAGCCCACGTTATGTGGCCCCTGGTGTACGTGTTGTGAAGGAGGGAGATTGCTGCCCAAGGGCGTAAGAAGACGTTATCTGGCCCTCAAGATTACGGGTGAGCAGTCAGTCAGCAGAGAAGATTTACTGAACACCCTTTGGGATTCCACCATCCAGCTCTTTGGAGAATATGGTGCCAGCCAGACCGATCTCAGATTGACCCGATACGATTCTGAAGGGAACCACGCCATTATCCGCTGCTCCCATAAAACGCTGGAGATGACAAAAGCAGCAGTCGCTTCCATAACGGAGATAGACGGAAGACCAGTTGCCATTCATATCCAGAGGGTTTCTGGAACCTTGAAAGCTCTTCTCAAACAGCGTAGAACCTAGATGAAACCCAACTGTAGTGTAGAGTCTATTTGTTTGGAGGGGCTGATCGCTTGGGAAATGACGCGTTTGTTCATTGATTGTATGCGCCATTATGTCGCTGTGTTCGGAAGGATACATGTGTTGGCTGCCAGCATATGACGGCTATACGTTTTTCTGCCTACACACACCCACTATTCTTTGGGTGCACTTTCTAACTCCTTTCTCTTTCAAGCCATCTTTGTCGCCATTGCTGGCAAACGTGCACCCTAACCACAATTTTGACATGAGTTGTCAACGCCAGGGAAGATGTAGGATTATAGCGATAATTAGTAGTGCAAGGCCAATAGCAATCCTGGTTTTTCCTTCTTGTCTATATCCTATTCTCTCATCTGGTCTTAGCTTCGCGAATTTCCTGAAGTCAAGCCAGTGAGGACGGTAGTGTTCCCAATGATATGTGCGGCTACCTCCCTTATGGATATTGGAGGCAAGAATCTGCAGAGCTCCCAGACCAGAGAGGATAATGCATTCATATATCAGAATAGATATGAAGAGCTGAAGGTTTCCAAGAACCCATAGAACAGTCAGAATGATAGAATTCAAGAGCAGGACATATCCCAAATTCTTGGCAACGAATTTCAATATTCGATGAAAATCTTTGTTGGAGGTCAGTCTCATCTGTTGTCCTCACGCATGCGATTTCTGCGTCGCCTAATTACTTTGAGCCTGTTTCGATGCGCTTACAGACCACATATAAGACTGCTAAATGAAGCCATTTATCACTATCTTGTGGGGACATCCAGGTTGAAGGTGTGCATGCGAAAAGCAATATGCATGTTTAGAAGAACATCTTCTTCGAGAAGCGAATAGAACGGGATGGTTATGAAGGCATCAGCAATCGCACACTCCAATATTGCACTCATCAAGTATTGGGGACGCGCTCGGACCCATGATCCGAATTTGAACATACCTTCAAACAGCAGTGTTAGCATGACAAAATCCGGATTAGCACATGACACACATCTGCAAGCCCACACAACAATCGAATTTTCCGATAGTTATGAAGAGGATACAGCTCAGTTGGATGGGGAGGTTTTGACTGGGAGGAATATTGATAGAATCGTCAGGGTTGTTGATGCACTAAGAAGGCATGCGAACGTAGACTCCAACTTCAAGATGATCAGCATCAACGACTTTCCGACTCAAGCGGGCTTGGCTTCCTCATCCTCAGGATTCGCAGCACTGGCAATTGCCACAGCAAACGCGTTGGGTCTTGATTTCACACAAGAAGAAATCTCGAAATATGCAAGGCTGGGCTCTGGTTCAGCAGCAAGATCAATTCACGGCGGATTTGTATATTGGAATAGAGGAGATTCTCATGAAACCTCATTCGCCGAACAAATCTGTGGTCCAAACGAATTCGACATGAATGCTGGAATCGCAATTGTCCATGAAGGAAAGAAAGAAGTCACCTCAGATGCGGGTCACGAATCAGCATATACAAGCCCTTTTGATATAGTTAGGATAGAGAAATCGGAAGAACAGGCCAAAGAGATCAAGAAGGCAATTCTAGACGATGATTTCACTAAAGTTGGAGGGATAGCGGAAGAGAACTGTAAGTACATGCACGCGGTTATGATGACTTCCACTCCGCCCTTGTTCTACTGGAATCCAGATACGTTACGATTGATCAAGTCAGCTCAGAAGATGAGGA
>CP070749.1:23129-33350 GCA_020348365.1 Candidatus Bathyarchaeota archaeon
TACTGTGACGGTTTAGGCGCCTGTCTTGGAGAATGCCCACAAGACGCCATAATCATTGAAAAGAGAGAAGCAGAAGACTTCGATGAAGAAGCAGTGAAACAACATCTGAATGAAGAACAATCCCCTCAGACAGTACATCATGTCCATCCAACTCCTCATTACTGCCCTTCCGCCCAAGTAACACAATTCAAAAGAGGCCCACCCAGCAAAGAAACCGTGGGGATTCAAGCAAAGAACGAATCCATGCTCTCCCAATGGCCAGTCCAGCTGACCCTTTTGCCACCTAACGCACCATTCTTCGAAAATGCTGATCTGCTAATAGCCGCTGACTGTGCGCCCTTTGCCTACGCCAACTTCCATAACGACTACCTAAGGAACAGGACACTCGTCATTGGATGCCCAAAACTTGACGACGCCGCCTCCTACAAAGAGAAACTCACTCAGATATTCAAGCAATCCAACATCAAAAAAATCACCGTAGTCAACATGGAAGTTCCATGTTGCTTCGGTCTATACCGTCTCGTCAAAGACGCTATAGATCATTCGGGAAAAGCCATTACATTAAGACAAGAAACAATCAGTGTAAGGGGAGACAAAATCCCCGCCCCCACTCCCCCATGACTTCCTCAGCAAAGGCTGGAGGTTAGAAAATGGAAGCTGTATACACGCAAAGCACCCACATATGCATCTCACATACGGAGAGGTGAAGAAATCTTGTCTGGATCAAACTATGAAAATTGCCCAGGAATAAAGAAGTTCATCAGACCCGCTCCCGATCTATTTCCATGCCCCAGCTGCAGCGGAGAGGTGGAGATTTGGAGCGACGAAGAAGTTGGAAAATGCGACACATGCCACAAAGAATTCGGTAGGCCTGAAAAGGAACAGTCGTGTCTAGATTGGTGTGAGTACGCGGACAACTGCAGAGAACTGATCAAACAGAAGAACCCTTGATCATACATGCAAAGGGAGGTGAGAAGATGAATTGGAGAAATGTTGCTGAATTATCAGAAGATGTCTATTGGGTTGGCGCTAGAGATTGGAACCGTAGACTGTTTGACGCCTTGATTCCACTTCCAAAAGGAACCACCTACAACTCCTACTTGGTAGTCGGCGAGAAGAAGAACGCTCTAATTGACACTGTAAACCCCGGCTTTGAAAAAGAGCTGGAGGCGAAGATCAGCCAGATCGTAGACCCCAGAGACGTGGATTGCATTATAATGAACCATGCGGAACCCGACCATGCAGGCACGATTCCACATTTCATGCACCTAAATAGTAAGGCAATGCTGGTCACAACCAGCAGAGGCGCCAAGATGGCAGAGACCTTCCACAAGGTGCCTGAGAAGAGAATAAGGATAGTTTCGGATCAAGAAACCATCGAACTCGGCGGCAAAACGCTACGTTTCATTGAAGCTCCCATGCTCCATTGGCCGGAGACAATGTTCACCTACCTTTCACAAGGCGGAATACTGTTTCCATGCGACTTCTTCGGCTCACACGTTGCGAAAGCACTCTACGACGATGAAGTAGAAGATTTGATTGTTCACGCCCGCCGATACTTCGGCGAAATAATGATGCCCTTCAGAAACATGGCTGAGAAAGCACTGGAAAAAATAAAGGATTTAGAGATCAATATCATAGCCCCCAGTCACGGACCAATACACAGGAACACCCAAAGAATCCTCAAGGCATACAAAAGATGGGCACGTGGAGAAACCAGGCAGAAAGCAACCATAATCTACGTGACCATGTGGAAGAGCACCGAAAAGATGATTCACCCCATCGCAGAAACTCTCGCTTCGGAGGATATCGAAATCGCACTGCACGAACTGACCTCGGCTGATGTAGGCGATATAGTAGAGGACCTAGTCGAATCAAGAGCAATCGTCTTAGGCACACCCACCGCGTTAGGCGGCATGCATCCAGTAGCCCTAAGCGCTACACAACTAGTGAAAGCCCTACGTCCACCGACGAAATTTGGAGCCGTAGTGAGCTCCTACGGATGGGGTGGAGGCGCCGTCAGACAAGCTAAAGAGCTTCTCACCTCAATGAAAGTCGAAGTTGTCGGAGCAATAGAAGTGAAGGGTCCACCATCTGAAAGTGACGTTGAGCAAGTCATAGAATTAGGAAAGACTCTTGCTAGGAAAATCAAGAACGAAAGCCATTGAACGAGCATGCCAGTCTGAAGACATGCGTCCCTTCCAATCCCTTCCCCTGCTCTCAGATTCACATGAAGCGGTCCCCTGAACTCGAAGCGTCATCTATTAATACCGGCGGATTCACCTCTGATTATTAGACTCATTTTAGCACGCAAGCGTCTGGCTGAGGGAGTGCAGTGAGAGAAGAACTAGAGCAAGATCTGCGAAATGTCCTCTCCTATCTGGCCTCCGAAACCATGAAGGCACGGAAGAGCGAAAAGACCGATAGAGCCCAAAGACTTTCCATCACCTTCAAGATTCTGTTGAAGGAGTACAACGAAATTAGACGTCGGAAGGAAAGAGACGAATGAAACAAGGAGGGCCGGATTCTCACCTTGCATATCGCATGCATGCATTTTGGCATCGATCAGTGCAATTCTTGTCTTTTTGTGGTTCGTAGGAGATGCTCAATCAACTGGCTTTGTACCTACGACTTTGAGTCTATGGACAATGGGATATTTAGTGACTTTCCTATTGCATTTGATTTTCTGGGAAGTTCTCTTAATCGGAGTTCCAGTGATTATAGCAGTAGTGGCAGGTTGGCTATGGTGGAGAAAGCTGCCTGCTGAAGAAAGGGAAGAATATCATTTCTTTGGCAAACGCTCGCGCGCGACAAGCGGAGGAGGCGGAGCAATATCGCTATTGCATTTCATTGTGTTCTGCATCAAGGTTTTCACTGATGGAAATTGGGATGTTGCTTTTGCAACTTGGACATTTGATTATCTCGTGTATTCTTGCCTTTTAGCATTGATTTGGATTTTAATCATCTCCGGGATTCCAGTGGCTTTAGGAATCCTCTGGTGGATGCGTCATGAGATGAAGAAGAAACCCTAGAATCCTTTTTCAATTTCGGGAATTCATGACTCGCGAGACCATTGTTTTGAGAGAAGGGCCTTTTACCCAATCATTACGCAACTATTTACATAATTCAACATTTTCATGTTACGTCGTCTTCTGCGCGCAAACTTTATTATCCGGCTGATTTTCTTCGATAATCATGCCTATTCAAGGATACGTAGACTATAGAAAGAGAGAATTCTGCAACGACGTGCAATGTCCGGTGCAATTGGAGCTGAATTCTGAGAAGCCGGGGTCTGATGAGTATGAGCAGATAAGGCAGACCTGCAGAGATGACTGCAGGTTCACAACATGGCATTTTCATCATTGGCTAATCGATAAAGGATACCTAATCGTTAAGCCAGAATAAGCGTACTATTCCCATTTGGGCTCGAGGAGAACCTTTCCCGCCTGCTTTGAATTGATCAACTCCACACCCTCCGCCACATCCTTCATCGGCAGCCTATGTGATATCACGGAAGCAATCTTACTCCTAAACTCAGGCTTCGACAACAACCCCTTTACCTGATACCAGGTCTCAAACATCCTCCGCCCATGAATCCCAAAGACAGTCGCCGCCCTAAAGATCACAGCGTCATTCAAATCCAACTCAAGAGGCCTCTCCAAAATTCCGAGAAGGGAAACTCTGCCACCGGGAGTGAGAATCTCAAAGGCTTGCCTAACAGCCACGGGCGAACCCGACATTTCAAGAGCCACATCAACACCATTACCATCCGTCGCATCGCGAATCTTCTTGACCAAGTCTTCGCCTTCTTCTCTGGCGTTCAAAATCAAGTCTGCACCGCTCTTCTTCGCCAGTTCCATACGAACCTTGTTTCTTCCGCCTCCAGTTGCGAAGACCTTCGCGGCTCCCAGCGTTTTGAGTACGGCTATAGCCATCAAGCCTATCGGACCGCAGCCCAAGACTGCAACGTTCTTTCCCACAATGTCCTCTACGTTATTCCGGGGTAGAGCAGATTGAACAGCGTTTCCAAGTGGCTCCTGAAGAGAAGCAATCGCAGGATCCAGGGCTGGGTCGTTCTTCCAAGCGTTTCTATCCGGCAACGCGACATACTCCGCAAAAACGCCGTTTCGGTCAACTCCCAGAATCTCCATGTTCTGGCAGACATGCATGCGGTCGGTTCTGCACTGGTAGCACGTCCCATCCACGATATGCGTCTCCGCTGACACCATATCCCCCTCTTCTAGAACTGCAACATCCTCACCCACTTCAACGACTTCTCCAGCAAACTCATGTCCAATTATGAGCGGGATCTTCTTGATTCGTGTCTGAGCCCACTCGTTCCAGTTCCAGATCTCTACATCCGTTCCACATATAGAGGCGGCTTTGACATTGACAAGAACCTCATTCTTCCCTATCTTCGGAGTCTCCACTTTGACTATGTCAGCTCCTACCTCTCGTCTCTCCTTAGCAATCGCATACATACCAGTTGCCTCTCAGGGTTTAGAGTATAGAGGGGCAAAGACACTCCTCATAGGTTTTTCTATCTGGACCAACTGAAATGATATATTTCATGAAACAGACTAGAAACAACGAATCTTCAAAGTTGCTGCAAAGAATGTCTGGTGACAAGAGTTTGAAAATCGGCTTCATCGTTAACCCCATCGCGGGAATGGGCGGCAGAGTGGGACTGAAAGGCACCGACGGAGTATTGGAGAATGCCATCGCCCTCGGAGCCAAACCCGTCGCCCCCGATAGAGCAACCGAATTTCTGAGAAAACTCAAAGGATCAGAGTTAGTTGTTGAAGTGATAACCTGCCCCGGAGCAATGGGCGAGGATGAGGCGAAGACTGCCAGCCTTCAAGCAGAGATTCTGCCGATGCCTTCAAAGTCAAGGACCACGGCAGAAGACACCAAATCCGCGGTCAAACACATGATACATTCGAGAGTTGATTTGATAGTCTTTGTTGGAGGCGATGGCACCGCAAGAGACATCTACGATATGATGCGTGCAGAAGACGGTTTGCCCGTGCTGGGCGTTCCATCCGGAGTCAAGATGTACAGCGGAATATTCGCCGTCAACCCCTCCGAAGCGGCTGAGGTGGTCAGAGCCTTCGCTGAAGGAACCGCGCAGATAACGGACTTCGAGATAATTGACGCTGATGAAAGCTCCATCAGAAGAGACCGTTTCTCGATAAAGCTGCACGGCTATCTCAAAGGCCCATTCGTGCCTCTATACCTCTCGGGCAGCAAGCAACTCAGCCCCGAGACGTTGGACGAGCATGAAAACCAACGGGCGATTGCAAGGTTCATAGTGGAAGAGATGGATCCAAGAGGCACTTACATCCTTGGTCCAGGCACAACTGTTAGATGCGTCGCAGATTTGCTTGGCGTTGAGAAGACATTGCTCGGAGTAGACATCTACCGAAACAAGAGCGTTGTCAAAGACGTGAACGAGGAGAGGATACTGAAGGAGATAAGAGACTTCCAGAAGACATGGATAATCCTATCTCCCATAGGGCGCCAAGGCATATTGCTCGGACGCGGAAACCAGCAGATATCCCCAAGAGTAGTCAGAAAGGTGGCGAAGGAGAGGATTATTGTTGCCGCAACCAGAGGCAAACTGCAGAACTTGGCGGGCAATGTGTTGCGGGTCGACACTGGCGACGCTGAAGTTGACGAGCTGCTGAGAGGTTACATGAAAGTTGTGTCAGACTACAGAGAGTGGCGACTGACGCCTGTGAAGTGAGTTTGAAATCACCTTTAATGCGCGCGCAGTTCACTTTTGGTCAAGTCTCTACCTACACGGCAGTATATTCCAGAGGCAGCCTTAAACGGTCTATCTGATACGCCTACAGGCGGGCATCTGCAGGTGTAGTTATGGTTAGTAAGTGCCTCACCAAGCCCTGCGCAGCATGTGGAGACAGGATAACGGGAGCAAGCTGGCACTGCCCTCAATGTAGAATCTGTTTATGTCTAAATTGTGGGATTGACCTGGAGGGGTGGAATTGCCCTGAATGCGGGACAAAACTTGAATAAGACGGGCATCGGCACGCGTGCATACATTTTGCCTATTTGCGGTCATAAATCCTCTTTAACCGCTTGACCCTTCTCCGCTTCCTCTCTCTCCCATTCAAGAAAATGAAACTCTCCCCTCTCTCCTCAACTCATCCAGGAATTCGGAAGCTAATAGATGTTGTGCTGAACTGTTATAGAACATTGTCCCATTTTGCATGTGTGAGTGCATAAAAAGAGGGGGAATAGGGGGGTATGATGGTTGTTTGGACTAGTCTATGCTCTTTCCCTCATCCCCGTCTGTCAACCTTTTCGTGTATGCCTCATTAATCATTTATGAACCCGCAGCGTTGCCTGTTCAGACTCGGAACCATGCGCGCAGCGCCAGTGAAGTAGCCGAGAATTCTAGAAGATTGTGGGTGCCTTATACTCTCCGAAGACTCCTCTCAGTACGCCGCAGATTTCTCCTAGAGAAGCATACTCCTTAGCGGCCTCAACGATTATAGGCATCAAATTCTCATTGCCCTCTGCAGCAATTCGCAACTCATCTAAGATGTCCTTGATTCTTGCATTATTCCTCCTTCTCTTCGTTGCCTCAAGCCTCTTCGTCTGCGTCTTCTCCACGGCTGGGTCAACCCGCAGAATGGGGATGCGAGTCTTTGCTTCGGTCGTGAACTCATTTACGCCCACAACCACTGAGTCTCCGCCTTCAATCTCTTTCTGAACTCGGTATGCGCTCTCGACGATTTCCCGTTGAATGTAACCTTTTTCAATTGCTGCCACCGCGCCTCCTAGAGAGTCGATTTTGTCGATGTATTTCATCGCTTCTTCTTCTATTTGGCTTGTCAAGTATTCGATGTAGTAGGACCCTGCGAGAGGATCGATTGTGTCCGTGATGCCGCTCTCGTAGGCGATGATCTGCTGGGTTCTCAGGGCGATTCTCACTGCCTCCTCACTTGGCAGCGCGTAGGCTTCATCGAAGGAGTTCGTGTGGAGTGATTGTGTGCCTCCGAGAACCGAAGCCAAGGCCTGAAAAGCCACCCTAACAACATTGTTGTTCGGCTGCTGCGCTGTGAGGGCTACGCCTGAGGTTTGCGTGTGGAACCTCAGTAGCCATGAACGTGGATTCGCGGCTTCAAATCTCTCTCGCATGATTCTTGCCCACAGCCTTCGTGCGGCTCTGAACTTGGCAATCTCCTCAAGAAAGTTGTTGTGCGCGGCGAAGAAGAAGGATAGGCGACGGGCAAATTCGTCTAGGTCCAAGCCTTTCTCGACAGCAGCTTCCACATATGCTATGCCATCCGCTAGGGTGAAGGCTACTTCCTGCGTGGCTGTGGCGCCTGCCTCACGGATATGATAGCCGCTGATGCTGGTAGTGTTCCATCTCGGCATGTTCTTGGAACAGTATTCAAAAATGTCTGTAACCAGTCGCATAGACGGTCTTGGAGGGAACGCATACATTCCCCGTGCTATGAACTCCTTTAGGATGTCGTTCTGCACCGTTCCACCAAGCTTCGCTTTTGGCACTCCTTGGCTCTCACCGACTGCGATATACATGGCAAGCAGCACTGTGGCTGGGGCATTGATGGTCATGCTTGTGGTCACCTTCTCCAGGGGAATTCCATCAAATAGTATCTCCATGTCCCTTAGGGTGCTGACGCTCACCCCTGCTTTTCCCACCTCTCCCGTAGACAAGGGGTGATCACAGTCATAGCCTATTTGAGTGGGGAGATCAAAGGCGACGCTCAATCCTGTTTGTCCATGGTCCAGTAGGTACTTGAACCTTGCATTGGTCTCTTCTGCAGACCCAAACCCCGCATATTGCCGCATCGTCCAAAGGCGGGCTCGATACATCGTTGGATATACCCCGCGGGTGAAAGGATAATCTCCTGGAAAGCCAAGGTCAGCTGCATAATCAGAAGCTTCGATGTCGAGTGGTGTATAAATCCTGTTGATGGGAATGCCGGAAGATGTGGTGAACTCCTCTCTTCGCTCCGGAAGTTTTGCAACGAAACCGGACAAGACCTTCTTCTTCCACAGCTTCCCCTTCTTCCTAATCTCGTTCAGCTTTTTCCCCTTAAACATGGCAATCGCCACCATAATCTCGAGACATGCGAGATTATATCTTGCTTCAACTCTATATAGAGTTATCAGCCCAGACGAAGAAGAATAAAAGCCTTGATCCACGCCTTTCCAAGTGATTTGATAAATGGGAGAGGAAAAGCCAGAGCATATTCATGAACTGCTTCAATCCCTAGAACAGGCGGAGCCGGCAGGAGATTTCAGTGTAGTGGTGATGCCAGACTTCTTCTCGGACCGCTTGGTAACCTTTGAAGGAAGCGCAAGGCAGTTCTACGACGCTATTGCCGAGGTTGCGAAGCGCAAAGGAGGCAGCATTCACGGGATCCGGCAGACCGCGTCAAGAGGCGGAAACGCAGCCAACACAGCCGCTGCCCTAGCTGCTCTCGGAGCCGAAGTCCACCCAATAATCAGCACAGGCCCCCTCGGTCATCACCTACTCAGGCTTAACCTTGAACCTCTGGGAGTCGACCTCTCCCATGTTAAGGTCCATGGCGAAACGTCGCTGACAACAGCTCTTGAGTTCACCAACCAGGATGAAAGAGTGAACGTGATGATGTGCGACCTTGGCTCTCTAGAAGAGTTTGGACCTGACAATCTAACTCCTGAAGATCTTCAGCTTCTGCAGGAAGCCAATTACGTATGCGTTTTTGATTGGGCGGGAACTCGAAGGTGGGGCACCGAGTTGGCTGAGAAGGTATTCAGCCACGTCAAGAAGGAGGGAAAGGGCAAAGCATACTATGACACATCTGACCCAAGCCCCAAGAAGAATGAGGTTCCCACACTTATGAAGAAAGTTCTTTTGAGCGATATCATCGACGTGCTCAGCGTCAACGAGAACGAGGCCAGCTGCTACGCATCCCACCTGAGCAACAAAGTGAAACCCCCCCAGCAAACTCTGAAAACAAGCAAGTCTGCAGCAGAGTGCGCAAGAATCTTGGCGAATAGGCTCTCAGCCCGAATAGACCTTCACACAACCGCCTTCAGCGGATCTTTCACGGGAAAGGCCGAGGTCACTGTGCCAGCTTTCAACGTCTCTATTTCGCGGGTTACTGGTGCAGGAGACGCCTGGAATGCGGGAAACATCTTTGGTGACGCTCTCAGACTCTCAGACTCCTGCAGGTTGACCTTGGCAAACGCCGTTGCAGCATACTACATTTCAAGCGGGACAGGAGAGCATCCTACGCTACCCGATTTAATGGATTTCCTCTCCAAACAAAGATGAAGATGGTTAGATGGGCGTCTCAGGTTGAGGCTGAAGCGTCATGGTTGAATGGGACCAGATACTGCTGAACAAGGATTATCATCTAGAATACCCGGATGAGATGGTTGTCAGCCTTGCTTCCATTCTAGAAGAGAGGAGAGCAGAACGGGTCTTGGATCTGGGATGTGGGGCGGGGAGACACTTGCTGTATCTTGCAGAGAATGGCTTCGAAGCGTATGGTGCTGACATCTCGAAGACGGGTCTGACACTGACAAGGAAGAGGCTGGAAAGCATGAGGTTGGAGGCTGAAATCAAGAGATGCGACATGAAATCAATGCCTTACATCAACTCCTGCTTCGACGCCGTCATATGCGTACGGACCATTTATCATCAGAGACTGAAGGATATTCAACTGACCATTTCAGAAATCCATAGGGTGCTGAGGAGGAGGGGCTTGCTCCTGGCGAACTTCCACTCAAAGCGGAGTAGCAGATACGGTACAGGAATAAGGGCAGAGGAAGATACATTCATACATGAAGACGGTCCAGAGAAGGGGATCCTCCACCACTTCTTCAATGAAGAGGAAATACGGGAGTTGCTGATGAACTTCGAAGTCAACCTTGAGGCCAGGGAAAAGAAGATTGGCGCTTATCTGCAGAGCCTCTTAATTGTACTGGCAGAGAAGACCTAGCACGCGCGCGGTTCACTTGGTTATCAGGAGAGGGGGAGGTTCTACCTAAAAGCTATAAATGAATATGATTGATTCTGAAGTGCTGGCGAGAACAGTGGGTCAAAGCCTTTTCGGCACGTCTGGAATTCGGGGCGTCTTCAATATTGATGTAACTCCGAAACTGGCTGTTGAAGTGGGATTAGCATTAGCAACACACACGAACGGTGGGGAAATCGTCATTGGCCATGATACACGC
>CP070749.1:33450-41445 GCA_020348365.1 Candidatus Bathyarchaeota archaeon
CTCATCGTCGACGGAAAGAAACTCAAAGTCCTCGCACAACCAGACCCAGCAAAACTACCATGGAAAGAAATGGGCGTATACCTCGCCGTTGAATCAACCGGAAGATTCAGAAAAAGAGACGACGCCGCAAAACATCTAACAGCAGGAGCCAAAAAGGTATTAGTCTCTGCGCCGATGAGCCCAGCCACCAGCGCAGACCTCACCTTAGTATTGGGAGTAAACGACAACAAATACGACCACAAGAACCACAAAATAATCTCCCTAGCATCATGCACAACAAACTGCATAACACCAGTGGCAAAAGTGCTAAACGACAGATTCGGCCTCAAAGCCGGCCTCATGACAACAGTCCATGCAGTCACCAACGACCAGAGACTCCTCGACATGCAACACAAAGACATGAGAAGAGCCAGATCAGCAGCCTTCAACATGATACCAACAACCACAGGAGCAGCCGTGGCCGCAACCTTGACGCTTCCTGAGCTTGAAGGAAGGATGAACGGGATGGCCATACGTGTCCCGATACCAAATGTCTCCATAGTCGATTTCGTAGCCACCCTGAAGAAGAAAGCCACAAAAGAAGATGTCAACGCAGCATTCAAGGAAGCCGCAAAGAAAGAATTGAAGGGAATACTAGACTACAGTGAAGAGCCACTCGTCTCATCAGACCTTGTACACAACCCGTACTCCGCCATCGTAGATGGACCCTTAACGATGGTTGTTGGAGACCTAGTCAAGGTACTGGCATGGTACGACAACGAGTGGGGCTACTCCGTGAAAATGGTGCGGATGATAGAGAAGATCTGCAAGATGGAATCCTCCTAACCGAACAAGCACCCACCTCCTCAACCTTTCTATTTCCAGAAGTAGGTGAGAGAATGCCCGATTTCCTAACCATAGACGACTTCAACTTCAAAGACAAGACAGCCCTCATCAGGGTAGACTTCAACTCACCGATCGATCCAGAAACCAATAAGATTCTAGACGACACGCGGATAAGAGTCCACGGGGAAACCATTCGAGAACTCGTCGAAAAGGGCGCAAAAGCAGTTATTCTGGCACATCAAGGCAGACCAGGAGAACCCGACTTCATCCCCCTCAAACAGCATGCAGAACTCCTCGGCAAAGTGCTGAGCAAGCCAGTGAAGTATGTGAACGACATCTTCGGAGAGACAGCACAAAAAACCATCAAGAAACTAAAGTCTGGAGAAATCCTGCTGCTTGATAACGTCAGGGGCTTCCTGAATGAGAGAAAGAAGGGAACGCCCCAAGAACACTCAAAACAGGAGCTTGTTCAGAGACTCGCTCCATTGGCTGATGTGTTCGTGAATGACGCTTTCGCTGCAGCCCATAGAGCTCATGCCTCAGTCGTAGGTTTCACCGCCGTGTTGCCAAGCATCGCAGGACGAGTGATGGAGCGGGAGCTCAAGGCTCTAACGAAGGTTCTGGAGACGCCTGAGAAGCCGTGCGTCTTCATTCTAGGCGGTGCGAAAGCCGACGATTCCTTGGACATATCACGATACGTATTGATGAATAACATCGCCGATCATGTCTTGACTGGTGGTGTGATAGGCCATGTCTTTCTCGTAGCCAAGGGATTCGACCTCGGCAAGCCAAACATGAAGTTTCTGGAGAAGAAGGGACAAATGGGCCTTGTGCTTGGAATTGAGGAGCTTATGAGGCGTTATCCAAGAGCGATAGAGGTTCCAGTGGATGTAGCTGTTGAGATTGATGGTAAGCGGAAGGAATGTGCGGTCAGTGAGTTTCCAACAGAACACCCCATCTACGACATCGGTACGGAAACAGTTAAGAAATATACTGAAATCGTAGGGGAAGCCAAGTCCATAGTCTTGAGTGGCCCCATGGGGGTCTTCGAAAAGAGAGAATTCGTGAAGGGAACCAAGGAAATCTTCAACGCTGTAGCCGCCTCTGAAGCCTTTTCACTCGTCGGTGGAGGACACACAGTAGCGGCTGTGGAAGCGCTAGGACTGGCAGAAGAGATGTCGTATGTCAGCACAGCTGGAGGCGCACTCATAGAGTTCCTGATGGGAAAGCAACTGCCAGGTGTAGTTGCGCTGAAGAAGGCAGCTGAAACATAGCCTGGTCTAGAGCCGATTCATCGCGTGAATCTGCCTCGTCTGTTCAGGTGAATAGACAGAGGAGTCTCACCCATTCGTAATCATGATCTAAGGAACAGGGACGCCTCTCAACCACATTATTCATATCCGAGGATACGATTGTAGTAATCAACCACTTTCAACATTCGCTTCGGCGTTCTTCTACCAGCAAGTTTATTCATCATTTTGATGGTGTTTAGGGAGCACGCTAGGTCTGTCATCGTCACCAATCCACGAAGACGTCCATGCTCAACAACTGGCAGCTTCTTGATCTTATGTTTGAACATGAGTTCAACAGCTTCCTCAACACCCATTTTCGGCCTTCCAACAACAAGAGGCGACGACATAATCTCTCCCACATCTATATCGGCGGGGTGTGCGCGTGCTCGCAGAACTCTATTCAACATGTCTCTTTCAGTAACGATTCCGACAGGGGTCTCTCCATCTACGGCGATTAAACATCCTATCTCGTGTTTGGTCATTAGCTCTACAGCCTGAGCCGCCTTTGCCCCCGGTGCGATGGTGATTACATCATGCACCATCACGTCTTCCACTCTTAGTGGTACCAAGATGCCGACTTTGACTGCCATAAGAATCCTCTTGGCAAACTGCTTTTGCTGTGGATTTATGTTTTGAGAATGGGTAATCATTATCTCAGATAAGCAAAATCTTCGTTGCTTGTTCATTTGAGTATGAAATTTAGGTCTCAAAAGAGGTTCAGAAGCATGGAGTTTATGGTTGGTCACATTCTGCTTTGGCTGGTGTCAACTTGTATTGGTGATTTCGTAGATTAGTGGTGGAGTTAAGGTCTTTTCCTCCAATTGGATCCCCAGCAGTCCCTCCAAGAAGCCATTCAAGAACTTGTGGTTGCTGATGAATGGGGTTTTGATAACCACGTATTTGTCTCGTACATAGAAGTCGCCGAATCCCTGAACGCGCAGTCTCTTGAAGACTTCTGGCCATTCCTCATGATTTGTGGCTTGGAGGTCTAAGCTGGCTTCCAGGGAGATTCTAGCGGCGTCACCGATCTTCTGTCCTGTCTCTTGCCACTTCTCCTCTGGGATGAATTGGAGGAGTATGTTTATGAACTCGACGTTTATGAACGCGACGCGGCTGACGCCAGAGTAGTATTCGCCAGGATACTTCCAGTCGTGGATGCCCATGCTACGGTAGACGTCAAGCATCTTTGATATGAGCGGCTTTATTCCCGGTTCCCTTCCTTCCTCGATGAGTTTGTCGATGTATCTGCGTTCTTCCTCATCTAGAATGATTGTTGTCCTCTTGACTGGTTGTTCCTCTGACATGTGCATTTGCTCTTGTCCCCACTGCTTACAGTTTATAGTCGCTGCGGTATTAATATGTTTTTGAGCATATAGAATATGCTGTTTGGACGCGCACTAGCTTCTCAGGGAGAATCCTTAGATCCAGCCCCTTCTTGAAATAGGTGCATGAAGAGAATTGCACCAGCCGCGAAGAAGGCTAAGCCGAGGAGAAGATACAGGAGATAGGGAACACCCAAACTCTCAAGAACCCCCATTATGTATGTGGGGCCCGCAAACGTGAGTAGCGCCGCTAAGAAAGTCAAAAGTGCTGTGACAACCCTTTGAGGAATCTTAACGCTATTCCCTATCTTCTTCATATTCGACCACATCAGCGAGACTAGTAGATTGCATACTTACTCATAACGTTTTTCTCTGCCTTTATGTCTGTTTCAGAATTTTCGTCAGAAATTTGAAGACGGAAAATCCGGCTTCACGGTCAGCCGTGAGGCCTGTGGTTGCACCTAGCAGGCAGATTCCCTTCATTTTACGGGCTTTGGTGAGTCCGAGGAGGAGACCTGTGGCCCCAATGATTCTTCCCCTGCTATAAATCGACGCTCCCTTCTCTGTGGTATCCGCTACGAGTGCTGGGGAGGTTGCGGCGACATAAACTTCACCCTTCGGTTCTGGCGTTGGAACCCCTCCTATAGTCACAACAAGTCTGCATCCGAATTTTTCAATGAAGTCTAAGATTTCACCGCATATCCCATAGTGTGCGACCAAATCATCTAGGGCGGGCTGAGTGTCTCCCGTCAATATAATAAAGTGGTTCTTCTCGGTTGAGGCTGCATGAAACTCGTAACGCGGCGGGCGGCAGAGCCCCTCATTATCCACCACCACATAATCTGGAAAGGAGGGCGAATACAACTCTGCGAAGGGCTTGGCCTGGGTGAACTCAATCAATAGACGCGCGGCAATCTTGCCTACATTCCCAAATCCGGGGAGCCCCTCCACAAAGACTGGATTCTCCAGCTCTGGATGATACAAGTGACGGAAGTAAGGTTTATCCATTATATTTCCAGGTTTAGATGATCTTGGGGCTCTATAGAGTTTTCGCATGCTTTCTTCTGTGAGACTTGATGCTCTCTGCCCTGTAGGGCGTGCGCTCCAAAAAGATTTAAGGAACTCTCCTTACAGAATTGAAGGTGGCGGGGAAACACCGTAGCGAGAGAAGACTCCTACAGGGGTGGGGTAGCCAGGTGAACCCGCTGGGCTCATACGCTCAAGGCTGAGAGACCCAGAGATCGGTTGTTCAAATCAACCCCCCGCTACCACCGTACTATTGATGAATCGCTTTTTGGGGAAAATGCTCCATACAAAAATAGGCTCGGCGTAACGCTTGAGGCCTTGTGCGGCCGCGCATACTCTCTAAGCTAGATGCTGAAAAATCAGTTTTGAAGAAGCCATCTGAGCGGGATATCTTGAAAGGTCCCATCAGGCAATGTCCTACGAATAGTCATAGGCAGTATCCCGTTCTCAAGCTCTTGGATGGCAATATCAATGGGATTCGAAACGGCCTCCGAGGGCTCCATAAGTGTGGGCGCACCCATAGCGATCTGGAGAGCCCTAGCCCCAACTATCCGAGCTCTCTCAAAACGGGTGAGCTTAGGAGGCCCTACCAAGACCTCCTTCTCTTTGGTTGACGTTTCGCTAGAACTCCATGTTACCCATAGGGACCCATTCCTGGCATCCCACCTGGTGGCATCCCTGGTGCTCCTGGCGGTGTTGGCGGAGCCTTCATCTTTCCAGAAGCGATGATGTCGTCAATCTTCAGAATCATCGAAGCTGCTTCTGTGGCTGACTTGATTATCTGCTTTTTGACTGCGAGTGGCTCGAAGACCCCTATTTCTTTCATGTCTCGAACCTTGCCATCGTGCACTTCAACGCCAGCCCATACTTCGCCTTTCTCGTGTCGGGCTCGGAGTTCGGATATGATGTCGATTGGGTCGAGTCCAGCGTTCTCGGCCAGTGTGATTGGCACGGACTCGAGTGCTTCCGAGAACTGAGCCACGGCGAGTTGCTCTCTTCCTGGAAGGGCTTCGTACTCTCTCAGTATCTTTGCAATCTCCATCTCTGGTGCGCCGCCGCCGGCCATTATTTTTGGTTCCTCAACCACGTCCTTTACAACGCATAGGGCGTCGTGGATTGAGCGTTCAGCCTCGTCAACTATCCTTTCGGTTCCGCCACGTATGAGAATCGTGACTGAGCGCGCATCTTTGCAGCCCTCGATGAAGGTCATCTTGTCGTCGGCGATCTTTCTCTCTTCTACCAGCTTGGCGTAGCCCAGGTCACCTTTCGCTAGGTCATCTAGGTTTGTGACCACTTTTCCTCCGGTAGCCTTAGCCAGCTTCTCCATGTCGGACTTCTTAGCTCTACGCACAACCAGGATATTCTTTCTCGCCAAGAAGTGCTGGGCCAGGTCGTCTATGCCCTTCTGACAGATAATAACGTTAGCTTTCTTCTTGATCAGTTTCTCAACCATCTCTCTCAGCATGCTCTCTTCCTGTTTTAGGAAGGCATCCATCTGTTCTGGGCTCTCGATGTTTATCTTTGCGTCGAACTCTGTCTTCTCGATTTCGAGTGCGGTGTTCAATAGCACGATCTTTGCTTCTTCTACCCGTTTGGGCATGCCTGGGTGAACTACCTCTTTGTCCAGGACGATGCCGTTGATGAGTTTGGTGTCCGTCAGTGCTTCGCCCGCTTTCTTCTCAACCTTGATATCGTCGATGTCGACCTTGTATCCCTTTGTGGTCTTTTCAGCGACTTGGAGCACGGCTGAAGCCGCGATTTCCGCCAAGTATTCTCTGTTCTCAGCCACAAGCTTGCTAGCCATGGATGTCATGGCAACTTTCTTCAGGGTCTTCTTATCCTGTGGTTTCACTGGGATGGCCAATTTCTCTAGTGCTTTAAGCGCCTTGTCTGCTGCTCTTCGGTAGCCGTCGATTATGACGGTTGGATGGACGTTCTTGCTGATTAGGTCTTCAGCTTTGCCCAATAGTTCGCCAGAGATGATCACCGCGGTTGTGGTTCCGTCGCCCACCTCGTCGTCTTGGGTCTTGGCGACCTCGACCATCATCTTAGCGGCTGGGTGTTGGATGTCCATTTCGTCCAGTACGGTGCGTCCGTCGCTGGTAATCGTGACGTCTCCGAAGCTGTCTACGAGCATTTTGTCCATTCCCTTTGGTCCAAGGGCGCTCTTCACGGCCTCCGCCACTATCTTGGCGGCCATTATGTTGGCGTGCTGAGCGTCCCTTCCCCTTGATCGGGATGCGCCTTCTCTCAATATTAGGACAGGTGTTCCAGCTAGTTCTGTTGACAATGTCAAATTATCCTCCTTATTTTGCGAAACACTAGAAAAAGACATTGAGATATAAGCTTTTCTGGATTACGGCCTATCGGATTGTTGAAGGTTATCAGAATTTCATGCTGGTTAGATATAGTTAGGTGTGAGTCGCGGGCAGGCTAAGAAGGGTCATTTGAACCTCTTCTTCAAGTTTAACATCACTCTTTTGAGCCTCAGCTCCCATGGTATTGCTCTGCCGAAAGGGGTGGCTGCCCCCTTCTTGATTGCATACGCAACTTCGTCAGCCTCTGGATCTGCGTCGATGAGGGTGTATGCAGAGCCTATTTCAGGACCGTAGTGAGCATCACTTCCAGCGACCTGTGGAAGATTCAGCCGAATAGCGAGTTTTCGGCTGAGATGGGTTGAAACGGAGAAAGGAAAGGTTGATGCGTTGATGACTTCGATAGCGTCGAAATCTGGGTGCACACCGGCTGATCTTATGGTTTTGAGAAGAGCAAAAGGATGAGCCATCACAGCTACCCCGTCGACCTCGTTGATCTTCTGAATGGTCCTAGACAGCGTTAAGCCTGAAGGGATGGGCTTCGTTACATTAAGAGCGAGGACGTGGCCCTCCAAGGCGGTTACCTCTATTCCCGGCAGAAGGATTAGACCCTTCTTCACTCGGAGTTTCAGTGCGCCTTCAACCGTGTCATGGTCTGTGATGGCCACACCGTCCAAACCTCGCCTCTCGGCGTAGGCAACCACTTCTCTCAGGGTAGTCACGCCATCGGAGGAGTAGCAAGTGTGGACATGGAGATCAATCTTCAGAGCCAAGCTTTTCACTCAGAATGTTGCTTTTTCGATGTGGACCTTTTCTAGGTGAAGCCGAGCCTTAGTTAGGTGGTTAGCCTCCGCAGTCTTTCTCTCTCTTCCTCAATCTTTTCATTCTCTACTTTTTCGAATAGTATTGTTGGTTCAGTGATCTTGTGCCCGCCTTCAATGGCTAATTCTGAGGCTGAGTCCCAGCGTTGCTCATGAACGGAGCCTTGTAAGTTTAGTTGTTTCCACAGAATCTCTGTTGAGGCGGGCAAGTATGGTTCAAGTAGGATGGCTAGGCTTCTCACTGCATTGATGCATAGATACAGGCAGTTCTTTGCTTGGGTTTTGTTGGCCCATGGCTCCTTGCCTTGGAAGTATTGATTGCAGAACTTTGAGAAGTCCATAATCCTCTTCAGTCCCTTATTCAGTTCTATCTTCTTCAATTCCTCTCCAACAT
>CP070749.1:41545-49133 GCA_020348365.1 Candidatus Bathyarchaeota archaeon
CCTCAAACTTGGAAGGGGAAATTGCAGTTAGGGGCTTCATCCGCGCTCACCCTTTCTTCTACTCAAGATTATCTTAAGAGCTTTCTCAGCATCCATGTATTCTAGAATTGGACTTCTCACAAAATAGATAAGAGTAAGGAGGATTGTTTGATGTTTGTTGGGGTGTGAAAGAAGAGAATGGTCTCAGAGGATGTTCAGAAAATCCTTGCCCTCATAATCGTTACACTCTCTTTTCTTGCCCTCCCTGTTCTATTGTTCTTTTTTGCGCTGGCATTGTACGTTAATGCAACTTACGTGATTCAGTTTTATCACACGAGAGATTTTGCTGATGGGCTGATTGCAGCCTTACTAGCCGTTGTTAACGCTGGAGTGCTCTGGACTCTTCGGGCGTTGATAAAATGGATAAGAGAGAAATGAGGCATCTCGCCGGCAATCTTCTTGATGCTTGCATCACTTCGACTTGTCAAGCATTGTTTTCAGTCTTAGCTTACGACTGTTTCTTCTCTCAGCTGCTTTTTTGAAGGCTCTTGGTATGGTAGCAAGTAGAGATTTCGACTGTTCTGCCGCATCCGAGTAGAATCTTCTAGCATTCTCTTCGAGTTTCATAGCTGTCTCCAAAGCTCCATGATAGCTTTGGCCTTCATTCAATGCTATCTCAGCTGGGTAGTCGCTTAGGTCCATTTGGATGAAGCATGCTTCGAGAGCGTCTGAAATAGTCTCCTGATAAGTCCTCGTCACCAGCACCTTGCTCTTCATGCATTCTTTGGCAAAAGCTAGGAATGCTTCTCTTCCCTCTGCATATTTCCCGGCTGTCTCCTCATAGAATTTGGACGAGGCCTCCTCGAGTCTCTGGGCGAAGCTGATGATGGCGGAGCATGTTGCCTGGTCACTCACGTTAGAACCACCGTTGAATAACAACCTTGCTTTCGGTGAAGAAGCGGACGGCCTCCTGCCCTTGCCCGTGCAGTGTTCCGAAGAAGGAGTCCTTCATTCCGCTGAAGGGGAAGAACGCCATCGGAGCGGCTATTCCAATGTTGATGCCTATGTTGCCGCACTGGGTTCTGTACTGGAACTCTCGGGCCCATTTTCCGTTTGAAGTGAAGATGGACGCTGCGTTGCCATAGGGATTGCTGTGGATCATCTGTATGGCTTCATCTAGGCTTCCCGCCCTCATAATGCTTGCCACAGGGCCGAAGATCTCTTCTTTGCCAATAGTCATGTCCGGTGTGACATTCTCAAAGGCTGATGGGTTGAGGAAGCATCTGTGAGGCCAATCCCCAATGAGCTTCAAGTCTCTGCCATCAAGCTTCAGCTTCGCTCCTTCCTCTATGCCTTTCTCTATGAAGCCTGTGACGCTTTTCTTCTTGCTTTCATCGCGCATGGGCCCCATCTGAATGGATTCGTCAAGTCCATAGCCAACCCTTATCTTGGAGGCTGCGTCGAGAAATGCATCTGCAACCTTCCTGTAGAATGTGTTACTTTCATGCTCGTTGAGGCCTTCGCTGACGATGATGAGGTTGGCGCCTGATAGACAGCGTTGACCTGTATTGCCATAGAAGGAGGTCATGCAAGCTGCTATGGTCCGTTCTAATTTAGCGTCGGGCATCACCAGCAGGAAGTTCTTTGCTCCGGTCTGGGAAATGACGCTCTTGCCGGTTTCGCCGCATCTTTTGTAAACGACATCTCTGCCCACGGATGTGGATCCGACAAAGCATACTCCCTTGATGCCGGGATGATCCAGCATGCCTGAGACGACAGTTCTTCCACCATTGACTAGATTCCATACGCCCGGTGGAATACCTGCTTCTTCGGCTAACTCTACTATTTTCACTTGGCTGATGGGATCCTCACTTGAAGGCTTCAATACGATACAGTTACCCGTGGCGACAGCATATGGTGCGAACCAGAGTGGAACCATGAAAGGGAAGTTGTAAGGGCCTATTATTCCAAAGACTCCCAGCGGCTGCCTTATCAAGTATTCGTCTATGCCTGCTGCTATGTCCTCTAAATTGTAGCCCATCATCAAGGATGGGATTCCAGCTGCAACCTCGACGTTTTCGATTCCTCGTCTTGTTTCTCCTCTGGACTCGTCAATGGTCTTTCCGTGTTCCATGGTTTGGATTCTGCTCAGCTCCTCGAAGCGTTCCTCCATCAGTTCTTTCAGCCTGAAGAGGCATCTTACCCTGGCGAGTGGGGGGGTTCTCCTCCAACCGGGGAAGGCTTCCTTAGCGGCTTCTACAGCAGCATTTATCTCGTCTCTCGTCGAGATGGGAACCTTCGCTATGGCCTTGCAATTGGCTGGATTGACGACGTCAACGAGTTCTCCTTCAGATTCAACCCAGTCTCCACCGATGAAATTCCTGAGTGTCAAAACCTCTTTTATTGGCTCTTCCAAAACTGTCATTCTTGGTCACTCTCGTTAGTCTGGTTATGCCTTTTTTATTAGCCTTTCTAAGATGCTTAGTGCCTTGTCAATCTGTTCTTTCTCGATGACTAGTGGTGGCTGAAGCCTGAGCGTGCATCCCTTGGCTCCGCCAGCGCCGATTAGTAATCCTTCTTCTCTAGCTAAATCCCTTATTTTCGTGGTTTCATCTTTGGCAGGGGTCTTCCTTTCTCTGTCTCTAACGAGTTCGATGCCTATCATTAGTCCTTTTCCTCTGACGTCTCCAATGATTTTGTGATCCTCTTTCATCTCATTTAGGCGCTTCATTATGTAACGTCCTTTTTCAGCGGCTTTCTCTGACAGCTTGTCCCTCAACAATACTTCAATGTTGGCGAGTGCTGCTGCCGCGGAGACAGGGTTTCCGCCGAAGGTTGAGAGGTGATCCCCTGGCTCAAACGAGTCGCCGATGTCTGGTCGAGTTGTGCATGCGCTTATGGGAAAGCCATCAGCAATTCCTTTTGCGAGGGTCATTATGTCCGGTTTTACGTCGTAATGTTCAATCGCGAAGAGTTTTCCTGTTCTGCCAAATCCGCTTTGAACTTCATCAGCTATGAACAGGATGTTGTACTCATCCAAGATTTTCTTTACGATTTTGAAGTATTCGGGTGGTGGCGGTATAATGCCTCCTTCGCCCATGACTGGTTCAGCTATGAATGCTGCGACTCCCTTGCTTGTGACATACTCTATGACGTCACGGACGGTTCTAGCGCAGAGAAGATCACAGCTGGGATATTCCTGTTCGAAGGGGCAGCGATAGCAATATGGTGGATACGTGAATGCGACTCCTGGAACGTATGGTCCCATATCGTATTTTCTTCGTCCGGCCTGCCCGGTTATGCTCAGTGTGCCGAGTGTTCTTCCGTGGAATGAGCACATCAAAGCTATAAGTTCAGATTTCTTGGTGTATTTTCGTGCGAGCTTTATGGCGCACTCGACGGCTTCTGCGCCGCTGTTGCCAAAGAAGGTTTTTTGGAGAGGTGACGGTGTGACCTCTGCCAGTTTCTCAGCCAGTTTTATGGTTGGAGGTATATAATATACGTAGCTGCAGGCATGCACCAGCTTTCTTGCCTGTTTGATAGCAGCGTCTACGACCTCCTGCTGGCCGTGACCTACATTCACGACTGAGATTCCTGCGAAGCAGTCTATATACTCCTTCCCATTGACATCCTTTATGACTGCTCCTTTTGCTTCTGCAATCACCACTGGCTGCATCTTTGTTAGCATACTCGTTATCAGATGTTTATCCGCTTTCTTTACAACCTCATCGGCTTTGCCCATATCAAGTATCTCCTTAATCTGTAGACTTCATTATGGACATACCGAAAGGTTTTAAGGTTTCTGGATTCCTCGCTTAATATTCTGCCAACGATTGGTGATGAAGCTGTCTCGAGCCTATGTTATCTGTGACCCCGACAGATGTCTAGGCTGTCAAATCTGCGAACTCGCCTGTTCTGTGACTAAAGGCAAGAGTTCTGACACTTTATTCTCCCGTATTCACGTAGTCAATTTTGAGCCAATAGGCAGTATGGCTCTTGCATGCGTTCTCTGTGAAAAAGCCCCATGCGTCGCGGTATGCCCGACAGACGCCTTGTTCAGAGGTGAGACTGGGATAATACACGTAGATGAGGACAAATGCAATGGGTGTGCTTTGTGCATGGAAGTCTGCAAATTCGGTGCGATAACGCCACATCCAACCAAGAGAGCGGTTGCTATCTGTGATTTCTGCGATGGAGATCCGGAATGCGTCAAACTCTGCCCGTTTGAAGACGCGTTGACTTTTGGGACCTTGGAGGATGCGGCGCCTAAATTCAAGAGGAAGAAGGTTGTGCAGCTTCTTCAAAATCTCATCGAAGAATCTTGAATTGTCAAAAGGAAGGATGGAATGGAATGTTTGGGTACACGGGAAATCTCCTCCGGGTTGATTTGACCGATGGCGAAGTGACTAGAGAGCATTTGGATGAAAAGGTTGCAAGGAAGTTCATTGGCGGAAGAGGCTTGGGTGCGAAGATACTATTCGGCGAGCTTAAGCCAGGCATTGACCCACTTGGATCTGAGAACAAACTTGTTGTTGCCACAGGCTTGATGGCTGGAATACCCTTCCCAGGAAACAGTTGCCATTCAGTGATGGCGAAGTCTCCGCTAACAGGCATATGGGG
The DNA here is from genome assembly GCA_020348365.1 of Candidatus Bathyarchaeota archaeon. GTDB lineage: Archaea > Thermoproteota > Bathyarchaeia > Bathyarchaeales > Bathyarchaeaceae. Next base: position 46,145 of record CP070749.1, read on the forward strand.
CGAAGCACACGCAAAGGGCTTCTTTGGGCCTGAGCTGAAATATGCAGGGTACGACGCAATCATCGTGGAGGGAAGAGCAAGTGGCCCAGTCTACTTATGGATACATGAGGGCGAAGTCGAAGTCCGGGATGCAGGTCATCTATGGCGAAGATTGACCAGAGATGTGCAGAAGGATATTAGAAAAGAGGTCAAGGACGAAAGGGCGCAGGTCGGCTGCATTGGACCCGCTGGAGAGAACCTTGTCAGATTCGCGAATGTGCTATTCGGCTTCAACCACGTCGCTGGCAGAGCCGGCATGGGCGCGGTGATGGGATCAAAGAATCTAAAGGCTATAGCAGTCCGTGGCACATCAAGAGTGAAATATGCTCACGAAGAGAAACTGGCAGATCTGCTTCTGAATAAACTGGCTGATAAGGAAGCTTTGAAAGGGCCTTACTGGCCAGATGGACTCTACCGGTTTGGCTCTCTTGCCGACCTCAGCTACTGGCAGGAGACCGGGCGCTTACCGACGATGAACTTCAAGAAATGCTTATTCACTGGGTACGAGGCTGTGAGCGCAGAGGCTCTAGCTGAATCCGGATATGTGATAAGACACAACACCTGCCCATTCTGCAACGTAGCATGCAACAGGGCGGTTCAATTGAGCACCCCCTACGAAGTAGATCCTGATTATGCTTCACCAGAATATGAAAGCCTAGCCGCCCTCAGTTCACTCTGCATGAACAACAACCTACCCGCCGCCTTGAAGGCGATCGAACTCTGCAACAAATATGCAATGGACACGATCTCCACCGGCGTAACCATCGCCTTCGCCATGGAATGCTACGAGAACGGCTTGATAACGAAGAAGGATGCTGAAGGACTGGACCTGAGCTGGGGGAATCACAAATCACTGGTTCAGTTGGCGAAGAAGATTGCGGAACGGCAGGGAGTCGGCGACCTATTGGCTGAGGGCGTCAGAAGAGCAGCTGAAAAGATAGGGCGTGGGGCAGAAGAATTCGCGATGCATGTTAAGGGTCAAGAATTGCCCCTGCACGAGATAAGAGGAATGAAAGGTCATGGACTGGCCTATGCGACGTCGAATCGGGGAGCATGCCATCTTCAAGTCGAAACCGACGACCTCTTCGAAGAGCAACTATGCCCGGAGATAGGAATAGACGAGAAGGCATTCCCCCGGAAGCTCAGAGACAAGCTCTACGCTGGCCAGGAGAAAGTGAAACTGAATAAGATCGTGGGAGACTTGTTTGCTGTCTTCGACTCTCTTGTTGTGTGCAAATGGACTGTTTATCCGTGTGGAGGCACGAAGGTAACGACGCTGAAGGATATCATTGCAGCAGCAACTGGATGGGATGTTACCATCGATGAGTTGATGAAGACTGGTGAGAGAATCTTCAACCTCTGCCGGGCCTTCAACGTTCGGGAAGGAATACGCAGAGCAGATGATACTCTTCCTAAGAGGTTCAGTGAGCCCCTGCCAGAAGGCCCGTACAAGGGAGAGGCCTTTTCCGAGCAGGTCTTAGCGGAAATGCTCGATCATTACTATGAGCTTAGGGGCTGGAGCAGAGAAACGGGAATCCCGGAGAGGAAGAAGCTAGAGGAGCTGGAGCTGGCATACGTGGCGGATGAACTGGAGAATCTTTGAGTGACGCCGACGAAACGCTGGCAAGCAGAAACATAAACTCAACATGCATGCATTTGGCGTCTAGAACACCCTCTTGAATGTTTCATTCAGTTTATATCTTGAACACATCTAGTGTGTCTTGAAGAAGAATGAAGAGAACTTCGTATCTCCTATTCTGTGTTTCAGCGCTGGCACTGATGTTGCTGCAGCCTGCCTATTCTGTGGTAGCCTATAATTACGTGAGCTTCTATCAAAGCACCGACTTCCACTATTACACCTATGGTGATTTTGTGCCGAACGCACCTTTATCATGGGATTACGTTTCGAGCTACTATGAGTTCTACAACAGCTGGGATGACTCGGGAGAGACGTTTGATGCCCCCTATTTGAACCTCACCACCGTCATGACCTATGATGGCTTTGAGCCTATGTACAACCAGACGGGGATAGGCCCAGGCGGGATTCCATACTACATTTGGAACTACACGAAACTTATGGTGCCTGAAGACGACTGGTGGGCCATTTGGGGCTATAGCGAGAATTGCTCAACTGCACCTGGATTCGCTACGGGGCGACTCTACCACCCTAAAGTCATAACCGAAGAGAACGCTATCCTATATGTTCTGACCGGGGCCCGAGTTGAAGAAGAAGTGGACTACCTCTGCATCAACATATACTGGTATGAGACTTCTGAGACAAAGCCAACCCTCAAGAAAGCAGTCTTGAAATCACCAACTCAAGAAGTGGCCGCTCAGTCAGTGAGAACCTCAGCATCTATCTCGTGGAGCATCGACGATCCCCCGCTGGGAACCTACCAGGTAGGGTTGATCTTTCGAGTTTCTAACAGAATATATCCAGCTCCTGTGAAGTACCTGCCGGAAATTAACGTCTACACATCCGCAAGCGAATACGGCTACCCTGGATATGTGGGCAGCGTGACCTTTGCTGCCTTGGATGGAAGCATCATTACAATCGCAGGCAAGAATAGCTACTACTGGTACGCTTCAAGCTACTGCAGCAAATCGGTGTGGCTCGGGCAAGTATCAGAGACTGCCTAGCTCCCCTCTCCTTTTTTTGCATGCATTGGTGATTTGTGGAATAATCTTCCATATCAAATAGAACTATGTTTCTCAAATCTTTAGTACTAAGTTGTATGTATGGGATACGTAGACCATAAAGAGAAAGGAGGTGGTACTATGATGAAGAAAAGGTCAATAATCACTTATGGAATCTGCTTCATCCTGTCTGTAAGCTTGCTCCTCAGCAATGTCATACTTGCGCAGGATGGTGGCGTCTACGATCCTTGGATAGATACTAATGATGATGGGATAATTGATGCAATCGACCTTCAAGCCCTAGCCGCCATAT
>CP070749.1:49233-56723 GCA_020348365.1 Candidatus Bathyarchaeota archaeon
CCAACGGGTGAAGATGTGGTTTCTATAGCAGGAACAGGAAAAGGAGCAGATACTGCCGTAATAGTGAGATCATGCCATTCGGACGACTTCTTCAGCAAAGAAAAGGGGATAGAATTTGGAGAAATCATCGCTATGCCGAGGAAGAAGAAGTTCTGGTAGATACCACGCGCGCGTTAGACCCAATATAGAAAGCACCAATACTGTTGCCGAATGAACAGGGTTATAGTTGATATCGATGATACTTTGATAGATACTAGGCGAAGAATGCAGAAGCTCTGGAATCTCTTGTTAGATCGTAAAATACCTAAGGACGCGATGAGATAATGCATGCATCGCGTCGGATATGGAAGGACAGCTTACGTATGTTGAAGCTGAAACTGGGGAATTACCGATTCAGCGATGTCTATGCAGAGGCTGTGGTAGAAGGTTCAGCTGCACTAAGCAAAACCCGGTCATAGAGCTCAAGGTAAAGAAATATATCGTCTCTTAGTCTGTCAAAGGTTTTGATGCGGGATCTGATTTTGCTCAAGTCCCTATCAGTCATTCTGGTCTTTTCAGCAAGGAAGCTTTGAACTATCCGTCTTTCCCTGTCGGTGAAGATGTAAGTTCTCATGTTGATTCGTTTGAGTCTACAGTAGAGAAAGATATAAATGGTTTTGCATCTACAGCAGTGAATGCACAAGTATGCGCTATGGCATGCATACATGCGTGGCTTCGAGAAATTCGATGAGGTCAACGGCGTGTATCTCTACAGGAAGCTAAGACCCAACGGAGAAACGTTTAGTTTCGTGCAGAATTGTAGGGTTTCAAGCGAGATTAAATAGCGCCTAAGTATACTTTTTGTGGAAGACCAGCAGGAGAACTGTCTCTTCAATTGGTGGATGAGAATGGCCAGAAAACCATTGAGACGCGCCGAAAGCATAGAAGTTGTATATGAGAAGAGACGCTGGAACCTACTCGAGGAACTGAGATCCAAAGCCGCTCAAGTAATGGAAGTCCTGGAGAAGTCTCATCTAAACTCTATCGTCCACGGAAGCGTTGCTAGAGGAGATATCTCAGAGAAGAGCGACATAGACGTCTTCCTTCCTAATCCACCATCCTCCTTCGTCATCGAAACCACTCTCCAGCAAGGGGGTTTCTCCATCGATCGCAGACTCCTTGTTCAAGCTACGCCACTCTACGCAATGAAGGGGCACCTGGAGATTGATGAGCAGCGATCTGTCTCCTTCCCTCTGGTGGAGCTTCGTCCAGTGGAGAGGGATTTCTATGGATTCGGCGGCGAGGCTTCGTTTCAAATGCTGAAGAGGGACACGCGTGTGGTTGGTGTGGACAAGCGGCTGATGTTGATCGAGCCCACGCCTAGAGGGCACATTGAAAGCGCCATAATCAATAGAGAAGAAGAGGTTGCTGGTCTATTAGGCATCTCTCTCAACACCGTTCATGATCGAGTGCACGCTCTCCTACGACGAGACGAGGTCGGCAGGACTGGAGTCTTTATAGAGAGAGAACTCTCAGCTGATGAGACCTTCGAGATGGTTCTGAAGAGACTCGCCGACCAGAATCCTGCTGTCCGTAGACGTCTTAGACTATATGAGCGGTAGTGACACTATGGAAGCCCTTGAAGAACGCTTTTAGGCCAGCGGAAAACGGAGAAGCGCAGCAACGCCGCCCAATGAGAGAAGTTTCGTCCCAGCCTCATGTTCCACGCTGATAATGGTGACTTCGCCTCCCCTCTCTTCGACTTTCCTCATCAAGTCTTCTAGGGCCATCCTCTCTTCGTCTGATGATTCCCTCAAAGTAACATCTGCCAGAAGAAGTCTTTCGATAGCGCCGAAAGAGCCCGCTTTCTCCACCTCACCTAGTCCATATGTCACGTCCAATACTCCCTTTCCAAGCCTTGTGAGAACCACCTCCATGAGTCTTGCTTCTTCGGCTATCCGCACGTATCTCAGCGCTTTGGTGAAGATTCCGGAGCGCAGCGCTTCTTGTATCCCAGCCAGGCCTCCGCTGTTCACGCCCTTCACGTCAATGATCGCGCTTGCGACATCTGGGTCTTGGTTGTTGATGTACTTGACAAAATCATTCTTCACGAATCCTGGACCTATGATGACCATTGGGCTGTGAAGTCTCGTCCACATCACTCTGAGGGCTCCTAGGGCTTTCTTGAAGAACTCTCCGAACGCCTTTGCCCTCTTTTCCACCTCCAGCTTTCCTGGAAGTCTGGTCTTCTCCTCAGCTCTTACGTCGATGCCGTACTGCCTCAGGACAGCTATGCAGTATTCCTCATCGTCTATTGAAGCGATAATAAGAGGCGCTACCTTGGGTTGACTAGCCCGCTTCAGCCGGTCAAGCTGATGGTTTGACCATCTTTTCTTCACGATGGTCATGGGCTTGTCTAAGATGACTTTTATGCTGTGGTGCGAGCCTGTTACATCCAGCTTTTCAGGCGCTCTACAAACTATTCCATGTATTCTTAGGCGGTTTAGTGTTCTATCCCAGAGGACCTTCTGAACTCTCACGCCCAGAAGGACTGAGACGCGTCTGCCCTTCTTTGGGCGTGTGTAGTGCTCTTCGATTTTTTTCTCTCGGGTGGTTCTCGCGTGCACCTCGTCGCCTTTAGTTATTATGTTGTATAAGTGCCAGAGGTCATCTACTCTTTCCGGTATGACCTTCACGATTCCTTTTTTCAGAATTTTCTTCAGAACTTTCATGGCGACGCTTCATCTTGATTGATGCACGCTATATAAATGCAGTTGCGCCTTTATGTTCGTCTACTCCTACAAGCATCCTCTGTGGAGGAGGAGGCTGTAGAGAGAACCGAGTCAGCACCTTGACACGCTCAAGCGTTTGCGCGCATGCGCACTGCGACTCTAGATTCTTTGAGACTCCTCCCCCACAGAAGACAGAGGCCAGAAAAACATGAGTCCCAATAATAATCTGGTGAGAATACTACATAAGATTTGTTGTACACTCGTGTGTGCGCTGAATCGGATGTAGCCTAGTTGATCGTTCATTCATCTTATGCGCTGGTTTCCGACGTGGCAGACCTTTAAGCATACACTACATGTTGGGCGAGTGTTCAAGTATTGAGCGCACGCAAACTTGTTGATTTTATATGGAGCGTCGTGACTTGGCTTCTCCAAGGCAACCACTGGACACAGAGAGATACAAGAGTTCTCGCAATCTTCGCAGAAATTCTTGTCCAGCAGCGCATCAGGTTGCAGTTCTGCATCAGTCAATACAGCGCTCAATCGAATTCTCGGACCGTATTGCGGGGTTATGAGTAGGCTGTTATGACCTAAAACTCCGAGACCAGCTTGGACAGCAATATGTTTCAGTGACAGCAAACCCGTAAGGTAGCGCTCATCTGTTCCTCCAGTTGAAGCCATCTGATGATAGGCTTTGAAACCCTGCTTCTCCAGTAACCTAGCTAGGGCATATCCCGCTCTGTCCAGTTCCTGTGAAATGAAAGTGCTGTGTCCTTTCACCATTTTCTGTCGTGGGGATACTCCGAAGTAATCTCCATTGGTTGGGAGGACATCCGTCTGAGCGTCAAGCATCTTCATCCCAAGAACAATAATGGACTTCACACTTGGTAGAATATTCGTTGGGCGATGACCTAATGGAGCCTCATTTAGAGCATCAGGAGAAGCAACTCCGAAGAGGTCGGCTCCAAGGCGGGTCGACATCTTCCTCAAATCTTCTTTCAAGCCCATTTTACTCACGCTTCAACCAACTTGTACATGAATCCAACATATGTATGCATAGTCGAAGGTGAACTGTTGTCTTCTAACAGGCTCAAGATCCGCTTCGATTCTGCATAGGGCTAGGCTTTCAGATCCATGAATGTCAGAAGGTGCATACCATACGGCTGTTTTATCTTGTCTGAGACGCGAGCCGCCACCAAGTACTTGATGCCCCTTTTGTCCGCGACGTCCACGAGCCTCTGCGTTATGACGCCATCAAAAACCACGGTGTCGGCATCCTTGACCTCTTGAAGTTTCTCTGCGAGCTCGCTGACAGGCAGTCGCTCAATCGGCTGCATCTTTTTGTTCAGTAGTACTGCTTCCAAGGTTCCTCCGAGCTTCTTTGTTGTTTCTACGATTTGCTTTGGAACGAGTATCTTCTTCTGCCTTCTTTTAGGGCGTTCTCTCTTAAGGGGAACCCTTTTTCGAAGAGCGGTCCCCACTTCTTTGGAAGAGAGGTCTTCAACCTCTCTGCCTTTGGGAGCTCTGGCGATGAATTTGATGTTGGCTACTTGCTTCAGCGCCTTCAGTATGAGGTCTCCCCCACGGTCTCCGTCGAGGAGGGCGGTTATCTCCTTTTCCCGGGATAGTTTAATGATTGTTTCTGGAATCTTAGCGCCTTCGACGGCGATGACATTCTGTATTCCGCCTTTGAGCAGGTTTATTACGTCGGCTCTTCCTTCGACTATTATTATTTCTTTTGCGCTTTCGATGTCTGGTCCCGCTGTCAGTCCTTCGGGGCCATATTTCTTTACTCTGGCCAGCCTTAGTGTTTCTGAGACCTCCCTGAATATCTGTTCAGTGCCAGGGGTGGCTTCAATTGTCCAGTCGTGGAGGACTTCTTTGGCGCGCTCTATTATTGCCTTACGTCTGGCGTCTCGTATGTCCTCGATCTTCTCCAAGGACATTTTGGCTGCACATGGTCCCACTCTGTCTATGCTCTCGATGCTCGCTGCGAGGATGGCTGATGAGACCCTGTCTAGGCTTGTGGGAATCAGTATCATTCCTGTTGTCTTGTCCTTTTCTGATTCAAGTTTTATCTCTATTCTTCCCACTCTGCCGGATCTCTGGAGTTCTCTCAGGTCTAGTTCTGGTCCGAAGAGCCCTTCTGTTTGGCCAAAAACTGCTCCGATAACGTCGGACTTTTCAACTACTCCTTCTATCTCGAATTTGGCGCGTATAACATACTTTACCGTAACTGTCTGTGATGATCCCATTAACATTCACCTCGATCAATTCTTAACCTCATCAATGGTCAATGCGTCTGTGAAGTTTATTTGGCACTTATTATACTTTGCTACTTTGGTCTCCACTTTTTCTCCTTAGAGTCTCCATGTAGGCGGGTATGCCCTCGATGTCTTTCACGTCGCGGCCCACGAGGTTCAGAAGCTCACCCCAGTATTGCAGATTAGTCTTCACTTTCATCTTTTCGAGATTCTGCGCCAAGCGTCTGGTCCATTCCTTTCCGCGCCTGTCGAAATCCATTAGTAGAATGGCCTCTTGGATGCCTCGTTCTCTCACATCTCTGAGAACGTCTAGGAGTGACCGTCCAGAGGTTTTGGCGGTAATGATGTCGCCTTTTACAGCTAGTTTCCGTAGGGCTTCTCTGTCGTTTCGTCCTTCTACGATTATCAGTAGGTTTCCCGATGATTTTTCTGCCAGTCTCTCCAAGAGCTCTGTTGTCTTTTCGAGTCGTCTCTTTTGGCTGCTAGACAATGTTCCTACCTTGTTATCTCCAGTTCCATCATTCTTTTCAGGTTTCTGGGGTGATTACGGAAGTGTTCTCTGACTGGTTTCAGTATTTCTGTGAGGGCTTCCACCATGCCGTTCTTCAGGTCTAATGGGTGAAGTTTGCCTTTGACATATGCTTCTTCTAGTTCCTTGTAGCTTCCAAAGGTTTCTGTTCCTCCATACTTCGCTGGCCGCGGAATCTCCAGGCTCTTCTTTTCTGTGAAGACTGCATGTTTTGCCAGCTCTAGTATGGGATTCCCAATCGCTTGTTTGGGTGGGCAGTAGGCTGCCTCTATCTTTTTCTCAATGGTTTCTGGGCTGTCATGGACAAATATGCAGCTTGTAGGTACGCTCTTGGACATCTTTGAGCTGATTTGCAGGTTTATTCTGGTGTCTTCGTCGAATTGTCCTTCGCCTGTCTCTGGTCTTTGGAGTCCCATGAGGAGCGGCGTGTGGACACATACGGGCTTTCTCCAGTCAAGTTTCTCCGCGGCGTCTCTCGCCAGCATGTGGGCTTTCCTCTGGTCCATACCAGCACAGGCTACGTCAAGTTCCATCTGGAAGATGTCGGCCGCCTGCATGCATGGATAATATACCCAGGCGGTCTCCATGTCTGTCAGGCTCATTTCTCTGCCCATGATAGGCAGTGCCCGCCACGTTCTTTGGAGGGAAGCGGTCTTGGCTATTCTTATGACCTTCTCCCAATACTCTATGTCTTTGGCTATGTCGGAGGTCCAGAGGTACTGTGCTCTGCCGGGAGGGATTCCTAGGGCGGTGAAGCATTCTTTGAAGTACTCGCCGCATGTGCGGATGTTCTCCATCTGTCCGCCTAGTTTGTTGTTTATCCAAGAGTGCCAATCCGCGAGAAAAACTATGAATTCGAAACCAGCCTCGATCATGTCTTTTATCTTGGAGCCTGGAACTAAGCCTATTCCCACGTGCATTACTCTGGGTGAGCGTCGTCTCTAGGCGCTCACTATCCAGAACTCTCGAAGCCCCAATACGCTTTAGGCCTAGTCCTGGTTTCCAGCAGAACTCTTAGCTCTTCTCGAGTCACGGTCTCTGCGGTGTTTCTCAGGGTTAGACTTATTCTCTTTTCAAGGTCCATGCTCATCGCCTCATTATCTTTCCATTGAGATTAACTTAAAAGTTCTTATCTATAAGGTCATTCAGCAGACATTTTGTGGCTTGAGAATTGGGTTTCGATGTGACAGGGTATGGCCGTCAAAGTTCATATCGCGAGTTTTCTTCTGCCACGCACCTTCTATGTCCGCGTCATTGTTTTATAGTCTTCATTCCTATGGATGCTAAGAAGAAGCCACCTACAAATACTATCATTACTGTGAGAAGCCACATCAGATTGTGGCTTAGAGATTCGAAGTTCGTGAAGCCCGTTTCTCTCAGAGTTTCTCCAAATAGTGAAAGTTCTCTCTCACCGAGAAATGCTTGGAATAGACTGAAGATTATCAATGCAGTGCCGATTATGATTAGCACTAAGGAGAGTGCCTTTTCAGATTGGATTGACAATTTCATGCGGGTTTATCCCCTGCATGCATACAGACAAAAGAATTGATGTCGAGTTTGCATAAATAAAATCCTCTAGGAATTGATATGCCTCTGTATTCGACATATTCTGAAATGAACTCTAGGAGCACATTCAAGCGCAACAAATCATATGTCTTTGTTTAGAAGTTGAAATCTCTTGGGGCTTTGTGTCAGCATGATGCCATGCATACATGCAAAAAACTTAAGAACCAAAATACCAGCTTCTACTCTGTGGGGTTTAGTTAATGGTTGCCGAAGAAATGAAGAGAAGGGCCCGTGCATTTGTGCTCATCGAAACGGATCCGGGAAAGGAAAAGGAGATAATGGAGAAGCTGTTTGAGCTTGACGAAGTCAAAGAGGTCCACATATATTCTGGCGAGATGGATTTGATCGTGGTGTTGGAGACGAGACGAGAGATAATCGTTCCAAGCTCAAAGAGGATTACAGATATTGTAATAGATAAGATTC
>CP070749.1:56823-63417 GCA_020348365.1 Candidatus Bathyarchaeota archaeon
TTGGGGCTGCTGCTAGCTAAACTCCTAGGAATCAATTCTGTACCAGACGTCTTGATTAGCGTTCTGTTCTCGGTTCTCCCTGATCTAGATCACTTCATGCATCTAGAGAAAGCGTTCAAGACTGGAAGGTTCGGAGTAGAATCGCGCTCACTGCTCCATGAACTTGTGGGGTTAATCCTCATCTTATTTGGCTCTCTAGTTGTGAAGATTGTCTATTCTCACCTGTTGTTGGTGGCACTCAGTTGTGGGCTAAGCCATTTTGCCGTTGACTTTCTCACAAGGCCCAGCCGACCGTTACATCCTTTCTCGCATAAGGAGGTTGATTTGAAACTTTATCCAAGGGGATTGAAAGAGATGTTTGTATGTGACATGATCTTGACTGCTGCTCTGGCCCTGATTTATGTAATGATTGCTTTGATCTAAATTCTCAGGCAGAATCCTTTTGATAGTGTTGATTATCCTGATTCTTCCAGCTAAAAGAAGGAGCGCAGCAAGTAGTAAATCATGTAGCCAAAATTCCTGAAACGCAGAAAGAGACTGAACTTCGTTTTACCAAATCGTTTCTTGTATCCCACGGGCACTTCAATGCATCTCAGTCCAGCGTCAAATGTTGACATGAAAATTTCCATTTCTATTTCGAATCCCCTAGCCTTCAATCTTGGGTAAAGAGTTTTGACCGCCTTTCTGCTGAACACCCAATAACCTGTCTGCACATCTGTGAAAATTCTCAGGAATCGCAGCCCTAGAAGAAGCGAAACAATCAAGTTGGAAAAGATTGAGAATGAATCCATGGCGCCTTTCTCCCTTTTTCCTCTTATTCTTGAACCAAGCACAACATCTGCTTTTTCATCTTCCATACCCTTAATCATTCTTGGATATTCTGTGGGATCATTGCTTCCGTCGCCGTCAACCATGAATAGAACAGCGTGTTCGGTGTCGAGGAAGAATTCCATCCCCGTTCTCACACCGCACCCTTTTCCCCTCCCAAACCTCTGTCTGATCACCATCGCACGATACTGCTTGGCCACTTCGACAGTTTCATCTGTACTGCCACCGTCCACAACCGAAACATGGAAGCCCTCTGGCATGTGTTGCAGAACCCATTCTATGCCTTCCTCCTCATTCAAGGCTGGCACAATGACCAGAACACTTGAAACCGCGTCGAAGCTCAACCAAACCCCCTCAATGATAGTTAATCCACCAGATTAGTTATGAACCGTAAATACCATACGCACCCATAGTGAAGGGATTTCAACCCGCGCGTGCAGCTGTCGGAAACTGCTTTGCATGCATCCTGCAGAATATTTATATTTGGTTCTAAACAATGTTGCTGTGTTAGAACTTCAAACACCGATTTCTCAGTTGGACAAGATAGTGATTCGCCGTTTAAGAGGCTTACTCCAGCGGGTTCGAATGTATCTCAGGATCACTCAAATGGGTCCAATAGCAAGAAGATACTTCGTGAAGAACGGTTTTGATGGATCCATGACAATGCTGGGAATCATCGTGGGCTCTTGGGTTGTAGGTGTTGAACGCCCCGAGATAATTGTGACTGCCGGCTTGGGCGCATGTTTAGCAATGGGAATTTCAGGGTTATTCGGAGCTTATATGACTGAAAGGGCTGAAAGAAAGAGGGATATCAAAGATCTTGAAGACGCAATGATAACAGATCTCAACGATTCAGTGCTGACTGAAGCTTCTTCTTTTGTGTCCTTTTACGCTGCTATTGTAGATGGCGGCTCACCCATATTGACCGCTGTCATCTCTCTCGTACCATTCGCATTCGCCTTAAGAAAATCCATGGCAATTTGGGATGCCTACATACTCTCCTTCATCTTAACACTAATCACCCTGTTTACGCTGGGGATGTATCTGGGCAGAATCGCTAGAGAAAACATGTTAATATACGGAGTACAAACGTTAGCCGCTGGAATAATAACCGTTGCCATCGCGCTGGTATTGGGCGCTATATGACCTGGCTGAAAGTCACGCGTATCCCTTTCCGAGCGTGACTACGACCATCAAATTGAAGCATGTATGTTATTGCAGAGAAAAAAGGGAAAATTGATGAATTAGAGATGAGCGCCTTGTGTTCGCAGGCACCTTCTCATACGCTCTACCTGGCATATCCATCTATTGATAATTCGCCCTCTGTCATGGGGTTAAGCTGCGTAACGCTACCATCCGTGTATACAACAACGGTAACTGTCATATAATTTGTATCGGCGTAGTATCCCGGATCGCTTGAATCGAGTATCGCCGCGAGGAAACCGAACGTATAGCTTCCTGGGTTCAAGTGATATACACGGTCTGTGTGAATCCCATAACCTTGGAAACCTTCCACATTATCGTAATCACCGTAGAGTCTGCGAGTGGACGGGTCTTCTATTGGGGCATCAACGCCTATGGCGATTATGATCATACAATCTTGTACGCCAGCATAGCCGTCGCATGTCACATGATAATAGGCGTCCACGGGTATGTTTGGCAGAGTCAACCTTAGGATGGTTGTGTAATTCGGATAATCATCCAGGTATATCCAATCTCCCCAGCCGTAGCTCACGGAGAAGACTTCGACCTGATATCTTCCTGCACTGGTGTTAGCAGCATAAGCAGCTGAAATGGACACTGTGATTATTCCGACCAGGGCAACGACAGCCAGTACTTTCTTTCCTTCCGAAATATCACCTCCTCTCTATTCTAGAATCGTACCTATGTTTCAGAACAGGTCTTATTTATAATGGGATGAAAGATTGTTCTAGAAACTCCGCATCTCCCGCATGGCAGTCTGCGCGTGCAAAGTCAGGGGCTAGCCACAACACCATTCGCTATCTTTTTTAAGGCTCTGCTCTATTGTATTGTAGCGCAACAATACAAGATTGAGGGGCAGAAGGCGTGGTCTTTCCTGTAGAAACCGAGGAACGAGTAAAGCGAAGAGCCCTCAGCGTCTGTCAAGACCATCTGAGAAAGGTGATGGACATTACCCGTACAGCTTCGCAGCTAATTGACTGTTTTGTGAATGACGATAAGAAGTCGGTTCAGAAACTTTTTGAGGAGATTAGGAAGTCAGAAGAGGAAGTGGACCGAGCAAGACGCAGTGTCTCGAGAGAACTCGTCGAGATAGGAGCAATCCTGATGAGCCGAGAAGACTTCCTTCGTTTCACTAACCTAACAGGTGAAATCGCGGATTTCTGCAAGGGCATAGGATTCAGGCTGCTGGAGATTATGGAGAGAGACTGGAATGTACCATCCGATGTGAAGAAGGGAATCAGCGACCTTTCCAACGCCGTCTTCGAGGCCGTCTCGAAGCTTAGAGAGATGATCGTGGCACTCAAGTATGGCTCAGAGAAAGCCCAAGGAAAGGCTAGGGAGGTCGAGGTTGCAGAACGAACTGTCGATGATCTATATCGGAAACTTGAGCTCAAGATTCTCAGCAGCAAACTGGAATTTCCCACTATCCTTCTGATGAGGGATGTGATCCAGCTTCTCGAGGACATTGCAGACAAGGCTGAGGACGCCTCAGATGCCGCGCGCATATTGGCCTTCACCTTATGACTGGGACTGACATGTCTAAGAAAGCAAAAGCTGAATTCATTGAAAACTTTCTAGTTGTATGGAATCCTCAGAAGGGCTCAGAGGTCTACAGACGTGGCTATTACGGAAAACCCGTGGGCATTCCCAAACCCAAAATCATGGATTTCAACGTCCCACTTATCCTCGACATAATGGAAGGCCTATACCTGATGGAAAAGCGAGTGATCACCGTCACTGAGGGTGCAGAGAGAACCCGAGTCAGCTTCAAGAAACTGCAGGCAAGAGCGAGGAGGCTCTATGATGAGTTTGACCTGAAGTACGCGGTTTATCGAGACCTACGAGATAAGGACCTCGTAGTCACGCCGGGAATGAAGTATGGGTGTGACTTCGCTGTCTATAAGCATGGGCCCGGCGTTGAACACGCGCCCTACATGGTCTCGGTGAGAAAGGCCGAAGATGAGGTTACGGCCACTGACGTTGTGAAGGCTGGACGTTTAGCTACGACCGTAAGAAAGAGATTCATCATAGCCATACCAGACCTAGAAGCAGCAAAAATCCAGTACTTGATCTTTAAATGGTTCAAAGCATGATGCTGCGCGCGCCATCACAGAAATGGAAAAGGGGTTGAAGAAATTCCTGGTGGAGATGCTTGAGAGATGATAAGTGTCAATGTTTTCTCCACTTCATACCATCTGGTGTATCCTCAAGTGTTATGCCCAATCTTCGCAACTCCTCTCTTATCCTGTCCGAGACGGCAAAATTCTCTCGGTTTCTGAACTCTCTTCTAAGCTCGATTACCAAATCCATCAGCTTCTCGATTAGTTCCTCTTCAACTGACTCTTTCTCTCTCTGGAGTACTCCAAGGATTCCTCCGAGTTCCTTGAATGAGTTAACGATCTCTCCCAGCAATTTCTTATCCACGATGCCATCTTCGGCTGTGAATATGTTGATCTTCTTCGCCATGTCGAAGAGGTGAGAGATCGCTATGGGCGTGTTGAAGTCGTCGTCCATTGCCTTGAGGAATTTCCTTTCTGTCTCTCGCAACTCCTTCCTCAGCTTCTTCTCTTCATCTGTTAGTTGTTTCTCTTCTTTCGTCTGGAGTCTTTTGATGTTATATAAGGCGGTGTAGAGTGTTTCGAGGCTGTTCTTGGCCTGTTCGAGTTTGTCCTTGGTGTAGTCTATGGGGCTTCGGTAGTGCGTTGATGCAAAGAAGAATCTGAGCACTTCAGCCTCGTAGTCCTCTAATGCATCCGCTATTGTCACAGAGTTTCCCATGGATTTGCCCATCCTTTCTCCAGAAATCATTAGGAGTCCTGTGTGTAACCAGTTTCTTGCCATCGGCTTCTTTCCGGAGAGGGACTCCATCTGGACTATCTCGCTTTCGTGATGTGGAAAAATCAGGTCTATTCCCCCACCGTGAATATCGTATTGTTCACCCAAATACAGTTCTGAAATCGCGGTGTCCTCGATATGCCACCCCGGTCTTCCCTTCCCCCATGGAGAGTCCCATAACGGCCCGGTCTCCTTCTTTTTCCACAGTGTGAAATCTTGAGGGTTCTTCTTCGTGGGGTCTGGGTCTATCCGGTGCTTCTTCACTTCGTCCAGTTTCTGGTGTGACAGCTCTCCGAAATCTTCGAATCTAGCGAGATCATAGTATATCCCAGTCTTCGTCTCGTAGGCGTATCCCTTCTCGATGAGTCTTTTGATCTGATCCAATATTTCCGGCATATGTTCTGAGGCTCGTGCGTACAGGTTAACACTGTTCATTCGCAGGGCTTTCATGTCTCGGTGGAAGGTTGTTTCGAGAGTCTTCGCCAGTTCAACTGGGTCTCTGTTTGTCATCTCTGCCCGTTGTATTATTCTGTCTTCCACGTCGGTTATGTTCATCAGGTAGAATAGGGTGTAACCTTTGTATCTGAGGTACCTCGCTATGACGTCGAAGGCGACGTAGGTCCTTGCGTGTCCTAGATGAGAGTAGTCGTAGAGTGTGGGACCGCATACAAACATGTAGACCCTGTTTCCGCTGATAGGTTTGAAAGCTTCCTTCCGTCTTGTCAGAGTATCGTATATTTTCAGCGTCATATTCTCACAGGATTACAGGCGAGATTTGGATGCCGGGGTTGGGATTCGAACCCAAGTCAAGCCGGTCTCTTCTGTCATCATTAACTCAGCTGACCAGCTGCAGCCGACCACCTAACCTCTCAGTCACCCCGGCTCTTGAATTATCGTAGTCGGCTGAAGCCTATAAAAAACTGTCTGTTTCACACACGCATTCCCTTTGCATACTCTTCTGTAGACAGTAACTGCCAGTAGTGAAAGAATTGTTATGAAGTTGTCTTTGGAAGTATCTTTGGCTCTTTCCATTCATCTCTCAGAATGCTGTATAGAATACCATCTTTCCATTCTCCTCTGACATAAACGTCCTTGCGGATTAGTCCTTCCTTCTTGAATCCTGCTTTTTCCAGAACCCTCTGAGAAGCTATGTTTCTTGGATTGGCATCTGCTTGAATACGTACTATGTCCTTTGAAAGAAATAGGTAATCTACTATGATTCTGACTGCTTCTGTGCAGTAGCCTTTGTTTCTCTCACTCGGAAGTAACCTGTAGCCAATGAGGAAATGGGGTCCTCTGGGAGCGTGGAATATTTGACCGATCTTGCCACCATCCTTCTTCTCTATAATGAACCATTTTTCTTCAGAACCAAGGTTGTCATACCACTTCTCCACTTCTTTGCGTGAAATTTGTTCAAGAGGCTCGTACTCACCACCGAAATCAGGGTTGTTAGCCCATTCTGCGATTAAGGGCAAGTCCTCTTTCTCCATGATTCTCAGATTCACATTCTTACCCTCAAGCAACCAATGGCACCATTCACTAGGTCTTCTGCTTCAGTTTTTATGACTTGTGGAAGATGTATACGTTAAGTGAGATTAGTTTAAAGGTTCCAGCAATTCAGATGTATCAGCCTGGAAACTCCGCTTATGAGCTGGATAGCGAAACGCAGGCGTGAGATTGAATGGGCGACAAGAACTCAGAAAGCCTGTTACATGTCAAAGATCTCCG
>CP070749.1:63517-70101 GCA_020348365.1 Candidatus Bathyarchaeota archaeon
ATGAGTATTCTTATGAACGCCTTCAAAGCTGTGTCGCTTTCTGCATGAATGATCGGGGTATTGTAGACGTAGACTATCTCCAAGTATGCTCCCATCAGCTGAGACCAGTGCTTCAACATGGCCTCTGGATCTCCAGAGTCAGCTTCAAACAAGTAGTCCCGGAAGTTCCCATGCAATAGAAGAATCCTCCGCTTAATCTCGTATCCCATCACCCGCTCAACCTTCATCATTCGAAGCAGCTGATCCCACAGCCTATTGGATCTTACAGAGGAGAAGAAGTCACTAACTGTCTTCCTCTCAATGACTACTGCTGTGGAATCCGAGACCAGCAAGTAGTCTCCAATAGGCAATTGAACGAAAGAAATCTCTTCACATACATCTTCAAGGGAGCTTGTCACATGTCCTTCACGGGGGTCAACAAGAAGTTTCAATTTGAACCAAACTCCCGAGGGTCATACTTGCTTGAGTTAGGAACGGCATCGCCATTCTTAAACAGTGCCATGCATGCATCGAAATGCACGCGCGTATCCATGGTTCAATGTTCAGATCGTTTCTTCTTTCAGATTGAGTACTGTTTTCACAGTGTCTTGATCGGGGTATTCGGTGGTGAAGCCCATTTTCTTCATTAGAGCGATAGCCCTCTGATTGTTCTTCAGCATCAAACCGTAAACCCGCTCAAGTCCCATATCCTTGCAAATCTCAATTATGTAATCCACCATCTTGGATCCCAAGCCCAACCCCTGCCATGGATCAGCAACGATAACGGCGATCTCCCCGGTCTTTCCGTCAGGCTCAACATTCAATCTGACAACACCCAAAATCTTCCTCTCCTCGCCCTCACTCAGCTCTGCGACAATCGCCATCTCCCGGTCATAGTCTATGTTGCAGTAGCGAACCCGCATTTCGTGGGGTGTATCCTTGATGACATTGAAGAACCTGTAGCGAATCGACTCCTCCGAGAAATTCCGAAACATCTCCAACCACAATGGCTCATCCTCAGGCTTGATAGGCCGGAGGAGGACTGGTCGACCATCACGGAGTTTCCACAGGCTTTCATACTTCTTCGGATATGGACAGATCACCAAATGCTCGCGAGGCTCAAGCTTCGCAAAGACGCGCTTCTTATCAATCACCACGCGGGCGTCAAGAGCAAAGGCCTCCTTCCCATCAATGAATAATGGATTGATATCGACTTCCTTCAGCTGCGGAAAGTCCACAAGCATCTGAGAGAACCGAACCAAAGTCTCCTCAAGAAGCTTTAGATTCGCAGGCGGCATATTCCTGAACCCCTTCAAAAGCCGATAGACCTTCGTCTCCTCCATCATCCTCCTGGCCAGAGTCTGGTTCAACGGGGGAAACCCAACAGCAAAATCCTTGAACAGCTCAACGCCGACGCCGCCCATCCCAAACAGCACCACCGGACCAAAGAGTGGATCAGCTTTTGCGCCGAGAATCACCTCGTAGCCGCGTCTCCTAATCATGGGCTGAACCGTAACGCCCTGAATCTCAGCTTCAGGATTGTACTCTCTAGCTCGTCTCATGATATCGGCAAACACTTCTCGAACCTCATACTCTGAGTCGATGTCAAGCACGACCCCGCCCGCCTCAGTCTTATGCACTATCTGAGGTGAAAGAATCTTCATAACCACTGGATAACCTATCTGCGAAGCTAAAACGGCTGCTTCTTCGACAGTCTTCGCCACCAATGTCTTGATGACGGGAATATCATAATAAGCCAGAAGTTGTTTCGCTTCCATCTCCGTCAATATTCCGCGGTCTTGGCTTGCAGCGTTTCTCATTATCACCATAAGCGGGCGCCTTGGTTGAACGATATCTACGGGCAGTTCTTCAGGCGTCTCATAAAGCAGCTCCAGATTGCGCTTGTACTGATACATGTACATGTAGGTCGCAACCGCTTGTTCAGGCGTGGAATAGGTTGGAATGTTATTCTCACTGAATGTCTTATTCGCTTTCTCTACGTCTCCATAGCCCATGAATGATGTTAAAACTGTCTTGCCGGACCCCTTGCTCTTAGATAGCGTGATAATGCTCTTTGCAACCTTTGCTGGGTCCGCTATACCTTGAGGGGTATAAATAATCAATAAGCCATCAACATTCTCATCCTCAAAACACGCCTCCACCACCGCCTTGTATCTATCTGCCTTGGCATCTCCCAGGATATCAATGGGGTTCCCTCTGCTCCAATAACGAGGCAAAACCTTGTCAAGCTGCTCCATCGTCTTTTCACCCAGTTTGGCCAGTTTCCCTCCTCTGGCGATGACCGCGTCAGCAGCCATCACGCCAGGTCCACCGGCGTTGCTGACGATGGCTAAGCATGGACCCTGTGGAAGAGGCTGCATGCCCAAAACCTCGGCAGAGTTGAACAGATCTGCTATCTCATCAACGCGCACAACTCCTGCACGTTTGAATGCTGCATCATAGACCATATCCTCGCCCGTGAGCGAGCCTGTATGTGAAGCAGCTGCCTTCGCGCTCTCGCCAAACTTTCCAGCCTTTACGACGATAATCGGCTTTGTCCGTGCAAAACGCCTTGCCGCGCTGATGAACTCGCGGGCATCAGTTAACCCCTCAATGTACATCAGGATGCTCCGCGTCTTCGGATCAGTGCCGAAATAATCTATTAAATCGCCGAAATCCACATCAATCATCGACCCCAAAGAGACGAAGTTGCTGAAGCCAATATTTTCGTGGAGTGACAAGTCCAGAATCGCCGTGCATAACGCGCCGCTCTGAGAGATGAATGCGATATTGCCGGGTCTCGGCATCTTATCAGCGAAAGTCGCGTTGAGACCGACACTTGGACGAATGACGCCTAAGCAGTTGGGTCCGACAATCCGCAGACCATACTTCTTCCTCACTTCAAGAAGTCTCTTCTCCAGTGCCTTGCCTTCTACACCGATTTCCTTGAAACCAGCCGAAATGACGATGACTCCGAGTATCCCGGCTTTGCCACACTCCTCTAATATGACAGGAACGGTCTTGGCCGGAGTGGCAACAACAGCTAAATCAACATTTTCCGGAAGCTCACTCACGGTCTTATAGGCCTTGAGCCCGAAAACTTCAAGGTCACGAATGTTGATTGGATAGACCTTTCCTTTATATCCCAACTCCTTGAGATTCTTCATCAAAACGTATCCAACAGATCCTTTCTCATCGCTTGCTCCAATCACGGCGATGCTTTTTGGATTGAAGATTTTGTCAAGATTCAACGTAGCCAAGGCGAACTCTTCCCAGCTAGGGAGTATGTGAGGAGATTAATTCCATACCAGATTGGATATATCTCCACACTTCCCCCGCATCTTCCCTTTTTTCCTGTTTCTTCTGGAAGTCCCGACATAAATATTGCCCTTATGAGAGTTTGTAAGAATTGATATAAGTCTGCTGGAGAGAACGCGCGCGTAAGCGTTTGGCGCACTTCCAACATTCTAGTGCCATTCAAAAATCTCAAAAGTGTGACACATTATTAACAGACTTTCAGCTACAGCGCGCGCCTTGATATAGTATGAATGCACAAACTTCTGATAACCGAGACGATTGGAAATGTCACAAGGAGTAGTAGAGTCAGATGGCCTAAACTGGAAAGAAGAAGTTCTAGAATCTGAGAAGTTGGTTCTAGTTGAGTTCTGGAGCCCTCAATGCCCACATTGCAGAATAATTGAGCCTGTCTACAGTGAACTCGCAGAGGAGTATGCAGGCAAGCTGAAGTTTGCTAAACTCAACGTTATAGAAAGCCAGTTCAACCAAGAGCTCGCCGTGAAATATGGCGTAATGGGCACACCTACCTTCAAGTTCTTTTGTGGGGGAAGACCTGTTCAGGACGTTGTAGGTGCATTGTCGAGGGACTATCTAAAACAAGCAATAGAATTCGCAGTCAGTAAGCATAGGGAATGCGCAGAAAAGAGCAGTCCACTGAAACTTCCCTACATACGTTAGATGAATACGTCGGAAACTTAGAACCCGCATGCATGCATGATGGAAAGGAACATTCCGAATTCAAATGGTGTAACCTTCCAGAAGCTCTTGGAAAGCTGAAATGGGAAGAAAACAAAGAGGCATTGAGACGGCTCAACAAGATATTGATGCGCGCGGAGTTGACAACACAGGACCCCACGTATTCGCTTTAGATCCTCTCGGCAGCCTCATGGAAGAGAATTGCGTTGCCACAAGCTCTGGCTCTCCCGTGGCTTAAGGAGTTCTCTAGGACGAGTACAAAGAGGACACTCCCCTCGATAAGCTTCTGTCTGTGGTTGTGGTTCCAACTCATCATTGGGAAATGGCTGATGAAGCCACGGCATTGCATATTCGCAGGTGAGTTCTGCGAAGAATCCTGCGGAGAGGCCTAGCAACCCAAACACAAACAGTATTTTCATTCTTTCACCCATTGCATTCACCAATGTTTTAATAGTGTAAACACCGCCCTTTTTAGGCTAACTTACACAATTCTGTCTATTTTAGCGAATGCAGCTATCTCCTATTTGCGTGTTGAATTTAAAGCCCAAAACCAAAAGAAAACGAAGATATACCGCTGTATCTATGCGCTAGTATCCTCTGCGTATTAATAATGTAATAATACGCCTAAAGAAGTCGCCTGCGCGTTTAATAACTGCCCTCAAAATAACGTATGACTTTCTGAAGGAGAGAAAGAAAAAGGAGGCTGAGATTTCACTACTTAATAGAGTAGGTGTCACGGTCAAAGCTATGAATCCTGATGAACGAAAAATCTTGATTAAGGAACTGGAAAACGAGTGATTTTAACGCTAATACCCTACCTTTTCTGCGCAGAAAACACGAGGTTTCGATATAGAAGATTTCTCCTCAAGTCTTTAGCGCACGTAGTAAAGAAAGTGTGAACTGGTAAAGAAGATTAAAACTTTGCGCAGTTGAATATAGGTAGATTTAATTGCGCTAGAGAAAATATGACCCTCCAAAGTCGGTGAACCGATGAAGTTCTCCTTCATAAACCCGCCCCTCAACGATGAGGTATCAACAAGAGAGAAAAGGAAGATGACTGGTGCAAGCCCGCCAATGGGCATCCTCTACGTAGCCACCTACCTACAGAACCAGGGCATAGAAGTCTCTATCTTGGATGCTACTGCCAGACACCTCTCATTGGAAGAGGCAACAAGGTGGGTGAAGAGGGAAGACCCGGACATGCTGGGATTCTCCACGTTGACCTGCTCAAGCCGGACAGCACCATACATCGCCAGAGAAGCTAAGAAGGAGAACCCAAACCTCACCGTGGTCTTCGGCGGCCTCTTCGCAACATACAACCCGGAGAGAATCCTCGAGAAATATCCCTGGGTAGACATTGTTGTTAGAGGCGAAGGAGAAGAGACAGCCCTAGAACTCACAGAAGCAACTGAGAAGGACGAGCGCCCTAAGAACATTCAGGGCATAACCTTCAGAAAGAATGGCTCAGTAGTCTCAACACCGGATAGACCCCTGATTAAGGATGTTGATGCCATCCCCTTCCCAGACCGCACACTACTAAACACGGAATACCACGCCTTAGCCGCCGGAATAAACGCGGCCCCAAAAAAGTACACAAGCTTCGTAACCAGCCGCGGATGCGTCTACAACTGCAGATTCTGCGGAATCAGAGCCCTAGCCCACAACATCTGGCGCCCCAGAACAGTCAAGAACGCCCTGGAAGAACTACTGCTCCTAGAAAGCCAGGGCTACAAGCAATTCCACTTTGTAGACGACAACTTCATGCTCAACCAGAAACGCGCCATCAGACTCTGCCAGAACATAAGAAGAGAGAAGCTGGACATAGAATGGATATCCCTCGGGCGCGTTGATAACTGCTCCTACCCGATGCTGAGAGAACTCGTGAGAGCAGGCTGCAAGATAATCCACTTCGGCATAGAGAGCGCAAACCAGCGCATCCTCGACTACTACAACAAAAGAATAACCCCACAACAATCCAGAACCGCCATCAAAGCAGCACAGAAGGCAGGAGTCGACGTCATAATAGGCTCCCTCATCGTCGGCGCCCCAGACGAGACCCGACAGGAAATCCAGAACACCCTAGAATTCACCAAGCAACTCCAACTTGACATCCCAGAAATCAACATCCTCGCAGCCTACCCCGGAGTGGAAATCTGGGACGAACTGAAGACGAAGGGCTTCCTAAACGAAGAAGAACAATGGGAGACCGGAGTCCTGGTGCCAGAAATCTCGCCGAACGCCGTTCCCCCAGAAGAGATCAACCGGATGATCCACGAGCACCTCCGCCACTTCCTCCTCCGACCCAGCTTCATGCTTGAAGAAATCTTGAAGACGCTACGAAGCTCCTACAGGCTCAACCTCGTAGTCAACAACATTTCTAGAGCCGGAACAATCCTCGAGAACGCACGCTTCTTCGCATAACACCGAATCAACGAATTCTGCTTACTCTCTTGGCTTGAAGCCCACTTAGCGCATGCATGCATGTGGCAAAGCTATTTATTGGCTGGCTTGTATGGAAGTGCTACAGAAGGAGAAAGAATGAAAGTGAGATACAGAGTTCATAGATTTGACATTGATATGACGAAAGACCAGAGAAATTTAGAACAATTCTT
>CP070749.1:70201-76674 GCA_020348365.1 Candidatus Bathyarchaeota archaeon
AGGGAGGGCGACATGATAAGCG
This sequence comes from Candidatus Bathyarchaeota archaeon, assembly GCA_020348365.1. Classification (GTDB taxonomy): domain Archaea; phylum Thermoproteota; class Bathyarchaeia; order Bathyarchaeales; family Bathyarchaeaceae. The sequence goes on from CP070749.1 coordinate 70,224, forward strand.
CCTATTCCCTGGGCATGAAGCAGAAGACCGCGCTCATATCCGCCTTTGTCCACAGACCAAAGCTGCTGCTCCTAGACGAACCTTTAAGCGGTCTTGACCCTCGTTCAGCCAGAATCATCAAGGACCTCCTCCGTGAACTGGCATCAAAGGGCGTAACCATCATCATGTCAACACACATTCTGGAGATCGCCCAAGCCATGTGCGACCGCATCGCCATCATGTATGAAGGGAGGCTGCTCGCCACAGGCAACATGGAAGAGCTGAGAGAGATGGCAAGGCTACCCGGATCAAATCTTGAAGAGATTTTCCTTGCGCTCACAGGAACCAGTGACATCAAGGACGTGGTTGAGGCGCTCATGAAATGAGATGGAGAAACGTCCTCAGGCTCATAAAGGTCAACATCAAATCAGGCAGACTTATTCGGGGACAAAGGCTCCGGAGATACCGGGAGAGAAGAACTCTCCAGTACATAATGTATGGGGGCAGCTGCCTCCTTGGGATAGCCTTAGGACTGCTCGTTGGCACAGTTTACAACGGAGTCCCGGACCCAGAAATGAAGGCCGCTCTTCTTCTGAACGTCAAAATCCTCTTCATGTCCGTTCCGACTCTAGTTCTCACATACAGCCTGATCTTCACCATGATGCGCCAACTCCAGCGCGCAGGCATAAAGGCATCGATCCAACCGCCTTATTGGCTTCCCATAACCTGGGGGGAACATACACTTGCAGCTATCTTGGCAAACCTTATCGGTGTCCAGCTAGCTGTCTTAGTTTCCATTATTTCAGCGATATCCGTAGTCTCCATTTTCCTCGGAGAGATTCCCCTCGCGATCTTAACGATTCTTGCTACGTTAGCGATTGCATTCTTGGCCAGCGCCACCACAGAAATCTTCAGGATCCTTCAGGTGAGACTCACAGGAGCGGTTTACAAGACCTCGGGGAAGGCGGCAATCTGGGTGAGATTTTTCGGCTCAATTCTTCTCATAACCGTCTTCTACGTAGTCTATTTCTTCTTTACATCTGGAGCAAACTTCCTTGTTATTATAGAGGTGTTAGCAAGCGGACAGAAGACGGTGTGGTTCATCCCTTATTTGTGGCTTGGGATGACCCTATTCTCCTTTGTGAACGGTCAAATCGTGGAAACAGTTGCCTTTTGCCTTGGGTCTGTGACCTTTCTATCAGCCCTTTTCGCTGTGGCAGTTAAGCTGAACAGTAGATTTGGACTCTATGAGCCCCCCGCTATAAGCATCTCGACTGGCGCATATGCGCCGAGGCCCAGCATATGGGGAAGGCTTGGTTTCTCCTTGTCGGAAGCGGCGATCATGAGGAAGGACTTCAAGGCCTTCACTAGGCGTCGGGAGCTAATGTACTTCTTCGTGTTGCCCATAGTAATCACAGTTATGTACACGTCTTTAATGCGAGTACCCTACTTCCAAGCTTCATCTTTCCTTTCTGCTCTCATTCTTCTAATACCTGGAGCCTTAATGGCCACTTCCATCGGCTCTATGATAATCGGGCAGGAAGGCGCCCCGGTGTGGCACCTTTACTCGTCGCCAGTCACTGCAGAGAGTCTGGTCAAGTGTAAGTACGGATTTGTAGCCATCCTTTCATGTGCAGTAACGCTGGGGTGCAGCGCCGTCGGCATTCTCATTATTCGTCCATCACTGAGAATCATTTTTGTTGCACTAATCGAATCGATCTTCCTGATTGTTTCTCTCAGCGCGGTTTCGCTTCGAGCCGGATTCAAAGGCGCAAGCTTTGTTGAAATACCAAGGCCACGCATGATAAGGCCAAAGGAAACAATCATCAACTTCATCATTTGCTCGGTCTTGGCCAGTGTAATCCTTGCCCCACTCTCTCCTTACGCAGGTACAATGATGGGATTCCTTGCCCCTCTGCCGCCAATCTACCTTTACATTACGTTGGCGATGAGTGGGGTCATAGCAGCGATTGTAACCTGCGGTTTCCAAAGGATTGCTATGAAAAACGCTGAAGACTTTCTAGCCAAGGCGGAGATATAGGCAAAAAGACCTCAGTTCAGTATTACGCGCGTGGCGGTGAAGAAAAGCCCGAAAACATTGTATGTTGTGGGCGAAATCCTTTTTTCTTGTTGACTAGAACACTGGGGGAATCGAGGTTGAAGTTATGAGTGACCCCCTACGGTCTCAAGGACTCAAAGCTAGCTTACTCAATAGAGATGAGCTTTACGAGATTCATTTGGCTACACTAGATGTACTCGAACGGATCGGCGTAGGTATTTACGAAGACAGAGCACTCAAACTGATGGATGAGGCCGGGGCAATTGCGCGCGTGCGCGATAGGGGAAGCATGGGAGACTGGGTTAAAGCAGGCCGCAAGGACATATGTGAGTTGGCAAGAGAAAGAGCCAAGAAAATCTTGGCATCTCATATAGTTGAGCCATTAGAAAAAGATGTTAGAAAAGAAATGTGGGAAATAGTGAAAAAGGCGGAAACGGAACTAAAAGATTAAGCAATGAGGGATGTTGACCCTTATGAATGAAGATGTTTTCAAGTTATTGACGCCCAAGAAAACATATTTCGGCATTGGAGCTGTGAAAGAAGTGAGAGAAGCAGTCAAAGACTTCAATTCCTCCGATGTGTTCATCATCACTGACAAGGGAGTGATCGACGCGGGTTTAGTAGCTCCTCTTACAAAGAAACTCAGTTCAACAGCGACGAAAATTTCGATCTTTGATGAAACAGAGCCTGAACCAAGAGTTGAATCCATTGAAAGAGCTGTGGAGACCCTGGAAAAAGCTGAGGATGCTGACCTCCTGATTGCTATGGGGGGCGGCAGCGTCATGGACACTGCAAAATGCGCGAATATTGTAGCTATGAACGGAGGGTCTATACTGGATTATGAAGACGGCATAGAAAATCCAAGACCAATCCGAAGACTTCTTCCCTTCATTGCCATACCAACGACAGCGGGCACAGGGAGTGAAGCCACCATATGGGCGGTGTTCACAGATACGAAAAGAAAACTGAAGACCGGTGCTGCAGATCCAAAATTAATCGCCGACGTTGCTATACTGGATCCAAACGTAACTAGAACCATGCCACCGAATCTAACAGCAGCTACGGGAATGGATGCTCTCACTCACGCGATAGAAGCCTACGTTTCCACCTACGCGAACCCAGTGACTGACGCCTTCTCCGTTCAAGCGATAAAGCTCATAGCCCAAAACTTGAGACCCGCTGTGAAAGACGGCGAAAACATGGAAGCAAGGACAAACATGATCTTAGCAAGTTTCATGGCTGGATCAGCCTTCTCAAACTCATCCCTAGGAATTGTACACGCAATGGCAGAGGCCATAGGAGGATTCTACAGAATACCCCATGGCATCACAAATGCGTTGATGCTACCTCACGTTATGGAATTCAACTTCAAATCCAACGTGGAGAAATTCGCCAAGATAGCGGAACTCATGGGAGAAGACGTGAAGAACCTTGATGTGAACCAAGCCTCAAAAAAGTTGGTTTCAGCAATGAAAGAGCTGTCAAAGGGTATGAAGTTACCCCAGACACTGAGAGAAGTGGGTCTAAAAAGAGAAGACATCCTCGCGCTGGTCGAGATAGCTTACAAATGGGCAAATGAAGAAGGAAATCCTAGAGAGGTGTCAGAAGAACAGTTGAGAGAGTTATATGAAAAAGCATATTAAACGCGCGCGCGGTATAGTGGTGGTATCTCTCGCATTTTCCCCTTTTCTATCTGCGTTTTTCTAATGGAGTTAGTTTCTCAAACTTTTAGTAGAAGTTGTATGTATGTGATATAGGCATGACAGAAAGGAGGATTGTCTTGAAAGAGAAGGACTTTTTCGATCAGGTGCTCGAAGGCAACCAGATAAAAGAGGTGGTAAAAGTTTTGCTCGAGAAGTCAGGTTATCTGGTTCTACCCTATGGGTATGAGAGCACCCTATCGGGCCTATGAAGGAGGCTGGGGGAAAGAAGGACAAGGAAATCCAGAACAGTAAGGCGGATAAGGGCTTCTCCAGATTTGATTGTTTATGATGACGAGAGAAAAGATCTGATGCTTGTGGAAGTCAAGTTGAGAAACGCTCCTAAGGAGACCAAGATCTTAATCTATTCTCGATTCATAGCGAACTACAAAGAATTCTGGAACGACTCAATTCTTGTCATTGTTGTACCTTGCGGCAACATTCTCTACGCTCAGAAGGTAAGTGAGCTCGAGGCTAAAGGCGAATATGATGCAACACTGGAATTCGAGAAATTCGAAGCTGTATTCCCTCGAGTCAAGAAAGAGGATCTCTCTCACTTCAAGAACAAAGCACTTGACATCATAAAAGCTTCAAGCCATCCAGCATAGAAGCAAAGCGCGCGCGTGACGTGGTGGTTCTCACATCCTTTCGGGAGCTTCTATGCCCAGAAGGCTTAGAGCGTTTCTAAGGACATTTCTTGTTGTTTTCACAAGAACGAGTCTGCCATCGCCTAATCTTTTTGGCTTTGCCTTGATGACTGGTAGCGCAGCATAGAATTTATTGAACTTATCCGCCAAAGTGTTGGCGAAGTTGGCGATCTCGCTTGGCCTCAGGTTCTCGGCTGCGTCGATGAAGACCATGGGAAACCGCGCTAACATTAAGGTCAAGTCCCGCTCTAAATCATCCTTCAACAAAGCGTAGTCGGGATTCTCCGGCTTTCTACTCGCCTTCCTTAGAATACTGCAGGCTCTCGCGTGAGAATACTGGATGTAAGGAGCGCTGTTCTTCTCGAAATCCAAGACTCGATCCCAAGTGAAGACTACAGGTTTCGACGTGTCTACTTCAACGAGAGCATACTTCAGAGCTCCAATTCCGACCAATTTTGAGATTCTGCGCTTCTCGGCGTCTGACAAATGCGGGGACCTTCTGGAGACTTCATCATGCGCCCTCTGCAAAGCCTCGCCTACTACCTCATCCAGAGTGATGTAGCGACCTGTGCGGCTTGACATTCGGTAACCGGGAAGACTGACCAGGTTGTAGGAGAAGTGAACAAGATTCCCCGCTTGATTATTCTGGCCAAGAGCGTATAGAGCCAGTTTCAACTGGAGCTGAGCCAGAGCCTGTTCCATCCCAACTACATTAATCACCTTCTCGACCCTCTCAAACTTCCACAGGCTGTAGGCGACGTCGCGGGTTGTGTACAAGGTAGTGCCGTTGGCTCTCACCAATGTTAAGGATGGAACCTCATACTCCTCCCTCAAACCTAGTTTTTCTCTAAGATCAAGGTCATGAACAACCCTCTCCGCGTCAAACTCCAAAACGCCCCCAACACGAAAAACGTACGGGGTCTTCTCCAATCTTTCAAGAACGCGTTTAACATCACTACTCCAAGCAAAACTGCTCTCCCAATCCCAAGAGTCAAAGGAAATCCCAACCCTATCAAGAGTAGACTTGAGACCATCAACACAGACTTGACAGACCTCCCTGATCAAACTCTTTGCTTCTTCCCTACCACCCTCATATCCACGGACCAAATCGTTCATCCTAAGATCAGGATTCTCATCCTCCTGAATCGCTTTTAGAAGCCTGCTAAAAAGCTCTGGAAACCTTTTATTGAGCTCGGCTGCAACCGATGTCCAGTCGTCCAGTTCTAATTGTAGCTTCGAGGCTTCTTCAGTTGCTCCTTGCTCTTCTCGTTGCCTGATTTCCTTTTTGAGTCGGTCGATTTCTGTTATGCAGCTTGTTATGGTGTAGATTTTACCTATGTAATGGTCCGGCTTCCCCTCAGGTTTTGGCTTTCCAAGCTTTTCGTAGCCGTAGGCGGCGACCGCTGCTTGGCGGCCTACATCGTCGATGTAGTAGTGCCGAAAAACCTTGTGTCCGCGTTTCTTCAGAATGGACGCGAGGGCGTCGCCTAATATGGGATTTCTCGCTTGTCCGATGTGTATTGGCGCATTGGGATTGACGCTTGTGTGTTCGACAATGATTTTTCTCGATTCTTCAGCTTTGACGTATCCGTATTTTGTGTCAAGGGCTCTGATGGACTCTAGAGTTAGTTTGGTGAATTCTGGAAGGTTTGCGTAGAAGTTGATGTAGCCTTTCCCAGCTGCTCCGAGTGATTGAATTAGCGCGAACTGAGATGAATCGATACATTCGACAACTCTCTCTGCAATCTCAATGGGCGTCGTTTCAGTCTCTTTGGATAGCTCAAAGCAGAGCGAAGAGGCCAGCTCTCCGAACTCTAGACTCGGAGGAGATTCGAGCATAATCTGGGTGATGGAGATCTGGGGATATAATCTATCAAGCGCGTCTCTCAAAATAGTCTCGCACTCTTCACGAAACTCTGCGAAGGGATTTACTGAAACCATCTAATGTTCACCTTCTGGCGGGTCCGCGGGGATTCGAACCCCAGATCTCCGGCTCCGGAGGCTTGCACACCGTTTCGCTGTAGCAGTTCGGTGCCTTAATCCGGACTAGGCCACGGACCCTCCAT
>CP070749.1:76774-82862 GCA_020348365.1 Candidatus Bathyarchaeota archaeon
ATGACATCTTGTCAGCATGAGGGACGCGTACCTAGGCGAAATCAGCACCAGACGTTCCGCAATCTGTCCACTCATGGCCGATTCAGTCTAAGCAACAAAACTCAACACCACAAACATCTTACAATGACCCAGACCAATCACTACATAGGCAACCCATTCCTCCCTGCTCTTGAGGATTAACGGTCAACAACTAGATGTTGACTGTCGTTTAATACCGGTCATCCCCCTCTAGTTTCTAAAGGGGCTTCTCCAAAGAGGCTCATGAAGGACTTCAATACGCCGTCCAGATCCAACTTGCATGCAAGGCTGCCTGGAATATCCTCGATTTGCTTGCGCAAGAAGGCTTTTATTGAAAACTCAGTGTTATTGTCACTTGGGTTTTGAACTTGAGCAAGTTGGAGAAAGTCTATAGAAGAATAGACGATGATTTAGAAAAGCACATAATCAAACTTCAAGAGTTCATAGGGCAACCCAGCATCTCCCAAACAGGTGAAGGGGTCAGAGAATGCGCAGAATGTCTCAAAGGCTACTTAACCAAGCTTGGATGCCAGAAAGCTAAGCTAGTTGAGGGGCAACATTCACCCATAGTCTACGCAGAATACAACGCGGGAGCAGAGAAGACAGTGATAATCTACATGATGTATGACGTTCAGCCCGCAGAAGACACCCATCTCTGGAAGGTTCCACCCTTCGAAGCTAGACTTGTGGAAATGCCACCTTTCAAGAAAGTGCTTATGGCAAGGGGCGCAATAAACACGAAGGGCCCACTTGTTGCCTTCATAAATGCCGCGACAGCCATTAAAGATGTCGACGAGATACCCGTAAACCTGATCTTCGTGGCGGAGGGCGAGGAGGAACGAGCCAGCGTAAGTATACCACAGTTCGTACGCGACCACAGAGATGAACTGAAGAAAGCGGACGCCGTCTATTTCCCAATTGCATGCCAAGACGAAAATGGACTAGCTGAACCCGCCCTAGGCTCAGAAGGCATCCTATATGTAGAGTTGGAGACAAGCGGCGCTCATTGGGGCAGGGGCCCAACAGAGTTCGGAGTCCACGGCGCCCTCAAACTGATCATCGACAGCCCGGCCTGGCGCCACATCAAAATGCTGTCCACCCTAGTCTCCGAAGATGGAAACAAAATCAAGATTGACGGATGGCACGACGATATCCGCGTACCAGCGACAGAAGACCTGAAGCTCTTGAGGAACGGATACAGGAAATCGACACCAGCCGTTGAAGTCTATGATCCCAATCTCATTAAGAAGATGCTCAAGATCAAGGTGTTCATAGATGACATAGCGGACAAGGAAGAGATAATCAAACGATTTGTCTTCGGAACCAGCTTCAACCTAGACGGGATATGGGGAGGCTGGATTGGTCCAGGATCGAAAACGTTTGTCCCACACAAAGTAACATCGAAACACAACATACGATTCGTGCCAAGACAAGACATAGATAATCTATTCAGAAAGATAAGGACACACCTAGATGAAAAGGGCTACAAGGATGTTGAGCTAAGAAAGCTCGGCGGTTATCCATGGGCCCTGGTCGACCACAAGAACGAGATAGCAGAAGCGGCTTACACCATGTTTGAGCAGTTCAAAGTGAAATATGCCATATATCCCCCAACAGCATCTCCGCTCATGCTTTACCCAGCCTGGCCAGCATATGTCTTCGCAGGCAAGCCGCTGAGGCTTCCATTAATAGGAGCCGCCTTGGGACACGGCGGAAGAGCACACAGTCCGAACGAATACTTCGTCATCGAAGGCGCGGATGCCCGCCACGGACGGGTTTATGGCTTGGCTGGCGTAGAGAAAAGCATGGCAGCCTTGCTCTTCAACTACACGGGAAAAGCATAACCATCAATCAACAGTCTGCTGTGGTCGTAGATGGATGCGATGCAAAGAATCCTAGTGTTGCGTTACGCCGGTGAACCTTAGCTTCTCCAGTTTTATGGCGGGAACAGTTGCTGTTTCGCCCTGTTCCAACTCTTTCCCTATCATTGGAACCCTTTTCAGAGCTGAGAGCATGCTATCTGTGAAGCGCATGTTCACAATTGGCCCAACGATTTCCCCTTTCTCGATCAAGAATGTTCCATCTCGAGTCAGACCCGTTAGTATGGCTTTGGTGGGATCAACTGGGTTAACATAATGGAATCTTGTGACGAAGATTCCACGCCCAGTTTCTTTGATCATCTCCTCGATTGCCGCGTCACCAGGAGCGGCTACCACATTTATGGGCATTGGTCTAGCCTGTCCGAAGCCTGAAGTGATCGGAGGAAACGAATGTCCCGTGCTCCGCTTCCCTTTCTCTCTTCCGCCGGTAAGGGAGTCGTAGCAAATGCTCCGTTCGGAGACAACTCCCGCGTCAACCAGTTTCACAGCCTTCTTTGGAACACCCTCGCCATCCACGGGCACGGCAATGAGGGAATGCTCGTCTCTTGCATCATCTTTTACGCTGACTTTTCTATCAAAGACTTGTTCTTTCAAATGGTACTTAACAAATGATTGACCGTCTTGAAAAGGCGTCGCTGAGAAGCCTATATATCCAAGATAATTGAAGATTGTGCCCACAGCAAGCGGTGATAGAACCGTCTCATATTCGCCTGGTGAAAGCTTCTTAGGTTTAACACTGCTTATCGATTTCTCAGCAGCCCGATCCGCAATCTGAGCTGGCCTTATGTCCTTCACATTCCTTGAGGATTGCTCGGCGTATCCGAAACCCTCTGAGCCGTCGAGCTCAGAGATGACGGTTGTGTTGATGGAGGCCAACGATATTTTCGCCCATGCTGAGACTCCAAGCGAATTCGAGACTGCAAAGGCCAGCATCTCTGTTGAAAATGATCCTGCAACTGCTTTAACGATCGGCGACTTCGAGTGAGCAGTGTCTATCGCTTCCCCAACTATATCCGCACGATAATCTGGACTGCAATTGGCTGTGTCTTTATCAAAGGCGCCCTGTATTGGAGCCCATTTCTCTGGTTTTGGGAGGCCCGTGAACTCCCTGTTGGGGGGCGTGATCTTAGCGATTTTCACGGCTTGTTTTATTGTTTCTTTTATACGATTCTCTTCTAGTGTGTTCACTGTAAGCGTTCCTATCCTCTTATCTATGACGATCTTCAGGGCTACTCCTCCAGCTTTAGACGCGACATTTTGGTGGATTTGGGAGTTTGCGAAACGTGTCAGCGCGCTGTCCCACATGAATGATGCTGCCTGCGCTTGGTCTGCTTTCTCTTTGAGAGCGAGTTCAACCGTCTTCTCAGACACATTCTGTAGTCTTTTGGTTGCCATCTTTCCACATCCTATTTGATTAGGCCTACCCTAACACTTCTGAAGCGGGCTGTGCCACATCCGTGTCCAACATACATTACCTGTCCTGGCACGCCCTTTCCACAGTTTGGGGTTCCCCACATCATCCAGTCATCCTTGCTAATCGCGTTGCAGCTTCCCCAGAACTCTGGCGTAATACCCGTGTAGGTTGGGTTCTTCAACATCTTTCCTTTGCTTCCATTCCTTATTTTCCAAGCGATTTCGGTTCCGAACTGGAAGTTGAGGCGCTTGTCGTCGATGCTCCATGAGGTGTTTGTGAGCATTAATATCCCGCTCTTGGTATCTTCAACTATTTCTTCGGCCTTCCAATCGCCGGGTAGAAGGTTGATATTTGTCATGCGGATAAGTGGCAGGGCTAAAGGAGAATCGGCTCGCATGCCTCCACTGCTTTCTTCAAGCTCCAATTCATGAGCTGTCTCTCGTGAGGTCTGGTATCCCGTAAACAAGCCTTTCTTCACCAGGTAAGCCTGCTTGGCCTTGGTTCCTTCATCGTCGTAGCCAAATGTTCCTAATCCTCCAGGTACCGTGGCGTCTGCTACGATATTCACCTTGTCTGAGCCGTATCTGAGCTTTCCAAGTTTCTCTGGCGTCAGAAAACTGGTCCCAGCGTAATCAGCCTCTGTTCCTAGTGCCCTATCAAGCTCCGTTGGGTGTCCACAGCTTTCATGAATCTGAAGTGCAAGCTGATCGCCTCTAATAACAAGATTTGTCTCCTCTGATGGGCACTTTTCAGCATCTAGCAGATCAACTGCTTCCTGACCCACCTCCTTTGCGTGACCGGGAAGGTCTAGTGTTTGAAAGAACTCATAGCCTTTAGTGCTGAAGCTTCCTCGAAAGGGGCTTGGATATGATCTCCGTTGCACCTCGCTGTTCCTCACGGCTATTCCTAAGAGGCCTCCACCACACCAAGTTATCTCTTGGATGATCTCTGAGCCGTCAGTATTCATGAAGAGCTTCTCTTCACGTACAGCTCTGAAAAATGCTGAAGATGATTTAATTAGGTTGGAATGTCCTGCAACGGTTCGTTCAGCCTGCAAGAGAACATCCAATTTTTCATCCAAGGGGACCTTGAATGGGTCTCTCTTCAATGGCGTTGTATACTTATCCCTCTGGGTGGTTTGAGGTGTCAAAGCAACATCTTTCTTCTTCAGTCTGGAACTTGCCAAGGCTATCTTAACTGCTCGCCGAGTTGTCTCGACAATCTCGTTCTTGGTCAGGTCGACTGAGCTGGCGAATCCCCACGCTCCCTTAGCGATTGCCCTCACACCGAATCCACTCTTCTGAAGTAAGGTGACCCGTTCGGGTACGCCTCTTTTTATGGTAAGGTTCTCGTCGAAGATCTTGCCTATTCTGATGTCAGCATATGAAGCGCCTTCTCTGACCGCTTCTTCAAGACTCTTCTTACCGAGCTCTGAAAACATCATTTTATCGCCTTTGCACGCGGTCTATGGACCGACTCATAATTAATCTTTGTGTTCTTGCCTCAAAGCGTGCTTCTCTGCTCATATCACTTCTTTCTGCGACGAAAGAAGGCGTGGTAGAGTATGGCGTTTGCTGCCATTAGTCCTGCACCAGAAAGGAATGGAAAGGAGAGGATGAGGGTTTCGAACATGTACCCCGCCAGGGTTGGTCCTATAGACCTAACAGCCATCCTTGAGGAACTGCTTATTCCGATAGCTGTGGCAGTTTCTTCGGATCTTACTATGCTGGTAGCAAAAGATTGGCGGATTGGCATCGTGAAGAGAATCATTGTTCTGAATACTATCAGGAGAGCGATGGCTAAGTGATAGGTACTCGTCATCGAAAAGGCGGCTACAAGGCCTGCGGTAAGGAGACGAGAGATGATGATGGTGTTCATATCTCCAAATCGCTTGACGATTCTGGGTATCAACAGATAGCTGAAGATGGAGAGGAATCTTGTCGCCGCGTAGATTGGTCCCAGAGTCTCGGAGCCCACATCGAAACTAATGAAGAAATATAGTGGTAGGAGAGAATCAATGAGGCCCCAACCGAGACCACTTGTCGATCTCACCAGCGAGAATCGCCCTATCACATCCCAAGATTTCACCTCGAACAGATCTTTCTTCACCCTAATCTCTCCGCCCCTCTCGGGCTTAGCTTCCCTTATTGGCAGGATGAGTAGAAGCGAAAGAGCTGAGGTTGCGGTGCCGAGCCAAAAAAGTAGTGAATGTGCATCAATGAAGTTCAATCCAAGGCTCTCTTGAAGGTAGGCGGGGAGACCCGCTATGAGGTAGCCGATTGTAGTTGTTATGCCGTTCGTAACTGCAAGCGTGCTGAAGACGGATGCACGTTGATTGCTCTTCGTTCTGTCAGCGATGTAACCTGAGACGACGGGTTGACCCGCACCTGCGCCCTCACCGAGCGCTCCTATGCCCTGTCCCAGAGCTAGCAGCCAGAATTCCGTGCTGAGCGCAAAGATGATCATCCGCAGAGCTGCAAAGAAGCCTCCGAGGAGGAGGAACGGCTTACGACCGAATCTGTCAGACAGGAGACCGAAGGTGAGATGGTGGAGTGCGCTCACGAAGGTTGCGATGGAGACAAGGAGACCAATAGTGATTGGGCTGAAACCGAGGAGTGCGAAGTCTATAGTTCTAGTAACGTGTAGGAAGCCTAAAACAACCCGTCTTGTAGCCATAGAAGACAAGAGAAGCTTCATGTCTCGATCGAACCCGTCTGGAAGCTTCAGTTTTGAATACAGCGTCAGGCCACCTCTCCCATGAATCTCTCCAGCAATC
>CP070749.1:82962-88854 GCA_020348365.1 Candidatus Bathyarchaeota archaeon
ACTTTCGCATTCAAAGTGAAGAACATGCCTGATGACAAGGTAGCTGGACGCCTCTGGACTGACGGAGGCATTGCAACACGTGCCGAAGATTATTATTCACGAGCTTTGGAATCCTACAACCAGCAAACAATGATCCGAATTAGCTTAGTCCACTACAACACTTTAGAAGAGATCGGCATCTTCTTGAAGACCTTGAACAAGATTTGTGAATCAATATGACATCTTTGGGTTTGGGCTTAATGCTTGCATGTGCTGAAAGAGTTAATGAGACAAACATGTACATCTAGATGAACAGCTTATGCGAATTGAACCATTTGGGTGCGGGCTTCGGCACTTCTCGCTCATGCTATTGCTACTCATGATTCCAACACTTCTGATAGTTATACTCTACAGAAGAAAACAGGGCATGCATAAACGGGAGGAGCTATGTTGGGAGCGTCTGAGGGCGTGTATCACTGTAAGTGTCCAAACTGTAAGCATAGATGGGAGGTTCCAGCCCATGAGTGGTTCCTGCTGAACGTGACCACTGGAAAACATCCACACAGTCCCAAATGCAACAGGCGGAGAATACTCTGGAGGGGACCCTCCAGGGAGAATCATATCCCATAGAAGGCAGATAAGATCCTATTCCCTGATATGAACTCCATGCATGGCGAATATACGAATGCGCAAAGGAACAGACTATCTCTTGTAGAAGCTGGACTTGTCTAGGCTCTCGGCAACTTCCTCAGCAAAAAGCTTTCTACGTTTTTCACACAATCGTTCGATTACTCCGAAGTGGCATTTCGGGCAGAGTAGGATAAGGTTATCCATTTCGTTGTTTCCGGGATTACCATCTATGTGATGTATAAGAGGGTTCGAGTCTTCTGTTAACTCCACAGTACAATTCAAACCAAGCTTGTAGCCTTCGCATTTAGCGCCTGATCTCCGACTTAATTTCTGCAGTAGCTCTGGAACGCTTGCCCGCTTCTTCTCTTTTCCCATGACCTTTCTCATACTCGAGAAGACCTTTCTTAAGCTTTTAGCCCCGCCCATGCATGCTATGCTTCAGCTGACACCGACACTGGGCCCTTCTTCTGTGAAGCCCGTTTAGTTTCTAGTGGGGGTTAACCGGTCTTGGCCAGTGTTAAATGCTAGTATTTACGCGTCAACGGCTATAAGAGAGAAAACTGTAGTTCTCTATTGAGAGTAGAATCATTGTTTAGAAGGAATGGTTTGAAGAGGCTTGTTTTGCAGTGTGTTAGTGAGTTGGGGTCGGCCAGCTGTAGAAACGTTGTGAGAGGGCTGAGCCATCGGGAAGTTTCACGTTCGCGAGAGAATGTTGGCATGACCTTGTTGAGGTGTAGGAAGCAGGGATTAGTAGATGCGAGGGTGCGCAAGCGTGGGAGAGTTCGCGAATACATCTACACGATCACTGAGAGGGGAAGGAAGCGACTTGAGTACTACTTCGCGACTGGTTCGGAAGTAGACTGGGTCAGAGTCGATCTTGATGCGATCGTCAAGTCTGCAGAGAATGACGCGGATCCACTTATGCTTCTTGGCTCTTGGTCTTTTAGTAACGCAAATAGTATATGCAGCGACACCTGGCAGACTGATGTCTTCTCAAATGCGAAGCAAATCGAACGTCTATCTACTGCTCTCCTCAAGAGCAGACCTGAATTTGTTATTGCGTTCGCCGCGCAGAGAGTGCTCAGCCAGATTAGGCCTTCGACGCTGAAGAGGATTACAGACCTGACCCACGAATCACCTAAAGGCGGGCTATATTCAAGGGTGATGAAAGATACAGAATCGAAACTTGAAGGGATAGGGCGATCTGAACCGCCTATCATCGAGGATCTTGTCAACCTAGCCATTATTAAGCTGCATGATATGAATCTTGGTCAGTACATTCTCTATTGCATGTGGAAGGACGAGAAAGGAGAGAAGGAAAGGTACAAGCGTCTTTACGACGCGCGCGCAGAAAAATCTGATCCTGAGAATGCTCAGTTAGCAGCTCCGATTCCTATTCCGTAACGCTATTATCTCCCCATCTAGCAAAGACGCTTGGTGCATTCTGCCTTGCCCCAGAGAATCCATGAGGGTGAAGACATTCTCCTCTACCTCGACAGAAAGAGAACATACCTCATCAAGGTTGAGGAGGGAAAGAGCTTCCACACGCACAAGGGCTTCATCCAGCTGGACGAACTCATCGGAAAGGACTATGGAACCCGAATAGCGAGCAGCGCGAACGTGGAGTTTGTGGCGCTGAAGCCTACGCTCAGAGACTACGTCCTCAAGATACGGAGAAGAACACAGATAACCTATCCGAAGGACATAGCCCTCATACTCATGTTCAGCAACGCTGGCCCAGGCAGTCAGATAGTGGAATCCGGAACAGGCGCCGGCGCCCTGACAACAGCCATTGCCTATCACATCCGCCCAACAGGGCACGTCTACACCTACGAGATTAGGCCAGAATTTATCGAGTTAGCCGAGAAGAACCTTGAACGTGCTGGCGTTTCGGAATACGTAACCATCAAGAACAAGGACGTGACTGAAGGAATCGATGAGACGGAGATGGACGCTGTCCTTCTGGACCTGGCAACGCCATGGCTCGTCATACCACACGCGTACAAAGCTCTAGGGGGAAGCGGGCTCCTCGTCTCCTTCAGCCCCACTATAGATCAGGTTCAGAAGACAGCTGAAGCCCTGAAGGAGAGCGGCTTCGTGGACATCCAGACCATAGAGTGTCTCATGAGGGGGATGCAGACCGAAAGGGGAAAGACGCGGCCCCAGACTCTTATGACTGCCCACACTGGCTACATAACACACGCGAGAAAAGCCCTCTAAATGCTTGGAAGCCAAGGATTCTACTGTATTCTTCTCTTGAAGTAGAGAGAGACACCGAAGGCGGAGACAAAGCTTATGGCAAATATCAGTCCTGTGTTGAGTGGGGTTGAGAGAACCACTGCTGCATCAGCGTCTTCCAGAGTCTGCAGGCTTTCAACATCTGCTCTGCCACGCAGATACATGTCATCTTGGAGAAAGGTGTAGCAGCCTTGACCAGACATCTTCGGGGTGAAAACGAGCACAGGAAGCACAGCCACTGTACCTAACAGAATCGCGATTGCTAAGTAAGCCGCTGTCTTTTCCATTATTGTCATGTCTCCAAGGCTAATAGAGGAGATAGCCCGTTCTTAAGTCTACATTTTAGAACAGTCTGTCTCGCTTTCAGTATGGTCTTTGCCTCCAAAGCTTCAGTGTTTCAAACCATAAGATAACGCAGGCTATGGAGCTGAAGGTGAGAGCAAATAGGTTGGGGATATAACCGTACCAGCCGCAGAAGATGAGATAAATAATCAGCATGGTTGTAAGCAGGACTGAATAGAATAAGTAGCGGGGAATCAGGAAGCGACCCAGCTTGGTGAAGAACCTAAGGATACCCACGTCAACCTGCTGAATCAGGAAATACTCGCCGGTGCTGCTCTTATCAACCAGGCCCAAGTCGAGAAGCTTGTTCAAGTGATGAGAGGCAACGCTTGGACTCGAGAACCCAAGAGAACGCTGAACCTCACGGACACCAGCTCTAGCACTGGAAGAGCCAAGCAGATACCAGTACACCAGCAGAGTCTTCCCCCTCATCTCCGCCTCTATCACCGCCGAATCGGAAACGTCAACCATCAAACTCGCCAAGAATAGTCTGTTGCCCACATATTTAAAATCCGATAGACAGAATATGCATGTATGATGACATCTTCAGGAGAAGTTGAAGTCGTGGTTGGGGTGTTCCTCAAGAGAAATCAGTTTCTAGTTGAACGTCGCGGATTCGAAGAGGAGATTGATCCGGGTATCGTGTGTCTGCCCGGAGGTCATGTCAGAAAACGTGAAAGCAGAGAGGAAGCATTGAAGCGAGAGATGTTGGAGGAGCTAGGCATCTCGGTGAAGAAGTTTAGATTCATCTGTAGGAACTCCTACGTGGCCAGTAACGGTGAGAGACAGAACGCATACTGCTATCTCATCACTGATTATGAAGGAAAGCCAACGTGCAAGTCTGCTCAGGAGATCTTCTGGGAAGACAACATTGAAGACCTGAGCCTGGAGGTTGACAGGAAGACCATAAAGAGATTGAAGGAGCTGGGAGCTTCAGATAGGGCCAAAAGCGAGTGATCAGAGCTTGTCTGAGAAAGGTGAAGCGCCATTACTGGGAATCTGTGGAGTCTACTGCGGAGCCTGTACGACTTATCGTGCCTACAACGACAACGATCAGGCGCTCATAGAGTGGGAGATCAAGACTTGTATGCCTCGCGATGAGATATACTGCAGAGGCTGTCTTTCAGATCTTGTCAACGAATGGTGTTCCAACTGCGACTTTAGAAAGTGCGCAAGAGTAAGGGGTATTGTTTACTGCTTTGAATGTGCAGAGTTCCCATGCAAGAAACTGGTTGATTTCAGCAAGACGAGAGCCCACCGAGTTCTCGGCCTCGGCAACCTGAAGCGACTGAGAGAGATAAGCATGGAGGAGTGGCTGAGGGAGCAAGAGAAACGATGGGCTTGCCCCACATGCGGTAAGAAGCTGCACTGGTACAGTGAAGAATGCCCTGATTGCGGAACTAAGGTTATCAGCGCAACTCGAGAAGCGGCTTCACTATCTCAACCTTGAGAGCCAGAAGGGCTGGTCAGAGCTGGCTGAATCTCGATTTGAGACGTTCAATGGAGCTTCCCAGAACCTCAATATTCTCAAGGTTCCCCTCGCCTAGACCTCTTTCCACGGCCTGTTGTATCACCTCCATCTTTTCAGGTTTCATACCAACAAGAACCGCGCCAACGGTTTCAACAGCCACTGCATCTCTCCCGACCAGAAGAAGGTTTGTATCTGAAGCCCGTCTTGCGGCTGGACCTGAATATGCGCATGTAGCGTCTATGACAGCGAGGTCTATTCCGCCAATGGCCTCGTAAGTGTCCAGCAAGACTGCTTCCAGCTTTTTGTGGAACCTCGCCTTCTTTCTCTCGGGGACTAGGCCCAAGAGATTCTTGAGGATGGTGCCTTTCGCGCGCGCGCGCCTTTCTCATATCTACGTAACGCGTGCGTACTCACGATGACGTTGGGTTTGAAGAAGGCACTGGAGAACTTCATCTTCTCATTTGCAATCTCAACTTCTCTTGTGCTTGTATCATTGGAAAGATTGAAAGGAACTACACGTTCGGTGAAGAGCTCCCGGTACATTTGAAGCCTCTCAAATGCCGTTCCTTTGTAGTTGTCTGACTCGGCGATGTAAATCTGCGAGGCTTGGTTGAAGCCATTGATTATTGCGCTGACCACATTGACTATGGGAGAGTTCATTCTGGACGCTTTATGATTGAAGACTCCGACCTTCACAACGACAGATCGTTCAGCGTGGTTCAAGTCACCTATTCCTCCGATTAGATTGAGTGCTTGGTTGAAGGATTCCTGAACGTCACCGTTACATTCGACTAGGGCAACCTGTGATACCAAGAAAATGCCACCTGCAACAGACAATCCTCTGTGCCGATTTAAACATTACCCGCGACAAGGCTCTGCATGTGTGCAAGGCGTAATTACAGTCATATGACGGCTGAAATCATTAGTGGAGGCTTTGCATAATTGTGGGTAGAGGGCGTTACAATGAGTCCAAAACTGTTAGTTATAATCGCAACTGCCGATAGAGAAAAAGCTCGAGCGGGTTTGATGTACGCTCGCAACGTATTGAAGAACAAATGGTTAGATGATGTCAAAGTCGTGTTTTTTGGGCCTTCCGAAAAATTGGCTGCTTTTGATGACGAGATTAAATGGTTCATCAACGAGATAAAGGATAGGGGTGACTGCTATGCCTGCAAGGCCATCTCTGACGAAGCGGGCGTGTCAAAGAAATTGCGAGAAGCGGGAGTGGAAGT
>CP070749.1:88954-94540 GCA_020348365.1 Candidatus Bathyarchaeota archaeon
CCTTCCCAGGTTCACGCCTATAGCGCCTCTCTGCAGGCCGTCGTGGACAAATTCAAACACTTCAAGTTCCGTGTCCACTTTGGGCCCTCCTGCCATGACCACTGGAACAGGGCATCCATCCACGACTTTGTCAAAGTTCTCACACCAGTATGTCTTCACTACTCTTACTCCGAGTTCAGCAGCGATTCTGCAGCATAGTGCAAGATAACGTGCGGTTCTCTTCTCCATCTCTCTTCCAACAGCAGTAACCGCCATAACTGGGATGCCATATTCTTCAGCTTCATCGACGAGTTTTGCCAAGTTCAATAATGTTTGATGCTCATGCTTGCTGCCGACGAATATGGATAACCCTACCGCGCATACGTTGAGTCGAACGGCTTCTTTGATTGAAGTAGTGATTCCTTCGTTGGATAAATCTCCGCCGACCATGCTTGTGCCGCCTGAAACTCTTAGAATGATGGGTTTAGTGCTGTCTGGATCTATACAATTCCGTAAAACGCCCCTTGTAACGAAGATGGCATCGCAATAAGGAAGAAGTGGTTTGACCGTTTCTCCAGGTTTCTCCAGTTTTGCAGTGGGTCCTTGGAAGTAACCATGGTCTATGGGCAGCCACAAGCAACGACCATCATTCTGTATAAGTCGTGATAACCGGTTCTTCATTCCCCAATCCATTTCTACACCTCTCTTTAGCCTAATTTGCAGCCTTTATTCTTTTAACATTTCCTTCAAGCCGCTGGATTTCAGCTCACTCTGGAAAATATGGGGCGGAATTCCCATGTATACTTCCAATCATCTTTGATTAAGACGGCTTGGAGCCCCGGGCGGGTTTCGAACCCGCGACCTACGGCTATCCTTATTATTATACAAGGCCGTCGCTGTGGTCATATCTTCTAACCGCTGAGCTACCGGGGCAACATGACATTTTGAAATGAAAGGGGTGGCTTAAAACTTTACTTCAAGCAATCTCTAGAACCACCTGAGAGCTGCTGAATGCACTGTGCACGCGTTATTCTTCTCTTTTCTCTGGTTCATGCACGAGGAAGAGAATGAGGAATATCGCGGGAATTATGAAGACGATCTCGAGGAGGAATGGTAGTTGAGGGGAGACAATCTGGTATAAGATACCTCCCATTAATGAGCCAAAAGCCATGAAGATATAGCTGAAGAAGTTGCTGGAGCCGATGACCTTACCTCTTTGTTCTCGAGGAACCAAGTCTGCCAGTAATGATTGGTAGGCTGACATTGCTAGTAACTGTCCAATCCCAAAGAGGGGCAGAGAAATGAAGAGTTTCACCACGTCTCCATAGACGAATAGGTATATGGCCGGCACCATCACCACAAGCGAGAGGATTAGCGGGATCTTTCTTCCAATCTTGTCAATCAGTTTGCCTGCTGGAAAAGCGACTACTATCATGGTGCTGAACAAGGCGATCGTGGCGAGTCCCCACATTGCCTCTGAAATCAGAAGCACATCCAACGCGTAAAATAACATAATAAACTGGGATATGGCGAAAGAAAGCCTTACGAGGAGACCGGATATGAAGAGAAAGAGGGTTGACCGTGGAACAGCTTTCCAGACCCCCATTCCTTCCTTAAGAGCTCTCGGATAAGACTTGACGAGTTCACTGAGCTGCATCTTCTCAGTGTCCTCCTTGATGCTTTCCTTCAGTCTCAACCTTAGAGTTGCCGCCGCAAGGAAGAAGACCACGATGATTACGTAGCCAATTCGCAGACCCCCTACAAGACCGTACTGAACAACAAGCGCGAGGCCCACTGCTGCCCCCGGCGTTGTAGTCACGCTCATAATGAGGTTAATGATTGAGTAGCCCATACCTCGTCTCTCAGGCGGCATCGAGTCCGCCATCATCGCCAGGAGAGCTGGTTGATAAAGCAAACAAAGACTCTCAACTAGAGTGCCGATCATTATGAAATGCCATGTTGGAGCGATCGCGAAGAAGATGTATGATAATGCGACGCCGAATGTTAAGGTGGACACCAACCATCTTCTTCCATATTTATCGGCCAAGAATCCTCCTGGAAACTGAACTGAAGCTAATGCTATGAACGAGACGAATCCAATGGCGCCAACGATGCTTTCAGTGGCTCCCAGTTGCCTCACATATTCTGGGTAGTAAGGGGCCGCCAATTCACGGGCGAAGTCCATTAGAATCCAGCTTATGATCAGTATGAGGTAGTTTCCTCGTATGAATGAGAATTCCTTCTTGAGCCCCTCTCTGAATCTCACGTAAGATCGCCTACACGACAAGGCATGCTTTGGAATCTACTCTTGTTCTTAAATCTTGCCTACGCACAAAGAGGATTCTGCCTAATGGCTTGAGGGATTAGACTTCTCGGATTTCGCAGTGCAGTTTCTTGATGATTTCTTCAGCCTTGTCCGGGGTCACCTTCAATGTGTAGAGTCTTCTGGATGTTCGAAGCTTGAGTTTCACAACATTGCTAACTCGTTTTATGTCGCAGTAGTTGGCGCGGTCTGATATTTGGATGAACGCTTCTACGTCTGTGATTTCCTGTGGCATTGAGGGGTCCCCGTTTTGTCATGATTGACTTGGAGTATGTTTTATTTGTTTTGGTTATTGACATTCTGCCGCACGTGCATGCATGCGCGATCCGTTGAATGGTTCAGAGTCTCATCTGGGGTCGACCCACCTTTCCAAGCCGGTCTGTTTTCTGGCTGAGTAGAATCTCTTCATCCTCTCAATACCCGTCTCGACGTGGCTCTTGGAAAACTCTCGCTTCTCACACAGAAAATGGTGGAGTTCCTCTTCGCTCAACTTACCATATTCGAGATTGTAGTCAAATATCACATCGGGCTCCAAGAAGGTTCTTCGGACACTCTCAAAATTATCTGAGACCCTGATCCTAACGTCATGGGGCAACTCTTCAATCTTGCTGTGCTTTCTGATAAGCTTCAGTGCGGTCTTCGGGCCTATGCCCCTTATTCCCTTGTTGAAGTCTGTTCCGATCAGGATCGCTAGGTCAATGAGCTGTCTGTGCGTTAGCTCGTGGTGTGAAAGGAGTTTCTCTAGATCGATGAGTTCGGGTTTTAAGGGGCGGGAGACTCCCTTGCTAGGCAGAAATTCCCTTCCAGAGATTGTCAGGTACCTCAGCAACCGCGGGGTTCCGAACAGAAGAGAGTCGTAGTCGCGAGTGCACGAAGCCCAAACATCACCTTTCTTGGCCATATGGGCTGCTTGCGCCTCAGCCTCGCTGGGTGCCTGAATGTAGGGTATTCCGAGGAGTTCCAGAAGTCTTTTGGCGTCTTCAGTCATGGATTTCGTCAGTCGACTTGTCATCACTGCTTTGGACCAGGCTGTGTCGTAGTCCCCTGCCTCAACTGCTTTTTCCCACTCAAGTTTGGCTTTCTCCCGGAGTCTGCGTCTCTTCATGATCTCTCGCTCTTTCAGTTCCGGGGGCTTTCCGTCAAAGACAAAGATGAGATCGATTCCATACGTGTATATGAGGCGGGTGGAGCGGAACATGAGTCCGACGAGATGGGAGGTGACGTGACCCCTTGAATCCTTCAGTGGTGTTCCATCGCGTGTTCGGATCAAAGATAGAAACTGGTAGAGCATGTTGTTCGCGTCTACGGCAAGACTCTTCCCCCTAAGCTCTTCCAAGCCGAGAATTCTCTTCACGATTATAGGGGTGAGGTTAACTCCCAAAGCGAAGCACGACACAATTGCTATGCACAGAGAGAGAATAATCTCTTTTCCCTGGATGCACGCAGAGATTTTGTAGCTTCTTCCATTAACATCAACATTATCTAATCTGCAGAAGCTGCAAAAAGAGGGATATCCCACATGCAGCATTTCTGTTGCTTTCATTCAAGTCTCAATTCTAGTCCGACCTGCAAAGGCTCAGCAAATCCTGCTTTTCTATAAAGGTCAATTCCGTATTCATAAGCATGAAGATGCAGATATCTCAGTCCTGATGACCTAGCTTCCTTAATCAATTCTTTTAGCAATCGTGTGCCAACACCCTTCCTTCTCACTTCAGGAATTGTGTAGAAATTCAAGATGTATCCAAATTTGCCAGATTCGACCCCTCCGTATCTTGGCGGTATTTTCCACAAAACCATCCCACTAGTTGCGGCTATTCTCCCTTTAAATTCTGCCAACCAAGCAACAAAATCATTAGCGGGAATCGCTTCACAGAAATATTCTCGGAGCGTCTTTCTAAGAATCTTGGTCTCGTCATCCTCTGGATGATTGTGAAGCTCATTCAAACATCGTACTCTGTAATCAATCAAAACTTCAATATCATTGATGTTAGCTCGACGGTAATGTATTCTACCCTTTTCAATCTCCATAGTCCTGCATCCATCAGCAATCAAATCCGAACCCGAAGATTACTGTTTGGATTGCATGCATGTTGCAATGTTTAGAAGTCTTTTCCTAAAAAATACCTAAAACTACTGCAAACTCTTCTATTTCGCTATTTCTTTCTATTTCTGGAAAAGAGGCTCATTTCAGCCTTTTCCGGTCTTTTTTTGGTGGTGACTGAAAAAAGACCAATCAACAATACTTAAAACTCTGAGCCAACATCAGTTTTATTGTCTTTTCTGCCTTTCTGGAAAAAAAGTAGTCTGACCCATTGCTTGACCCTTTTACCATGTTAAAAAGGTCAAATAGCATGTTAAATATATTGCATGGATGCAGGAATTTCACGGTGGCTAACCTGAAAATGTTAATATGAATTAGGGGATATCTACAGGGTGCAATTGTATAGCCCGGATAACACGCTAGCCCGGTAGAGCAGCATGGCTTCGCCGAGTGTAGCGGACAAGCAAGGACTACCGGTCCCTTGAATGGTGGGCTTTGGACCCGCCGACGGGAGTTCGAATCTCCCCCGGGCTACCAATAATATCCGTTTCACAGTTATTCGCTGTATTGTCGTTCTGTATCTGCATGCATCAGAGGAGTTTCGTTAGCTCTTTCCATCTCTTCAGGAACTCCAGCCCCTTCGGGGTTATCACGTATTTTGCTGGGCTGTGGTGAACCTCTAAGAGTCCCGTTGATTGCAGTAGAGGGAGATATTTCTCAATCATTCTCCAAGACAGGTTTGTTCCATACATAACTCTTGTCTTAATCTGTGGTTCTTTGCATAAGCTCAGTATCTGCGCGATGATTTCTAGACTGCTTCTTTTTCTCATTGAGGTCACCAAAGGTGGGCGAGAAAGCAGCCGTAGATGGCCTTCTCATCATATAACCAGTTATGTCATGCTTCTAGCACTGACAAGTGGTGAGTCACTATAGGTCTTCTCAATAACTCTGAGCAAGCCGGGCTTCTTGATATCAGAACTGTTAAGGGGACAATGCAGCGGCTCCAGCGTATTCACATAAAACTTGCATAACTCCTTCCTAACCAACAACATTCTTTGATGCGCGCGCAACGGTTTCAAAGGAGCTTATGATTGCATGCATGTTCATAGACTGCACTTGTCCGTTGTTCAAGGGTGAAGGGCCATGAAGAATTTATTAGGACCGCATGAGTAATCTTTTCTTGCCGGATGACGAGAAGGCATTAGATTGACGTATTCGGATGAAATATCAGAGTTACTCCGAC
>CP070749.1:94640-100224 GCA_020348365.1 Candidatus Bathyarchaeota archaeon
ACCCTCTGAGGTAGCAGGGCCTTACTGCTTGATTGCATCTTTGTCTCCGTCAGACCTTTTCTAATAGATTCGAGGCTCTATCTCGGATATAAAGGTTTACAAATGTAAACCTCTGACTGTGAAGGCACACTTCTTTCTGCAGGAGGCTAGCTTCCGAAACCGGTTTTCAACATCGCTAGGCTGTGAGACCACGAACCGACTGAGATGCGCAGGTTTTGGGTCTTAGGATAGATTGTTATATGTGTTGGTTACTTTTGGATGAGGTGATAGGTGCTCTGTCATGATGGCAAGGGCTCATGTCCTTGTTAGTGGAAGAGTTCAGGGTGTCTTCTTCAGGTTTGAGACAAAGCGTCTGGCTAGACGTCTTCGTGTTGCTGGCTGGGTTAGGAATCGGAGAGACGGACGAGTTGAAGTTGTCTTTGAAGGTGAGCGAGAGGATGTTGAGAAGATGGTGGAGTTCTGTAAGAGGGGACCTTCTGGGGCGAGGGTTACGAACGTGGAAGTCACATGGGAAGCGCATACAGGAGAGTTTGAAGGCTTCAGCGTTCACTACAGGCACTGACACATAATTCAAACAGGCCATACCATAGAGGCGACATCCAGCTTCCTTTCTCTTGCCTGGTTTGCCAAATGCTTAATTGCTCCAAAGTTTCTAAGACCGATTTGCTGGTGACGCCATGTCCACAACATTATCCGACGCACAACACTTCTGCTGGAAGACTTTCATCAAAATTAACAAGAGATTCGATCAGAAGAGAGGAAGACCTTGGGACCCATTCGTGATGGTCACAGATCTTCTCGAAGAAGCTGGAGAGACCGCCGCTGTTGTCAAAGGATTAGAAGGATTCAAGCCTCCGGACAAGACAAAGACCAAGGAGATGCTGGCCACTGAGCTCTCTGATATGCTGTACATCATCTTTGTCTTGGCGGAGCATTACGAAATCAATCTCGAAGAGAAGTTTCTAGAAACAGTGAACGATTACATAATTAGATTCTTGACATAGACTCCAACAGCTGAAACTGAGAGGGGCATCTAGCGCGCGCATCATGAGGAACCTAAGGCTTTTATGTGCTGGCAGTCCTCTTCTTAAAAAAGGCGTTATTATGCCACGACAAAACCGGAGACTGCCCACCAAGTTAATTGCGTATGTAGCAGTCATATCTGCAGTAGCCAACGTTCTGGGCTTCTTCACGATACCCATCGGCATAGCAGAAATTCACCTGATGCAGCTGCCGATCATTCTCACCGGACTGGCTCTGGGACCCTGGACTGGAGGGCTAGTGGGGTTCACAGGAGCAGCCGCCATGGCCTTCCGACTTCACCCCCCAAATCCATACATCCTACTTGGAAATGCGATACTCGGCTTCATGACAGGGCTGTTCTATTCTCATCTCAAGAAGATGAAGGGTAGAACGATCGTCCCGCAGGTGATCTCTGTACTTGGAGCATATCTGGTTCAGCTTCCCTACGTCTATGTGACAGATGTCTATCTCATGCCTATACCCTCGCATGTGGTTCTAACGATAATACTTCCAAAGCTTCTCCTAGAAGACGTGGTCGGCGTCTTACTCTCTCACCTAATACTATTCCGAGTCCACATAGCCAAGATTCTGCAGTAACGGAACGGAGGCACCAAGCGGTTATGTCAAAGCAGGAACAACCGATGGAACTGAATACTATCCTGAAAAGAGCCATAGAGTTTCATGGACACTTCGGCCCCTTCCTAGTAATAGGTGTGAGGATGGGACTAATCGGGCTAAGAGAACTCAAATCAGAGAAAGACTCCAAAAAACTACGTGTCACGGCATCACTGAAGTACTCTGTTCCCTTCTCATGTATCCTCGATGGAATCCAAGTAACCACGGGATGCACTCTTGGAAACCAGAGACTAACTTTGAAAGATGCTCCTGACATTTCAGCTGAATTTCAACTGCCAAACAAGAATCGAGTGACAATCACCGTCAATCAAAACGCTTTCAAAAAACTGAAGAAGGAACTGCAAATAGAAGGAATCCCTGATCTCAAGATACAAGAACTAGCCCATACTATTACGTCTATGCCTGAAACGGATCTTTTTCTGGTAGAAAGGGAATAATCTTATCGCATGTATGCATGCGCATCTATGATTTGGCTAGGTACCACGCTAGTAAGCATCCTAGTGCTCCAACAGTTACATCAATTGTTCCATCGATATTCTTCAGGGTTATCGGAAGGCTGAAGAAAGGCTCGGGCTTCGGTCCGAAAAGAGGGAAGACGAAGCGCTCGCTTGCCTCCCACAACAGACCTCCGATCAAGAAGAACCCCAACAATCTGACTAGCAAATCTGTCCGCCGTGAATCATGCCCAAACCTTCCGCTCAACAATTCATCCCGAGCCATCGAGTTGGCGATTATACTCGCGAATTCGGACAGTACAAAACCGAACAGAAAATGCTCAAGGGTGTCCAGCTCTGGCACAATCTTTTGCAGGAATAAGAAATCCAAGAGAATCACGGTCAGGAGCAGAAACCCTGCTGGAAGCAGGCGCTTATTCAGCAAGATTGCTCTGATTAACTTCCATATTCTCTCGCTCATGCTTCGCCGAAGCAACTAGAGATGCATTTTGTATGAAAAGCTTTGGGCGGATGCTCGTTTCAGCGTTTAATCTGCTGTGGAGTGGAGGGCGCGTGTGCTCTGCCTTTCATGATCTCGATTTCTCTTCTCAGGTTCATTACCTCAAAGAAGAGAAAGATGTTTCCGTATTTCATGAAGTGCTCCACCTTCTGAGTGACCAATTCCTTGCCAATCTCGTCGCCAACGCTGTCAATCATCTCTTTGAGAATCTCTTCTCTCTCGCTCAACGTCTTCACAAAGAGCATTCCGTATACCGTGCTGCATTAAACCATTATGAAAACACAATATAAATTCAGAATCCAATGGAAATAGACCATATGCGTGCCTGTCTATGTTTCTTTCTGAATGCGGAAATGAGACTCTTTCCCGGCGCTGATGTACTCTCCGCCAGCCTCACGGATGATGGACGCGATTTTGCTAAAGTTCTCTGAGCCCAGGAACTGACGAGGCTTCACAACAATGCACTCCTCGCTCTCCTCAAACGTAAGC
This sequence comes from Candidatus Bathyarchaeota archaeon, assembly GCA_020348365.1. GTDB lineage: Archaea > Thermoproteota > Bathyarchaeia > Bathyarchaeales > Bathyarchaeaceae. The sequence continues at coordinate 97,743 of CP070749.1, forward strand.
ATCTCCTCTAAATTCTTGGGAAACAGAACTTGAACATCCTCGGTCGTGCGCAGCCCGCCTGCAGGCGAGGGTGCACCTTTGGGAACGCCTACAGCCTTGAGCTCTTTCGAGATGTCCGTGAGATCTCTGGAGACCATCTTCAAAACGTTCAGAAGCTCGTCGATTCTCTTCAATAACTCTTCGATACTCAACTTGCTTTCACTCATGAATCTCCCTCAGCGAAAACCACTGATAATAATTGAGCTAGTAGATGGTTATATATGTCTCTGTTGCGCACAAGCTCTGAACTAACCCAACATTTCAAAGACTTTTGAAGCATGCTGCAAGCAGCGATGAGTTGTGAGAATCAATGTGGACGGTAAACACTTGTCGCAGCATGCTTCGCCTGCATCACTAGAAGATATGGCGTGCGCTCAAGTGTATTTGTGTTCAACTGTTCAGAAGCAATTCTTAAATACAGAAATATCTATATTATATCTCGTGATATCAGATATGCATCGAACCTCCAAATTCATTCGTCTACTGAAGTTGCAGAAAGATAAGAGTTCGCTGGGAGGCGAGCAGTCAGAGATGAAATGCTCGAAATGTGAAAGGAGAGCAGCCACCCGCCCAGATGATCTATGTAGCCACTGCAGATTTGACAACGTCCTAACACAAATGCGTATAGAAGAAAGAACGAGGGCATTGAATCATGAATGACCCGAATGACCCATATCTCCATTCAGAATTGATGCGTGCGTGTGATGTACTATGCAGAGACTTCTCAAAGAAAAGAGAGTGAAAAGACCTGAGGCTTCAGGGGAGTCCATAACGCTTCTAGAAGAGAAGTTGGTGGATTTCTCAATCTATCTATCAGAAATACAAGATGATGGTTTGAGAAGGCTACTGGAATTCCTTTTCAACTACATCGTGGGCAAGCCAAACACAACTCCCCAGACCAGAACCATAGTGAAGCACTTCCAACTAGACACCGAGAATGAGACACTATCAGATGACATAAAAAGAGTTCTCTACGCTGTAAGGTTGATAAGTGAAATCTCAACAGAAAAACAGCGCATAGAGAAAGCCTATAGCCTCTAGCTGCATCAAACATCCATGCAAGAATACCCTCAAGACCTTATCATTATCAAAATCATCTTGAATCTCTTCACTGCCTTCAAGGCATGAGGTTGATTAGCTGGCATGATAATCATTTCACCCTTCCTTAAAAAATGGGCCTTTCCAGAGATTATGATTTCTGCTTCACCATCAAGGAGATATACTAATGCATCAAAGGGTGTTGTGTGTTCACTAAGTCCTTGTCTTTCATCAAAAGCGAACAAGGTAACAGTTCCTGTTTTCTTATCAACAAGTGACCTGCTCACCACCGATCCTTCTTGGTAGTCTATGAGATCAGATAACGTCAGCACCTGAGCTGCAAGCTTATCATCGCTCATTTCTCTACCATTCTCCAAATGCGTACACGGGACACACACTCAATTACATTTACAATCCACACGAGGATTCAGGAGAAGATACCTCGCCTTGACCGTGCAATTGCATTTCTTTCGATTCTGGCAAGGAGCGGTCCCTTGTCTTGTGAGACCTTGAGATCTGTATTTTGAGACCCCATCGGGGAACACCGTAATAGTGGTCCCGTATTTCTTGGCGACTCTTTTAGCAACGAGGAAGTTGGCTCCTGATGATATCCCTACACATAACTGTCTTTCTTTGGCAAGGTATCTTGCCGCGTCTTTTGCCTCGCCCGTGGAGATACACAGGACGTCATCTATGAGTTTGTCCAGTCCACCCATTTCATCGGAGACTATGGCAGGAATGAAGCCGTCTCCTATACCTTGAATCCCATGTAATCCGGGTTCGCCTCCACTCATAACTCGTGATTCCAAGGGCTCTACGGCCACGATTTTGATCTTGGGAAAGGCCTCTTTGAGCCGCTTTCCGCAGCCAATCAGAGTCCCCCCTGTTCCGACACCGCTTACGAATGCGCATATGGTGTCTGAGTACGATTTGATCTGATCTAAAATTTCTTGTGCTGTCGTTCTATAATGGCATTCAGCGTTCAACGGGTTGGAGAATTGATCCGGGTTGAAATATCCTGGGTTCTTTGCTATTTCATCCCTAATCTTTGCGGCCTTCGCAAAGTTTCCTTCTGAACAGAGGATGAGTTTTGCCCCAAGTTTTTTCAAGATCCTTTTCCTCTCGTCTGACATATTTCTTGGCATTACAATGATAGTCGGATATCCCTTTTCCCTCGCAAAATAGCTCAAAGCAATCCCCGTGTTTCCACTAGATGCTTCAACTATAGTCATTCCAGGTCTTAGAAGTCCAAGTCTCTCGCTCTGCTCAATGATGTATTTTGCAATCCTGTCCTTGATGCTGCCCAGAGGATTTGTGCATTCTAGTTTCGCATATACCGCATCTACTTCCAGAAGCGGAGTATTTCCGACTTCTATCAATGGGAATGCCTCTACACCGAGAACTA
>CP070749.1:100324-105622 GCA_020348365.1 Candidatus Bathyarchaeota archaeon
GACATCAACTGCGGAGTTCGCCTTCTGACCACAAATCTTTCTGAAGAGGAGATCCGACCGAATCTCGCCAAGCTGACTGACACGATCTTCAAGAACGTCCCCTGCGGGCTTGGAAGTCGCAGGAGGGACTTCACCCTATCCTCACATGAGCTCGAACGGCTAGCCGCTGAGGGCGTGCCATGGATTGTGGATCAGGGATTTGGCTGGCCTGAGGATATCAAGCACTGTGAGGAGGAAGGGTGCATGGAGATAGCCAACCCCGACAAGGTCTCGTCCACAGCCAAGAGAAGAGGCCTCACCCAGTGCGGCACTCTGGGCTCAGGGAATCACTTCCTAGAAATCCAGAAGGTCGACAAGATCCATGACCCCAAAGCAGCCAAGACTTTCGGAATCACAAAGAAAGACCAAGTTACCGTGATGATTCACTGCGGCTCACGAGGCTTCGGACACCAGATATGCTCAGACTACTTGCGCATCATGGAGCACGCAGTCCACAAATACAACATCACACTACCTGACCGGGAGCTCGCCTGCGCACCTGGAACAACCAAAGAAGCCGAAGACTACTACCAAGCCATGGCCTGTGCGGTGAATTACGCCTTCGCAAATAGACAGTCCATCACCCACTGGGTGCGCGAGAGCTTCGAGCAAGTCTTCACCACGCCAGCCGACAAATTCGGCTTAGGACTGGTTTATGACGTAGCTCATAACATAGCAAAAGTCGAGGAGCACAAAGTGGACGGAAAGCAAAGGAAGGTCTGGACTCACAGGAAAGGCGCAACTAGATCTTTTGGACCAGGGCGTCAAGAGGTGCCGGCGGATTATCGAGCTGTCGGACAGCCAGTGCTCATCCCAGGCTCTATGGGGACTGGTTCTTGGGTGCTATTAGGCACGTCCAAGGCCATGGAGGTCTCCTTCGGCTCAACCGCTCATGGAGCGGGCCGAATGATGAGTCGTTCGGCGGCGAAGAGGAATTTCTGGGGCGGGGAGGTGAAGAAGACCTTGGAGAAGCGTGGAATGGTTGTTCGAGCCGCAAGTCAGGTTGTGCTAGCTGAAGAAGCGGACCCAGCCTACAAAGACGTGGACAGAGTGGCGGACGTGAGCAATAAAGTTGGAATCGCAACCCATGTAGCCCGTCTGACGCCTCTTGCTGTCGTGAAGGGATGACCAGCCCTAATCTGCGCTAGCCTCAGCCACACTGCACACGCAAAGATGGAGTCAGAGTGTTTGCTCGTATTCTTCAGTGAGTATCCTCCTTTTTCTACTACGAAACAGAATTAGCGGGCGTATACGCTAGTCCTGACCAGCAATTGATGACTTGATTTCTGGGAAACTTTGATGCTAGGCGGGAGACAGCAACTCTTTCCTCGCAGTCAGCAACGCTGAGTGCTTAGGGTGGAAGGAGAGCGTAAACAAGATGCTTCTCATACTCTGAATTATCTCCCTCTCTCCAAAACCCTTTTGGGAGTCGCAGTAGAGAGGAATTCTCTCTGAATCATCTTCCCTTTCATAGTACACATACGCTGGAAACGTCTTCATCATTGGGACTACCTGAATCTGCATCTTCAAAGGTTCAGCAATTTTGGACACTGCAGACCTTATAGCCTTCAGTCTATCAGTACCTGATGGTGTGTAGATCAGGAGTTTTCCGTTGGGCATAGGACTCACCGTTCAGACGGTGTGTCTCTTCGGTTTTTAGGGCTGCTGGTGCGAGTGATATAGGTGGAGGTGGGAGTGGTTAGTGAAAGTGTCTCTACGCGTGCATACTCCAAAAGTGCAGCACATTCATTTCGAGAAATGACACCTACTACTTTATTTGCTAATGTCCATAATTAGCTGTAGGTGTTCCAGATTGGTTGATGAAGACGGCGTTAGACTATTGAAGGAACTCTCAGAATCATTTGGACCCGCCGGCTTTGAACGTGAAACTGCCAGGATTGTGAAGAAGAATGCTCAATCCTACGCTGAGGAAATCAGTCAAGACAAATTGGGCTCCGTAATCTTCAAACATCAGGGCAGTGTTCAGCGACCTCGTGTTCTGATTGCAGGGCATATCGACGAGGTTGGGTTCGTGATCTCAGGAATAGACGAGAAGACGGGATTTCTAACATTCAACCCTCTAGGCGGCTGGTGGGATCAAGTGCTTTTGACCCAAAGAGTGGTAATAAGAACTCGGAAAGGAGACATTCCAGGGGTAATAGCCGCCAAACCGCCTCATCTAATACCAGACGAAGAAAGAAAGAAACCCGTTGAAAAAAAGAATATGTTTATAGATGTAGGGGTTTCAGGCAGGAAAGAAGCAGAGGAGATGGGCATCCGAATCGGCGATCCGGTGATACCTTGGTCACCGTTCTCCCTTATCAGGGATGGAAGGGTTGCCATGGGAAAGGGTTTTGACGACAGAATCGGCGCCTTCATCGCTATGCAAGTAGTTCGAAGGTTGAAGGAAGAGCAGATTAGTCATCCCAACACAGTCTTTGGTGCAGCCACAGTCCAAGAGGAAGTAGGGCTTCGAGGTGCTACGACTGTGGCGCATGTAGTGGACCCGGATGTGGCAATAGTATTGGAGGTTGACATAGCTGGAGATGTACCTGGAATCAAACCATATGAGGCGCCGGCTAAGATGGGAAAAGGACCATCTATCCTAACCTTTGACAGCTCGATGATCCCAAATCAGCTTCTGAAAGACTTCGTAATCAAAACGGCTGAAGAGAGAGGAATCCCATATCAGCTTTCACAGGTGTCCAGGGGAGGCACTGATGCTGGTAGAATCCATCTCAGCCGAGCAGGATGTCCCAGCATCGTAATCAGCGTACCAACCAGACATATCCATTCACATGTTGGGCTACTCAGTCTCGAAGACACAGAAAACGCGATAATACTTACCTTAGAGCTGGTTAAGAGGCTTGATAGCAAAATCGTTGAAAGCTTCATCACCATTTGATTTTGAAATCATCAGTCAGTGTTTGAGCCTCAGAGATTCGATGGAGATTGTTGGCGGCGAGGCGGATGCGGCTTGCTAGAAGGCAGATTCTCTACTAGGGACTATTCCATGAAGCTTTCGTTTGTGTGCGCTTGGAATACTTCAAAGCTGTGCAGATTAGCGAGGAACTCTAGGGGGTCACATCGCCCAAGTATGTTAAGGAGAATCTCTTGTATTCTCCTTCGCCGATGGCAACTATGAAACTTTGAATGTCCTCCGTGATCTCTTTCAAGTCAACCCTCAGCATATTCAACTCTTTATGGTATTCTGTGTAGTTCTTGTGAAGGGAAATTATCACCCCAGTCATGCTGAGACCCCTTCCGCTGTAGGCAAATATCACATTGGGAAACTTCGCGGCGTATTTTTTAGTTTTCTCCTTCGTTTCGCCTACAAGAACGTCGGGGCGCATCTTGACGAAGGTTAAAGCCAATATCTCGAAGCCCATCTTCTCAAAATCTGGGACGATCGTGTAGTCTTGAATCACTCCATCCCGTTCAAGTCTGTGGCGAGCTCTGGTGATCGTCGGTTGAGATACCTCAAGGACTTTGGCAAGCTCCCGGTCACTCCGTTTCGAGTTCTTGAGGAGCTCCTGTAACAGCTGTTGTGGCAATTCCTTTCGCATAGACTACAATCAATGAACCACAGGTTAAAAACTTATGGTACTCACGGAAAGAACCTAAACTAGGAAGTGTGTAAGCATATCTCAGCGAACTTTAGGCTTATATCTCATTTTCTCTCCGAAGAAATCTAGTACTCTGACTCTGCCTAGGAACTTTGCGGAATGCTCTGTGTGGGCAGGAATGAGATATTCATCATCCGTCTCATAAGCATTAGTTTCGCCACCGATTGTTAGTTCCATTCTTCCTTCCACGACAAGTCCCCATTGAGGGTATTTGTGGCTATGCTCTGGCACTTGACTGAGAGGCTCCATCTCAAAGAACACTATCTGGTGGCTTTCACCTTGAGCTATCCAACCTCTGACGCCCTTGAATTGAATGTCTGCCTCCGGCAGATCCTTTATGGGCTCAGGAAAACCTTCTATCACCTTGACAACTTCCATTCTTCAATAGTCATTCATGCAAAAAAAGATAACGTCCGCAGGCATGTTTGTCCAGTTTGAGGCTGCTCTCTTAAATGTAAACGGACTTAAACCTTGAAGATCGCTGGGTGCTTCTATGAAGAATGGCGCTTACGCGCGTGTATCACTGAGAAATAGTCGATTGCCTAGGCTGTGCGCGTCATACACATCCGGTTCATACCCTTCTGAACGAAGAAAGATTAGAAGCTTATAACATTCGGATACAACTCTTAGTGGAAACTCAAATCTTTGATAATTGTGGTGATAGTGTTGAGTTCAGCTTCCCAACCGAAAGGACGATTCTACACGCGTATCAACGAACAGGACTTTCTTGGAATCACAATCTGGCCGGGTAAGAAGGATCCAGCGGCTGAGGTCATCGCTGTGCAGCTTAGACGTAGAGAAGGAGACAACTGGGAAACCATAGGACGACTGGCAGTTTACAGGACGTCTGATGGAGCGTATTCGAAACTTCCAGAACGCAGATAGATCTAGAGACTTCCCATTGCCTTTCGGATCTTGTCGGCAGCGTCATCCAGTTCTTTTCTATTAGGCTTGAAGCCATAGTTGGGGCCGAGTTTCAACCCGAAACCGTCTCCTCTGAATCTTGGAATTACATGTAGGTGAACATGAAACACATCTTGGGAGGCAGCTTCTCCATCAGCCAAGAATAGGTTTATCCCCTCACACTTTATGCCCGAATGCCTCATAGCGTAGGCTGATTTCATTGCGACTTTGAACATGTGACCACCTGTTTCTGGGTTGAGTTCTGAGAGTTGTGTGGCGTGAGCTTTGGGAATAACCAAGATATGTCCTTGATTGACTGGTTGAATATCCATGAAAGCGAGAGTTTCTTCATCAGAGTAGACTGTGCTTGCAGGTATGATTCCTTTGGCGATACTACAGAAGATGCAGTCATCCAATTTATGAGCCTCGAATCTGCCATTCTTGGTCAGTTCTTATTATTACTTTGCTTACATGTCAGAGTATATGAAAATGATTGAGTTGATTAGACGCGTCGACTCGACAGGCTCAGAGAAGCTGGCCTGAATGCTCCGAGCGCTCTCCGTTCCAGGAAGCATACGCTGGGAGAGTAGACAGAAAAGAACGTTTCAAAGGGAAGTGGATGATTGCTATTTGGTCGGGGCTGTTTTGGATTGGTATTCCATTAGTCTGAGGTTTTCAATCTTCTCTCTTATCGCTGCTTCGATGAACTGTTGACGGTTGTTATACAGTT
>CP070749.1:105722-110878 GCA_020348365.1 Candidatus Bathyarchaeota archaeon
CGTGATCAGTTCCTGCATCTTCTCCTCGCTGTGCATCATCATGCCCCTCGTTGAGGGGTCATCGCTGTATGCCATGCTCAGAGCTGCTGTACGAGCGCCCAATGAGCCGTCCGCAAAGAGCTTCACGCCCCCAATCCTTATCATGTCGTCGCCGAAGCCCGTGAGCAGGCTCAGATTAATCAGATGGTCCAGTAGATCCATGGGGATTAGCATGTAGACTCTTAGAGGCAGTTTGTTTTCTGTGCGAAGTTGCTGTAGGACATGGATTTCGTCTGTTGTGTGGATAATCCAGTGGATGCTTGTCAATCCTGCTTCCACAGCTTTCTGGCATGCCAAGTCACAGGCTTTCATGAGCTGATGCCCGGTGAGTTGAGGAGTTATCCTGTGCACCAGATCCATAGCGTTTTCACGTAGAATCCCTGTGGGTTCCCCAGTTTCTAGATTCTTGTCGATTTTTCCTCCGGATGGCGAGATCGTTTCTGTGGTTATACAGGCTTTTTCTAGGGCTTTGCTGTTTGCAACGCTTAAGTGGCCGCAGACGCGGGTGAAGACCACGGGATTGTTTGGCGAGGCTTTGTCTAGGTCCCATCTTGTTGGGTATCTTTTCTCTTTGAGGCGGTCTTGATCCCATCCACGGCCCAGAATCCATCTCTCTTCTTCAGTCGCTTCTACACGTCTCTCGAGTTTCTCCTGCAATTCCGTGATGGATTGGACATCTCTGAGGTTGATTTGGGCCAGTGTTTTTCCGAATCCTGTCATGTGGATGTGGGTGTCCGTGAATCCTGGAAGAATGGTTTTTCCTTTTAGATCGATTACTTCCGTGTCTTCTTCGATTAGTGATTTGATTTCGTTGTTGTTGCCGACTTTGATCATCTTTCGGTTTGTGATGGCTACTGCTTGAGCTTGTGGCCTGGATGGATTTAGGGTTATGACGTTTCCGTTGATTAGAGCTAGATCTGCCTGCATCCAGATCACTTAGTGGTTTGAGGCTCAGAGCATCTAATAAGATTGCCTACAGTGTGTCGTATGCACTGGGATCTTGGAGCCAACGAGGGTTAGCTGGAGAAGTGTTTATACAGCTTGGGCCTGGATAGCTGTATGGTGGGCACCAAGTCTCTTGCTTCATCTACTTCTTGCCTGTCCAAGCTTAGGGTGAAGCTGATTTGTCCTCCACCCACCTCTTTGATTATTCTTGCCAAGGGTGAGGCTACGAGGCTATGGCCTATGAAAGAAGGTTCTGAATGGCCCACAGCTACTAGATAGGATGTGTTTTCGTGGGCTCTAGCTCGAGTCAGGACTCGCCACTGTTCCAGCTTGTGTTCTCCCTTGTACCAGGCGGAAGGAACTATGAACAGGTTGGTTCCCTTATAGGCCATTGATCTGAAGAGCTCTGGGAATCTGAGGTCGAAGCACACTGCTAATCCGACGGTGAAACCTCTGAAGCTTAGGACTGCCAGCTGGTTGCCTGCTGTGAACAGTTGCGACTCATGGTGTCCGAAAGCGTCGAAGAGGTGGATCTTCCGGTATATCGCCCGGATTTGGCCTTGCTCCGCAAAGACTGCAGCATTGTATACTGCATCCTCCTCTCTTAGAAAGGTGGTGAAGACTGCTGAGAAGCCCTTCTGCTCAGTCTTCTCCACGATGGAGGTGACAAACCTGCCTTCTAGAGGTTCAGCGTAGTCTTCTACAAAGTCTCTGCTCAGACCGCTGAGTGGCCAGCCCATCGCGTATTCCGGAAAAATGTCTAAGTGGGCTTGGGACTCTTCTAGAATCTTGATTATCCTTTTCAGATTCTTCTCCTTGTCTGGAGAGAAGGAGAGTTGGTGACAATTTATGGATAACGTCATAGCTTCAAGTACCTGTGCTTCTCAGCTTATATCTTTAAGCGAGAGTCGGTATCCGGTCAGCTTGCATACATACGGCTTCTGCATGTGGATGCACACAAGAGCAAGAGGGGGTTATAGAATTGCTTTTATATGCAAAGCGATGAAACTGGGGGTGGTAATGGCTTATGGTTCACTGCACTAAATGTGGTACCAAGAATGAAGAGGGTGTCAATTACTGCTCCAAGTGCGGAGCAAACCTAGAGGCTTCGATGGAGGAAAGGTTCGAAAAAGGTGCGGAGGAGTTTGGTAGGCGTGCGGAGGAATGGGGAGAAGAATTCGGGAGGCGTGCGGAAAAGGAGTGTTTCGGGCTTCCCCACGGCGGCGCGATTGTTGGAATAATCATCGGCATAATAATCATAGTTGTGGGGCTTTCTTCAATACCTGGGCTGATTCCGCCTGAATTGCGGGAAGCTACTGAACCGTACTTCTGGGGAATCATAATAATAATCTTCGGCATACTCATTATCGCTGGAGTTCTGTACGGGCTCAGTCGCAGACGATAACATGCGGACGCGCACTCGAGCACTTGTGTGCATCGTGTGGTGAGGTTGTTTCCTGTAAAACCTCTCTTGTGATGTTACTCTTAGGTCTCTGGCAGCCAGCAAATGGTGGGCTTTGAATTCGTAGCTTTCTTCTCCGTCAACTATCGATTGTACAAAGTTTTTACGCCCTTAAGACCGAGATCTCATCCTCGCCTCTGATACCTAACCCCAGCTCTACTGATTGCTTGATCTGCGGAAATTCCCAAATGGGCATGTTGAGTCTATTCTCTGCCTTGTAGCTTTTTAGAATATTCAGCGCTTCAACGTCTATGGCGATGCGGTCTCCGCTGGCGAGGAGGACGTTTGGCTTTTCTAAATGTCCGCTGGCGGGCCCTCCGGTGACGAAGCACTTTCTCCCGTCCATTATGATGAGATCTGGGTTGACTGCGAGATTGAGTTCGGCAATCTTCTCCTCGAGATGCACTGAATGGAGGTCGCTTCGCTGGCTGAACTCTAGAAGGCCAACTGCTAACTTCAAGCTCAGGGAGAAGCGGGCGTTTTTGTGGGTCTTCATGCAGGGAAGCCAGATAAACTTGGCATCCGTGTCAAGGGCGTCCCTCGCTATCGAAACCATCTGCCAGTATTGTCCCCCAATCTTTGTGTCAGCCCAATCTCGATCGTCGAGAATCTTCACCTCGGCACCGCACTCTTCAGCTGCACTCAACATGCCTGTCTTCTCCATAACATTCTTCGTGGGCAGCCAAGGCCTGCCAGAACTCTCGAATATGGCAACGTTGGACGCGCCGCTCTCATATAGCAAGGAGACGACGGCCTTCACAAACTCGGGGTCACTGGAGGCGGGGAAGGGGTCGTCGCTGTTGAAGTTTGGCTTCACGAGCACTCTGTCTCCGCGATCAATGACCTTTTTGAATCCACCTATCAAATCCACAGCTTTCTTAACAGACTCTTCTATGTCAACTGACGCCGTAACCCGGCTTACCAATGCTTTTCCATCTTTTCTGAAGACATTCTGATTGTTCAAGCCAGTTCCCTCTACAGCATGTATGGAAGAGCAACTTAAATGGATCGCAAGCAGGATCTAATTTCTGAATCTGACCAGTACGCGTAGATGTGGGGTTTCTGACAAGCCATATAAATTCTGGAAGGGTTAGTGAGGGAAATGAGTGGAAGGCAGAAGAGTCTGATTAGATAGATATATTGTTGGAATCTCCATGAGTGAATTGCGCGTCATATCTCCGCGGCTGGCCCGTCGTCTGGCTGTAATGCGTCAGCGTCTAGCAGGTCCGCGTCCGCCAGCTGATTCTGAAGGTATTATGGAGGTCTTGCGTGATCTTGGTTATGTGCAGTTCGACCCGATGAGAATTGTGGCGCAGAGTCATCTGTTGGTGTTGTGGAGCCGGTTGGGACTATACGACCGGGCGGACCTCGACAGGCTCTTATGGAAAGAGCGGCGGCTCTTTCAAGACTGGGCGCAGACCACTTCAATTGTGCTCACAGAGGACCATCCAATCTTCAGTGCGATGAAGCGGGGCTTTGCCACGGGTAATCGACGTTGGGCTGAGCGGATTCGCGCCTGGGTTGACAAGAACAGAGAAGCTCGCAATCACATTCTTGCCCAGCTCAAGCAGAAGGGCCCCCTATTCTCGGATGCTTTGGAAACCAAGTTCGTTGAGGATTGGCGTTCCACCGGATGGACTGCTGGACGTAACGTTCACGTAATGCTTACCATCCTTTGGGCTCAAGGTGAAGTTATGATTGCTGGGCGGGAGGGGAATAGGAAAGTATGGGATTTAACAGAGCGTTTCTTGCCTGAATGGACACCTAGAGAGCAGCTGCCTGATAGGGAGGTGTTCCGTCGTGTTGCGCAGAAGTCACTGCGAGCCCTTGGAGTAGCACGTGCGAAACAAATCAAACAGCATTACATCCGCGGTGGATGCCCTAACATCAATGATATCCTAGCCGAGCTTCAGGTTGAGGGCTGTACAAAGCGAGTGCAGATTCGAGAGGGCGACAGTGTATGGCGCGGCCCATGGTTCATTCATGCCAGTGACGAGCCTTTGCTTGACCGACTCGCCGCTGGTGATTGGGAGCCTCGCACGACTCTACTCTCACCTTTCGATAATCTAATCTGCGATCGCCAGCGAACAGAGCGTCTATTTAGCTTCCATTTTCGCTTTGAGGTTTACGTGCCAGAGCCTAAACGCAAGTACGGCTGTTACGTGATGGCTATCTTGCATGGTGATCGCTTAATCGGGCGTTTAGATCCAGTTATGAATCGTAAGCGAGGAGAGTTGACGATCAACGCTGTCTATGCGGAGCCTAACGCCCCAAAATCAAAAGAGACTGCCAGAGCAGTGGCTAATGCAGTGGAAGACCTCGGCACATTTCTTGGCGCAAAGGAGATCTTTTATGGACAACGACTGCCAGCGGCTTGGAAGAGCGAGCTCCGTTAGATTTTTGGCAGAGAAGGCAGAATAGATGGATGTAATGTTTGTTTAGAAGCTGTTGAGTTATGGCTAAGAGGTGGTTTAGGTTTCTGGAGCATACTCCTGATGTTCACGCACCCGCGCTTTGTTAGGCTTTGTTATGTTCCACAGTTATTACTATTTTTCCTTTGGGGTGTCCTTCTTCGAAGTATCGGAGAGCTTCAGCAACTTCACTTAACGGGTAACATCTATCTATAACAGGTACTACTTTGCCGGATTCAATAAGCTCTTTAATAAAAACCAAATCCTCTTTTTTGTTTGGCTTCCACATCATAAGACCC
>CP070749.1:110978-116133 GCA_020348365.1 Candidatus Bathyarchaeota archaeon
ATGATAAGGCACATGCAACGATTGTAGCCAAATGACGTAGCAGTTAATACTGTAGAATATAGTTTCAAAACATAATTTAACAGTCACAAAAAGTAGGTTTATATTGCACTCTTTTCATGGTTTCATTGGATTGAGGGGAGATGATGAAGCGGACGGAGGTTCTGACCGCCACCGAATCCATTCTGAAAGAAGCAGGCTTTCAGATTTCGGAGAGATGTGTCGCAAGACCTAGTTGCTTCGATCTCGTTGTCCGAAAGAAAGAGCAACTTGCACTCATGAAAGTTTACGTGAACATTGGCAACGTCTCCACAGAAGATGCCACTGAACTACAAGCAATCTCTGAATGCTTATCCGCAACTCCATTCTTCATCTGCGCCGAAAATCGCAAAAAGCCTCTAGAAGACGACACCGTCTATTCACGATATAACATCTACACCATTACACCGAAAACGCTTGAAGATACCGCGCTTCACGGGATGCGTCCTCTTGTGGAGGCGGGTCCAGGAGGCTACTACGTCAGACTCCATGGGAAGAGAATCAGGGAAAGGAGGCAAAGACTTGGATTATCCATCGGCAAACTGGCAGATATGATAGGAATCTCTAGAAGAACGCTCTATGGTTATGAGAAGAATATGGCGAAGGCTTCAGTTTCTGTCGCGTACAACCTTGAATGGACCTTAGGAGTCCCCTTGGTTGAATCCATCGACATCTTTCAATCAAACTCTCAAAACGAGGGCTTCCTCGCCGCGGCCAAGCGAATAATTACCAGACATCGCTTCTTACAGAAGGTTCTCAACAAGTTTGCTCAAATAAACTTTGAAGTGTCTTGCATGAGGAGGGCCCCATTCGATTTCATAGCTCAATCTCTCGACGAGCCGCTAAACATAATCGGCGGAGTCTCAGACGAAAAAGAGCGGAACATCGACCGGAGAACCGAGGAGATTATGAGCATAAGCAAAGTCATGAATGCACAGCCGATTTTCATAACAGATGGCCAGCAAATCCCAAACAGGAACATACCATTGATTCATCACAGAGATTTGGAAGGCGTAAAGCACTCGAAAGAGTTCATCTCAAAACTCTAAAGAAGCCTTGTCTGCGCTGACTTCGCCTTGCTCTTCAGTCTTTTCGCGGGCTTCCAAGACTTTCGCACAAAATCAGGATAGTACTCAAACTTGCCAATCCACTCTTCCAAGAAATGGAGAGTTTTAGAATCTGCTGGATAGCCACTGCCGAAGTTTCCATATTCTTGTCGAAGTCTAGAAATGGCCTCGTCGCGTTCCACCTTAGCTATGATTGAAGCTGCAGAGACTACGGGATATTTCTCATCTGCCTTGTGCTCTGACACTATCTCAACCTCAAAAGAAAGTCTTTCAGCAATATGACGCCCAAATCTATCAGCCACAACATCTGAAGCGTCGACATAAACTACATCGGGTTTCAGAGCCTCTATCACCTTGGCCATAGTTTGGGCTTCAAGCCGGTTCAATTTATGAAGCTTCCTTCCCGTTTCAACAACATTGTCGATCTCCTTTGGAGACAGCTCTACAACATGCCACTCAACAGCTAGCTTCTTAATTTCTCCACTGAGATATTCCCTCCTACTTGTACCTAGGCGCTTGGAATCCTTCACGCCGATGTCCACGAGATTGGGTATATTCTTGTCCGCGATTAGAATTCCACCTATGACTAGAGGGCCTATTATTGCTCCGCGACCGGCGTCATCGATCCCCGCTACTTTCATGTTGATCACCTTGTGATAAAGAGCTGCCTCATGGTTGTCTTTGCATGAACTGGAGGACTCTGTCAATAAGAACTGTGTGGAGGCCTCTTCTGTTTTCAGGCGTTATTTCAAGAATCTCCGTGTCCTCGTCTGCCTTGAGGGCGTTGATCAATGGGTCGCGTACTCTGTAGTGGAGGGTTCCAATCATCATTCTTGTGCTCTTCAAGGTTTTCATCACCGCTTCCTTGAAGCCCGATGAAAACATCTCCATTGGACCTATCTCGTCTACGACGATTATGTCGGCGTTCTCGATAGCGTTGACAATGGACCTCGTGCCTATGGTGTCTAAGTCACTCAAGTTGACTCGATACTTGCCTACGCGGGGACCAGTTGACTGTTTTGTGTGAGCCAGCCAGCCTTTCCTTCCAGTTCCAAGGTCAACTATTTCAAATCCCACCCTAACTCCATGTTCTCGAGCCTCACGGCTGACCATACCACCAATCTTGTACCCTTTAGCCTTCAAAATATCCAAAACATTAAGCAGAAGGCTAGTCTTACCTACGCCAGATCGCCCCGTCAACAACACAACCCGCTTCAGCTTGTCAGTCATATAACTCTTGGTCTCATAAACTATTTTAGAGGATGCCATTAAGGAGTTTACGGTTGCGAAGCTTTGAAGGAGGCGGAAATTAGCTTCAGTTTCCCCACGGAGGTCGTGAGGGAAGGAGAGATCAGCTTCGTGGCGCCCAGACTTGAGGCTTTTGTGGATGAACCTTGGGAATACGCTCCTTCCAAGGCCCCAGTCTTCTATAACCCCATCATGGAGCTGAACAGGGACTTGGCGGTTTTGGCGCTGCAAGCTTACCAAAAAATGCGGGACAAGAAAATTGCTGCTTGTGAACCGTTGAGTGGCTGTGGTGTTCGGGGAGTAAGGTTTGCATTGGAAGTTGAAGGCATTAGCAGAATTGTTTTGAACGATATCAATGAAGAGGCGGTCAGGCTTGCAGAATTCAATGTTCAACGCAACAATCTAGGCGATCGTATTTCAGTAGCGAATGGAGACGCGAATCTCCTTCTGAGTAGCTATGCCGCGCCCCGTAGAAGGTTCGATTGCATCGACATCGATCCATTCGGTTCTCCTGTGGCGTACATAGACTCCGCCATCAGAGCTTTGCGCGATCACGGTTTCCTGGCTCTAACCGCTACGGATCTAGCTCCTCTGTGCGGTGTCCATCCAAGAGCTTGCATACGGAAGTATGGTGGGAGACCTTTAAGGACCGAATATTGTCACGAGTTGGCCGTTCGCCTTCTGACAGGATGTTTAACGACGATGGCGGCGAAGCATGGGATGGGAGTTAGAGTATTGCTTAGTCACAGCACAGACCATTACATTAGAGTGTATGCCATCGCAAACTACGGCGCAAAACGAGCCGACATCAGTGTCCAAAAGATTGGCCACATTCTTCACTGCTTCACCTGTCTTCACAGAGAAACATCCAGCGGCATCATTTCTTCTTCAAGGCAGGAGTGCATTGAATGTGGCGCAAAAGTCAGCGCCGCCGGTCCACTATGGCTGGGCAAGACATCAAATAAGGAGTTTTGCGCTCTGATGATTAAGGAGCTTAAAGAGAGGAATCTGAGAAATCAGAAGATTATCCTAAAACTACTCTCTTTGTCAAGAGACGAAGCCGAAGCGTCTCCAACATATTATGTAACCGACAAGATCTGTGATAAACTTGATCTCCCGATCCCACCCATAATCGAAGTGATGGAGAAGCTAAGAAACTCCGGTTATGAAGCTACGTCAACCAGTTTTTGCAGCAGAGGCATAAGAACAGATGCCCCTGCAAAGGTTGTGAAGAATATAACAGCCAGACTTGTGACCTGAAACAAGCATATTCTCTGTCTTGGTTTGATATAGAAGAATCTTCCATAAAGTTAAAATGCTGTTATGTAGAAGACAGATTTGGGATGCGTGTTTGATTAGCATTTTATGCTAGATTTTGCTGAAAGAGAAAGGAGAGCGCTATTTTTACACGCATCCTCTTCAATTCTGTTGTTGAAGCCGCCTTAGAATCGTCTTCATCATGGGCTTCTCGTTTGCCAAGTTTTGCTCGTACAAGTTGCGAGCTGTATCTGCTATATCGCTTCCATGAGTAATTCTGAGATGTCCCTTACTATGATCTCGTCTTCCACGTCTAAGACTTTCACTGCATCTTCCAGTGTTGTTATGCAGAAAGGGCAGGCAGTGGCTATAGTGTCAATTCCGAGTTCAACTGCTTCCTTAGCCCGCTCTACACCGGGGCGATTCTCAGGTGTTGCCTCCTCTGTCCAAACTCTTCCAGCCCCGCCACCGCAGCAAAAGCTGTTTTCTCTTGATCTCTTCATTTCAACCAGTTCTAATCCTGGTATCGACTTCAATATTTCTCTTGGTTCATCGTAGATATCACTTCGCCTGCCTAAGAAGCAGGGATCATGGTAGGTAGCTTTCTTCCCAACTGCCTTGGAGGGCTTGAGTGTTCCATTTGCAATGGCTTCTGCGAGGAACTGAGTGTGGTGTTGAGTGTTGATTCTGGCGTCCGTGTATGGCTTTTCGTTTTTGAAGACGTAATAGCAATGGGGTGATAGAGTTACAGTCTTGTTGAAGTTGTATTCTTTGAACATGGAAATATTATGCTCTGCGAGTTCTTCAAAAAGTCCTTTTTCGCCGAGTCTTAATACGTGATCTCCACAGCACCACTCTTCATTTCCCAGAATGGCAAAATCACGGTTCATTTTCCCAAATAGTTGAGCCATAGACCGAGCTATCTCCTGATTCCTCTCATCATAGGAGGGCAAGCAACCAACAAAGTATAGGATATCCGTCTTTCTAACGATTGGAAGTTCCTTGATCTCCAAACCCGCACTCCATTCCACCCTCTTTCTTGGAGCCATGCGCACAGGGTTGTGATACTTGAGTGCGCTGTTCAAAACATCCTTTGCGATTCGGGGTACAAGCATTCCATCTTCCACAATAAGGCCACGTTCGTCATCAAGTGCGCCTGCACAGTCGATCTCTTTGGGACAGTTCAATGTGCAAGAAGCACATGAGGTGCACAACCATATGGTTTCAGATGCATCTTTCAATCGCTGGCTGAGGCCTTCATCGCGAGTGTCCATGATGAATCTGTAGTTGGTGGTTAGGCTGGCAGGTCCAAGGAATCGGGTATCTATTTCAACGGGACAAGACGCGTAGCAGAGGGAACACTTTGTACAGATTGATTTGTCCCAGTACTTCTTGAAGTCATCTGGGGTCTGAATGAATTCAGTGGTCTTCTTGAGTTCTTCCTGAGCTTTTATCAGTAGCGGATTGACTTTCGAGAACTTCTTAAAGAATGGGGTGAAATCTACCACTAAATCCTTTATTATTGGCAGGTGGGAGAGAGGCTCAAT
>CP070749.1:116233-120997 GCA_020348365.1 Candidatus Bathyarchaeota archaeon
GGCAAGATAAAGCTTTTACAGTGTCTACAAACAAGTCGCCTGTACTCCCTCGGCAATCTGATTCTGGTTCTCATTGCGATCTTTCTCGCGATTTCGACGTAGCGTTGGGCCAGCTTAGGATCTTCGTGAATAGTCTCTCTTGCAAGGTGAAAGAGGGTGTGGATACGTTGGAGAGCTATGTGTTTGATGGTGTTCATCTTCTAAAGACTAGTCACAAGGTCTCGATTAAGTCTTTATCCCTCCGAAAACCTATAGTCGCCCTTGAGCGCGCGTATGACGCTGATCTTCCGCGTGAGATTTGTGGACTCCGTCAGCGCTAGCGAGCTGATTCCTCCACTGAGGAGGGGTTGGTGAAATCTCGTGAAGATGAGGAACATTTTCAGAGAGAGATCTGTGTCAATCCAAGCATTGCAGAAAAAAGGGGTGATAGGGAGTTTACGAGCTTGTTCTTGCTCAGCTGAACTCCCATTCAGCCGCGCGCGCGTAACAATGCCTTCATGATTGAAAGACAGGTGTTTGAGCACACTGAGCCTGATTCATTCTATATCTGTGCGAAATCGAACTCGTAGTTCTTTGGTTGGACGAGATGTTCTCTCAGCCAAGCGAATGTCTTATCCTTCCCGCTTCTATAATGTATCTCGTCACTTCCTCTGAGTCTTTGGCCAAAGAAATGAGGATGTTATTCACTATGTTTTCATGTTTTCGATGGTCTAGGTTTCTTGGTCCTAACCCGATGTTTGTCGCCTGCTCTAGTAATTCCAAGTCTTTCATTATCTCCGGGATCACTTCTGTCAGCCTAAACCGCTTTGTAACCTTCTCCACGATCTCCTTCTCTCCCATCAGATAGTTTAGATTCTGCCAGCAAAGGAATAATGAGGCGAATTTCAGGTCGTCTCTCCAGTTGACGTAATGCTCTTCAAGCAATTCCAACTGTTTCTCGGAGAGGTTTGCCAGAGCACTTGCGCCGACAAGCTCTGGAGGGATACCGAGCGAGTACATGGCTGCAGTGAATTTAATCGCCCTAGGCAGTTGAGTGGTTCCTACTTCCCGGCTATATCCAAATAGACCGACGTGGAGCTTTCTAGCTCTTCTGTTCGGTACGTATTTGGCTATGTAGTTGATGACCTCAGATAGTTCCTCGATTTTATGTTGGTAATTTGCGGTGAAAGCGTTGATGATGCTTGTTATTTCTCTCGCTTCTTCATCGCTCATCTCCTTCGCTTCCGTTCTTCTCAATTTTGTGTTCAATATCTCTACAGTCTTCTGTACGGTGCTGGTGTCGAAATCGTACTTCAGGGCAGACTGGATGGTAACGGTTCTGACACCAACATATTCTCTCAGAAAATTGTCAAGGTTGTCTGGCATAAGATGTCCCCGGAAGGGGAGTGACCCTGTGCCTATGATTGGAAGCATTCTTACCCCGTAGTCCTTGGATACGGTCTGGATTTTGGAGAGTGCAAGTTTCACGAGGAGTACGGCCGGGATTAGTCCGTAGTTTAGAGCGGGGTCAGATCTTGCTAAGAAGACTCGCAGATATTTTGGTTTCAACTGTTTAATGTATTCTATTAGTATCCTGTCAATGTTGGATAGGCTTTCTCTGTCTTCTATCAGCGGGATCATCTCTACGCTCTTGGGCTTGAAGCCGCCAACCCAATCCTCAACTGAGACATCTTCGACTTCGCAGAGCTTCATCTTCTCCTTCCCCACGATTATCTTGCTGTAGCAGGAGGTTACTCTCAGTAGTTCAAGGTGGCTGGTTGTGAATGGCACGATGACCTCGAAGACTGGAGCGCATATCTCCTTGCCGTAGAATTTCTCTGCCACATCGTAGCAGCGGGGAATAGACTCTAGGGCTTCTATCAGGAGTTTCTTTTCGGCTACTTCCACCGAAGGGTTTGGAACTCGGTAGGTTAGAAAAACGTCTCTGCCCAAGAGATGATCCTTGAAATAATCTGGATGATTCACCAAGAGCTTTCTCACTATGTTCGGATCAACGTCCTTCCCCTCCCAATCCCACATCTGCTCCTCGCATCTCAATTCTTCAAACGCGAAGTAAGTCTCATGTACTTCAGACTCTCCTGCAATCATCTCCTCCTCCACCCAAGACGGAAGCGCAACATTATCTGGGTGTTGTGTAGACATTGTTGAAGGAATTCTCCTCAAATGACCACCTACGTCACTACTCTGATTAAGTCATCAAATGTATTCATGTGAAATATCTCTCTTTTCGTTTGAGAATCACTGGACTAATTCCGCGCACGCATGGGAATTTGCTATCCTACCGACTCACGTGTTCTCCGGACTATCCACGGGCTTTGTCTTTGAGAAGAAGAATAGATAGAGGATGCTTGAAGATGCGTACAGCACGGTGGTTAGGAAGTAGGGTGAGAAGAAGTCTCCACCTTCCATCATTCCCCCTGCAACTGCGGTTCCTCCTGCTCTAAGGATGCTCCAGAACATTCCGTTCAAGCCAGAAGTGGTTGCTCGTTCAGTTGAATAAACGACTTCCATTGAAAAGCTGTCCCTGAGTGGACCAACCATATTCATCAGCGACCCTCGAACAATATATGGCATTGTTGCCCAAGCTAGGCTTGGCGAAAGCACTATGGCGAGTATGAACGGGATTGAGAGCAGTTCAACTGATGATACCGTCTTCACTTTGCCAAGCTTCTCAGCCATTGCGGGCATCAGAAGCGTTCCAGCTGCAACGCCCACTTGACCAAATGCGAATATTGTCCCGATCTCTGCCTTGCTGGCTCCAAGTTTTGATTCGAAGAATACGTTGAATAGTGGCACTATGAACCCTGAGCCCAATCCCATAAGCGCTGTCACGAAGACGAGTTTTGCTATTGTTGCACGGCTCCTAATCTTCCTGAAAGAGAAACTCTTCGATTGCTCAGATGAATCTCCCATGGTCTCCTTTACAAGGTATAGAGGAACCAAGCCAGCTACTTGGATTGCTAAGGCACACATCAGAGTCATTCTCGAAACCAAGAAGTCCGAGGTGCTTGTGTTAAGAAGGGTGGCGAAGGCTTCGGGCAGAACACCGCCTACGATGTTTCCGACCATTCCGGAAACCCATCCGAGAACGGAAGACATGCTGAAGAGGTAGACTCTCTCTTTTGGACTGCTGTGTTCGACGATGAATGGGGCCCAAGCGACTATGTAAAGCGCGTTTGAGACTGCGCCGTTCAACAAGCTAGTGATCAATAGAGTGGTTCCGTCCAGAGTGAATATTTGAACAAAGTTCAGGATTGTTCCGCTCAAGATTGCAAGCAGGAAACTCCTTCTCCGTTTTAATCTGTCGCATATCAGCCCCGCGGGCAATGCTCCTAGTCCCATTGCCAATTCCCCCGCTGAAAGCATGTAGCCCACAAAGTCCTTCCGGAATCCCACATCGAGTAAGTATAGGTTGAAGATTACGCCCCAGATTCCTCCGCTCACATTCAAGAGAATGATGCCGATTAGGAATAGCTTGGCGTTAGGACTGAATGAACCCATTTTGCGGAGGTAATCCTTAGACTTGGACAGAAACGAACTTGCCTCAATATCTGTCCTGCTCACTTCTTCTCTCATCGAGTATACACTCTACGGATTTTCTCTCAAGAGGGAATGATGCTGGCTTAAATTCCTTTTGCGCTGGAGAAAAGGAAAGTGGAGACGCGCATGCAGCGGAGTTCTCATCTTCAAGGAGTTGCATTCATTTGCGCCATCTCATGCAATATGCGGTCAAAAAAGCCAAAAGCCTTATGCGGAGACCGCCCTAACTGGCGCTTGAGGTAAAATGGATGGGTGGCAGGATTTCACTTTCTCAGATGAGTTGGGTTGAGGCACGAGATGCTTTGGAAAGCGGTTTTCACACCGTCGTCTTCGCGGTGGGCTCAAATGAACAGCATGGGCCTCATTTGCCGACGAGCACCGACTCTTTGGTTGGTGAAATGTTGGCCCGCAAGGTAGCTGGAAAACTCGGCAATAGCCTTCAAGCACCCACAATGAATGTGGGATGCTCTGAACATCACATGGGTTTTCCTGGAACAATCAGTCTGAAACCAGAGACATTGAAAGCCCTGGTTCGCGACTACTGCATCAGCCTGGCAAAACACGGTTTCAGGAACATCGTAATATTACCGTCTCATGGCGGCAACTTCGAAGCTGTACGTGAGGTGGTTAGCGAACTCGATCAAAACCTCAGGGATACCAAGGTCATAGCCTACACTGACCTTGATGGCCTTCTCAACTTCCTTCATGAAGCTTCTTCACACCATGGAATTCCAGCAGGCGAGTCCGGCGCCCACGCAGGCGAGTCGGAAACGTCGATGGTTCTGGCAATACGCAAAGACTTGGTGAATATGGAGCGCGCCAAAGAAGGGTTCGTAGGAAGAATCGATGACAGGATACATCATGTGCTCAGCCAGGGGATCAAGACCTTAACAGAGATCGGCGTGATTGGGGATCCCCGGAAGGCAGAGGCTGAGAAGGGAGAAGAGTATCTCGAACTCTGGGCTGAGAAGATGGCTAGCTACATTCGAAAACACGCCGTGAACTGAGGGATATTCCCGGGCTAGACTGCAGATTCGAGCGGGTAACGCTTAAATATGACGTATGTCATAATTCTTTTGAGATGAGCCGAATGGCTGAGCATAAATGTGAAGTCTGTAACATGACCTTCAACACAGAAAGCGAACTGGAAACGCACAAGAGCAGACACATACCGAGAAGAGACAGCTGTGGCGGTTGCTCCAGTTGCTGGTAGTCCAAGAACTA
>CP070749.1:121097-125859 GCA_020348365.1 Candidatus Bathyarchaeota archaeon
ATCAAAATGTTTCGATTTCCAGCAACAGTTCTCCATCCACGCATAACCCTTCTCATGGCCCTCTTCGGATTGTTGGCGTGAACGACCGGGTGATTCTTCTCGATCAAGAAGGGTATGCTCGTCAAGAAAGATGTAACCCCGGCAATTCCTACTGCCAAATATAGCGAATGGTAAGTATAGCTCGTTGCGAAGAGGATGTAACCGCCTATAAAAGGCGCCATTCCCCGCCCAACGGCTGTTGCTGAGGAGAAAAGGGATATGCGTTCTCCCCTCTTTGCTGGAAACAAGTCGACGATTGATGCTTCAGCTACTGGAACAAAAATCGCCGTGGCAAAACCATGATAAAAACGAACAAGTGCAAGCTGCCACCAAACTGTTACTAGAAGATAAAGGAAGGGGGCAGATGCAAATACGGCGGCGGATGCCAACAAGAGTTTCCTTCTGCCAAGAATGTCTGAGAGAGATGCAGCTGGCAAGCTGACCAGGACTCCGGGGATGGTCGAGGCTGAAGCGATAAAACCCATCCAGAAACCTTCGGGGGTTTCGAGACTACTAGCGAAAGGCTTCAAGACAGGGTTCTTGGACATTGTAGAGCTTAAGATTGCAAACACTCCCATTATGCAAAGTGTTAGGAAAACGTGGCCAGTACGACCTCTCATGCCCAAGTGCATCAGATGACCCCATAGTGTTTACTGAGCTTCAAGCTAATCTGGACTATGCATGCATATTACTTCACATTTACCCATTGAATACAGTTGTCCAGAACATTCCTGCGCGGCCTCGGGTAGGATTCAACATCAAATCGAACGTTCGATCGTGTTCGGCAACGTTCGATGGTTCGACCCGTTCGATGCCACTAAACCTCAGAGGCGGAGGACCCAGTAGGAACGATAGAGCATCCTCAAGAATGGTGAGAAACCGGACGTCTCCCTCTAGCAACTCAAGGGACGCAATCGCTCTCGAGAAGGAAGCCACGGAGAAAGAACATCCGAACATATCGAACGCGCAGAACACTTGTGCTTGCACTCAAAGATGGAATCTATGTTTGCTCTCTGAGAGAACCTCGCGGACAGTCTAAGAGGAAAACCTAGATTTCAGCGCATGTAACATTTGCTTTGACGCAAACGCGCGCGCAGCGATTTTCAGGATTTTTTGGGCAAAGCCTGTCCTTACCCTACTTCCATCTTTAGCCAAGGATGCACGCCAAGATCTGCGAAATCATGCTCAGACCATTATTCGGTGATGCCATTTGCGCCCGTATGAAATCTAATAGTATGGTTCCAACTATCGTGCCTATGATGCCCAATGAAGCCCCCAGCAAAGCCGCTTTAGTAGTGAACGATTTTTGAATGATTTCACGAGCAAACCCCGCGCATTTTGATAATGTATCCATGTCCAAGGGTTTGTACTCTAGTTCTTCCATCAGCTCTTTCTTGAAATGCTGAAAGATAAAGCTCTCATCTATGAAACCTTCAGCAGTCTCAGTTCTTTCCTTTAAGCTTGCCAAGTTAATACTGTGATCCACGAGGATTGAGTAATGTTGAGAAATCAATCTTTCGAGTTCTTTGGAATGCTTATAATGCCCATATACATCAAAAGAAGAACGCTGCATAGATTTGTTTATGACATCTCGAATCGTTCGATGCATATTGCTCAACCTATTGATCGTTTTCTCTAGCTTGTCATGCTCCTCGATAGCTTCGTAATAGTGTTCCAAGGCAACTGATTCCAAGTGTAGGAAATTAGCTAGTAACCTGTTGAAATACTTCATTCCGCTTTCAGGTAGATAGAGATACACATTACCTGGTTCTGCGAATATTCTCTGGAGAAATGGTTGTGTGTCTTCATTTTCGATCAAGTATACAAAGAAAATGTTTTGTCTGAGTAGAACAGGTGGAATCCGCTCGATCTCCCAAGATTCTTCTTTTTCAACTAAGTTTGCGAAGACTTCTCGTACGTCTGGTGCTCCTGCATGGATGTGTTTTGAATAATCTGCTTCTCTGGATATCGAATATATGCTACCGTTGTAGAAAACTCGGAAATTTCTTCTTGTGTCAACATTGTCCTTTCCCCAAAGAGAATAGAACATAGCAGCTGTCGGCTGATTCTTGATAGGTATATCTATTTCAGAGACTACCAAAGGTGTAAAACCAATTCTATTGGGGTCCCGTCTTGTGTGGTAGGAGAATGGTTCATCGACTTCGATGTTCATTGTCTCAGTTTTCTTGACCAATGGTGAAGAATCCAGGCATCCCGCGATTTTGTTTAAGAGTGATTTAATATCAAGCTTTGCTATGTCAGTCTTTGGTTGAATGAAAAGATTCCCGAACTTTATTAAAAACGCCTTTTTTACAAATCTATTCCTTGCTTTCTTAGAGAACCAAGACATACCAATCGTGGTACTCTATGGACTTTTGATGTATTTAAGACTAAATCTGCTTTGTTTATGTGGTATCATAATGCTCGCACTGCTGGCAGATCAATTGCGCGCGCGCTTCTACTTCGGCGAAATGGGCAAGCCCGGTTCTGAGGAACAGACTGAAGAGACAGCTGAGAAGCAAAAGACAGAGAATAAGAAAACTGTCAAGAAAGGAAAGAAAAGTACCAAAGCAAAAAAGAAGAGCTAAATGGGATCATACTTTCCAGTTCTCGGCTTGGTGCGCGCATTCTCATATCTCTGCTTGAGCCTTTAGAGTTTCACAAGTCTCCAGAGATAATTCTTGCTCTGCGCTGGGGGTTGGAGCGTCGTATACTTGAATTGTCTGTTCAGCTGCCTTCTTCCATGTGAAGTAATGCTGTACTCTTTCGCGGCCTTTTTCACCCCATTTCCTCGCCCGCTCTGGATCCTTCAACACCTGCTTCACGCCCCAAGCTATGTCAGCGGAATCGCCGCCGTTGATGTGAATCCCATTCTGATCTGGCCCTGATGGAATCACTTGCTCTCGGAACCCAACTACCCCATGAGCCCCCACCACTAATGGCTTCGCCATCGACATAGCTTCGAGGCTGACTATGCCAAAAGGCTCGTATGTGGAGGGAAAAATACAGATGTCGGAGGCTGCGTAGTGCAGAATCCTTTCTTCCTCTGATACAAACTCGTAACGGCAGATAACTTCGTCAGCTATTCCAAGCCTGTTTGCGGTCTCAATTAGGTCTCTCTGCTGCTCTCCTTTGCCTAGAACAACGAGTTTTGTCTTTGGATACGCTTCCAGGATTAAGGGCATTGCTTGAACCAAGTTTCTCACACCTTTGACCCAAGTCAAGCGCCCTAAGAAGAAGAGCATACATTCATCGCCTTGGATGCCATACTTCCCCCGCAGCTCCTCCACATCTTCCTTACGGCATTTCCTAGGATCATACCGCTCAGGACTCACGCCATTCCAGACTACGCTGATCTTTGATCTGGGCCAGCCGTGCCGAGCTAGATCATCTCTCATAGCGTGGCTGACTGTGATTATTCGATCTGCAGCCTCAGCGGTCGCCCACTCGAGATGAGACACGACCTCTGAGCCCCGATCACCGCTTCTTCCCCATTCAGTGCTATGCACATGGAAGACCATAGGTATATCTGTCTCGTTCTTTGAGATGATGCCTGAAGTGCCGCTCAACCAGTCGTGGACGCACACTATATCGAAATGATAGCCTTCCTTCTTGATCAGTTGGTTGATGAGCTTTGTTGCGCCTAGGATGTTGAAAATGAAGAGATCGTTGAAGAATCGGATGTTGGTCCCCCATCTCTTCAGGTCCTCCGTGACGAACATCGGAAACACGTTGCTTGCGTCTGCAATCATGGGGCGATGAATCTCCACTCCCTTGAACACTTCCCTTGTCTTCAGATCTCCAGGATTAAGCGTGAAGACAGTGACATCGTGACCTAGTCCAACGAACGCTCTAGTTATGTATTCAGCATATGTGCCTAGACCACCGACAAGTGTTGGAGGATATTCCCAAACGAAGAATCCGATTCTCAACAGCATCACCTATTAGCTTGCACTCGGGATAGCACAGATGTCTCGACTTCAATCTCGGTGGACTCGAATCTGTCCTTCAGTTTCTCCAAAACCTTTGGCAGAGTGGTGTATTCCATAGCCTCTGCGCCCAACCGTGCAGGCTCAAACTCGCCCATCCGACGCAGAGTGCATGCGATTTCCATGGCTTCGCGGCGAGCCAAATCAAAAGCAGGGTCATCAAACAGATCACTTATCATTGGCCTACCATCATCATCCATTGCGATTCCACCATTGGCAACTTGGAAACCTAAAGCCACAATCCTTGGAGGCCCATCGAAAGCGGTGCATCTACTGTTCTTCAACCCCACCGGCATGAGTGGCCCCCAGTGGCTACCTCTCATCCAGCCCTCAACGAAATAGCTGTGCATGAAAGGTGCCAAGACTTCGCCGAGTGCGGGAAAACCACGCTGAGCTCTCACTACAGAGACAGGGTCGTCTTTCCCCACATATTTGCCTGCAATCAGTGATAGTCTAGTTGTGCTGGTTGCAGCGCATACGACATCGTCTCTAGCCCGCCAAACATGTGAAACCACATAGCGTCCAGGAGTTCCGATGAGAGCGATAAGTTCATACATCTCCTCAGGACATTTCAAAACGGCTTTCTGATTTGCCATGACGTCCAAAACTTCGAATTTGAAGCCGCCCGTCAGATTCGGGTCGATTACGAGTCCTGCAGTGTTTGCTGGGTCGGCAAATATACGAAACATAGGATAGTTGAAGGCGCCTGGTTCGGTCTTGTCTGCTGCAAAGAC
>CP070749.1:125959-130714 GCA_020348365.1 Candidatus Bathyarchaeota archaeon
GTTAAACCACTTCTTCCTCATTGCGACGCCATCTTCGTTACAAGAGGTGTCTTGCGGAATTGCATAGATCCGAAAAGCGCCAAACCCATTATTCTAAGAGTCTCAGGCGGCACAAGCATGGTCGGCGGAGATCTATCCAACGAAGGAATCACCACTTCAATAAATGAAGCCATTCGACTCAACGTATGCGCAGTAGGCCTGTCCATATTTGTAGGCAGCAAACATGAGCATCAAACATTAGTGAACCTGGCAAAACTCGTCGATGAAGCTGAAGAATATGGCATTCCAGTCATGGCGGTCACCGCAGTTGGAAGAGAGATGGAGAAGAGAACCGCACGCTACCTTGCACTATGCTGCAGAATCGCTGCTGAACTCGGTGCAAGAGTGGTGAAGACATACTGGTGTGAGAACTTTGATAAAGTAGTGGATGGATGCCCTGTCCCAGTAGTCATGGCGGGGGGACCAAAAGTGGAAACTGAACTTGAAGTATTCGAATTTGTCCACGATGGCCTGCAGAGAGGCGCTATAGGCGTGAACCTGGGAAGGAATGTCTGGAAGAACAAGCATCCAGTGGCTATGATCAAAGCGTTAAGACTAGTCATTCATGGAAACGCCACGCCAAAAGAAGCGAACGAATCATTTCTGAGCCTCAAGAACGAAGAGAAATAGTAGTTGCCTGCATTATGCGAGCAGCAGTGTACTACAGCAACAAAGACATCAGATTAGAGGAGGTTCCAAAGCCTAAAATTGGCCCTGAAGAATCACTGGTCAAAGTCATGGCCTGTGGCATCTGTGGCAGTGACGTGATGGAATGGTATCGTATCAGAAAGGCGCCAAGAGTCTTAGGACATGAAATGACTGGGGAAATCGTGGAAACCGGAGAAAAAATCCAGAACTTCAGAACCGGCGATAGAGTCTTTGTGTCCCACCACGTTCCCTGCAACACCTGCCGATACTGCCTAGGCGGACACCATACAGCATGCGAGACCTTGCACAACACAAACTTTGACCCAGGAGGCTTCTCCGAGTATGTTCGGGTGCCCGGGATAAACATGGACCGGGGCACATTCCTTTTGCCAGACGGCGTATCATTCGAAGAAGGCACATTCATCGAGCCTCTTGGCTGCGTCCTCCGAGGCCAGAGACGCGCTCATGTACAACCCGGCCACACCCTGCTCGTCATAGGCAGTGGTATCTCCGGACT
The DNA here is from genome assembly GCA_020348365.1 of Candidatus Bathyarchaeota archaeon. Taxonomy (GTDB): domain Archaea; phylum Thermoproteota; class Bathyarchaeia; order Bathyarchaeales; family Bathyarchaeaceae. Next base: position 127,164 of record CP070749.1, read on the forward strand.
TCTCCACATACAACTGGCCCGCGTCCTAAAAGCAGCGCGAGTAATCGCTACAGACATCAACGAAAATCGTTTGAAAGCGGCTAGACGATTCGGAGCCGATGCTGTAATACACGCGGAAGAAAACGTACCATCCCGATTACGCGAAGTCAACGAGAATAGGTTGGCGGACAGGGTGATAGTCAGCACAGGAGCCCCCTCAGCCCTGACTCAAGCTCTACAATCCGTTGACAGCGCAGGCACAATCCTATACTTCGCTCCTACAGAGCCAGGGACGGACTTCTGTATTCCATTCAACCACTTCTGGAGCAACCAGATAACATTAACCACTTCATACGCCGCCAGCCCCAGGGACATTGCAGAGGCCATCGAGCTAATCCGTACTCGCAGAGTGAACGCGAAGGACATGATCACACATAGATTAAGCCTAGCCGAGGTTGGTCTCGGCTTCAAGCTCGTCGCTGAAGCCAAAGAGTCCATCAAAATCATCATCAAACCATGGGCAAACAAAAACATAAAATGATCTTTGGAAGAGGCGATTTCAACCCCACTGCATTTAAGTATCTGATTTGCAGAAACCTTGCAGAAGACACGAATAGAAGCTGAGGCGTATCTGCTCGAGCTATCAGCCACCGCTCCCACTTACTTAAATAGTATCTTTAGCTTGTTTCTTGTCGCTTCAATAACTTCACGTGGTGGTTAAGCTGGCTGACATTGTAATAACTGCAGCGCTGCCCTATGCCAATGGGAAGATTCACCTTGGGCACATAACTTCAACATATCTACCCGCAGATATACAGGCAAGATACTTCAGATTAAGAGGAGACGACGCAATCTACGTATGTGCTACAGACGATTTCGGAACCCCCATCCTGATTGAAGCTGAGAAGGAAGGGAAGACTCCGGAAGAGTTTGTGGCCTACTGGCACAAGGCTTACAGTCAAGACTTCAAGGATTTAGGAATCTCATTTGACATCTTCCACAAGACAAGCTCTGGAGAAAACAAGAAGCTAACGCAGTATTTCTTCAAGAAACTGCAAGAGGGAGGCTTCATCTTCAAGAAGAGGGTATCGCAGCCATACTGCAGAAACTGCGAGAAAACCCTGCCGGACAGGTACGTGGTCGGAACGTGTCCGCACTGCAACGCAGAAGAACAATACTCAGATGGTTGTGAGAAGTGTGGAAGAACCCTCGCTCAAGGGGAGATCAAAGACCCCCACTGTGCAATATGCGGCACCAAACCAACAACCAAAGAGAGCGACCACTACTTCTTCAAACTCTCAGAATTCTCCAGCGAGTTGGAAAAGTGGCTGGTAGAGAACGAGAAGCTACAGCCCGAAGTGAAGAACTACGTACTCAGCTGGATCAGGGAAGGATTAAGAGATTGGGACGTGACTCGAGACATTCCATGGGGCGTTCCCATCCCACTCAAAGAAGCAGAAGGAAAAGTCTTGTACAACTGGTTTGACAACCACCTCTGCTACATCTCCACCACGCTGAAATACTACTCAGAAAAGAAAGCTGATGGGAGAGAACGTTGGAACGCCTCAAAAATCTACCACTTCATCGGAAAAGACATCGTGTATCACCATTTCCTCTTCTTACCAGCCATGCGCCTGGGCGCAAAAGAATTCAAACTCCCAGAGTACATCCCAACAAGAGGCCACCTACTTCTTCATGGAGAGAAATTCTCGAAGAGCAGAGGTTGGTATGTCAGCGTAAGAGACTTTCTGAACCTGTTTCCAGCCGATTACTTGAGGTATTATCTGGCGAGCATAACCCCCCACAGTCCCTCAGACATCAACTTTGACTGGGAAGACTTTCAAGCAAAGATCAACAACGAATTAATAGCAAACATCGGAAATTTCATTCACAGAACGTTAACCTTCATCTGGCGAAATTACGGGGGAGAAGTCCCTCACCCGGGAAAGTATGATGCTTCAGACGTTAAATTCAAAGATGAAATCGCGAATGTAGCAGGGAATGTTGGAGAGGAATTGAAGAAGATAGAACTAAACAGGGGACTGAGAAAGATCGTGGAATTCTCAAAGTCCTGTAATCAATACTTCCAGGGCAAGGAGCCATGGTCCAACAAAACCCAAGCAAAAAACTGTCTGTATCTATGTATTAACGCCGTGAGAAGCCTAGCAATCATGCTCGAACCATACTTGCCCTTCTCAACAGAGATTCTGTGGAAACAACTAAACCTACAAGATTCCGTTCATAAACAACGCTGGAACTGGGCATCAAAACTAGCCATTGAAGGCGGGCACAAAATCATTAAACCAACAATATTATTCGAGAAAGTAGAGAATGAAAAGATTGAGGAAGAGAGAGAAAGACTACGGAGGTTAACCAACTAGCTAATCCTCGGTTTCACCGAGATAAGACGGCATTCTGAGTGGGAAACTTGGCTCTAAAGATTGATCTCCACGTCCACACTTGCTACTCCTCTGATGGCGTGACTACTCTAAGAGAGGTGGCTGCCTACGCTAAGAGGCGAGGCTTGGACGGCGTAGCCATCACAGACCACGACACAGTTGAAGGTGCACTGAAACTCCAAGGGAAGAAGGGTCTAATCGTTGTGCCAGGAATTGAGGTGACCACCTTGGGAGGCCACGTCCTCGCACTCAATGTAACGAGCCCCGTTCCCTCAGGCTTAACGCTCTCTCAGACCATTCAGAAAATCCATGAAATCAATGGAGTAGCTGTGATGGCTCATCCCTTTGCTCTTCTCAAAGTCGCAAGAGCAGCATGCGGTCCCCAAAGTTTCGACGCTATCGAAGTCATCAACGCATCAACCGTCCCTTTTGCCATCTCAACCCATCTAAGCCGAAGACTCGCTTTTCGTCTGAATCTTCCACAGGTCGCTGGAAGTGACGCTCATTACGGCCCCGAAATAGGCTCTGCATACACTCTCGTCAACGCCGACCCAGAGGCTGACGAAGTTGCGCATTCAATTAAGAAGGGGGCGGCCACTCCTTTTGGGAGAGCAATACCATGGAGGCTGAGACTCAAAAGGATGTCACTGAACCTCAAGAAGAAGCTAAAATAACCTCTTCCGCCTGCTCGCGACTCACGCCTAGCCATTGTTAGCTGACATGTGATTCTGACGCCGTTAACAATCCTACAGGCTGCTAGTCTAGAAAAGCTTATATCTCAATGTCCTTTTCTACTGTTTCGCAAAATAAGGAGGATAATTTGACATTGTCAACAGAACTAGCTGGAACCCCTGTCCTAATCTTAAGAGAAGGCGCATCCCGGTCAAGGGGAAGGGACGCTCAACACGCTAACATAATGGCCGCCAAGATAGTGGCGGAGGCCGTGAAGAGCGCCCTTGGACCAAAGGGAATGGACAAGATGCTTGTAGACAGCTTCGGAGATGTCACGATCACCAGCGACGGACGCACTGTCCTGGACGAGATGGACATCCAACACCCAGCCGCGAAAATGATGGTGGAAGTCGCTAAAACCCAAGACGATGAAGTAGGCGACGGAACCACAACCGCTGTGATAATCTCTGGCGAACTATTGGGCAAGGCTGAAGACCTCAT
>CP070749.1:130814-135559 GCA_020348365.1 Candidatus Bathyarchaeota archaeon
TCTATTGTTATATTCTCGTTTGGAGCGTGCCCGCGTGATTCTGCGTGGGCGCATCCAACAGAGACAACTGGATAGCCAAGCAAATTTCTGAACAGGTGCATTGGTCCAGAGCCCGCGCTTGTAGGATATATGACCGCCTTATTCTTGTACACCTTCTCAGCCGCCTTTGCGACAGTTTGCACGAAGTCGTCGCCGATGGGTGTCTTTGTTGGTTCGGTTGAGCCTAGCCTAATAGCGTCAACATCCTCAAATCCACTGTTTTTCAGGTGTTTCACGAGCTTGTTGAAGATTTCGTCAGGCATCTGGTTTTGGACTAGGCGGAAGTCAAGTTTCGCCATAGCCTCATTTGGCAAAACCGTTTTCGAACCTGGACCGGTGTATCCGCTGAGGATGCCATTTATCGTGCAAGTTGGCTGGGTCAATAGCGCCCTTACAGCTTCCAGTCCAGAGACGTCGTGTAGAAAACTCTTCAATCCCAACGACTTCTTCTCCTCTTCCTCCTCAAAGGGGATGTCTTTGAGATATTTGGTCTCCTCAGTCGATGGAGGTTCAACATTGTCGTAGAAGCCTTTGATAAGAATCTTGTCTTGTTTGTCCTTGATGTTGCTCAGCGCCCATAGAAGGCGCCATGCTGGGTTGGGAACTAGTGGAGCAGTTGCTGAGTGAACATCTCTGGAGGCGCCTTTAGCTCTCAATTCGACTGACAGCACTCCCTTGAGTCCAAGATAGACGTTGGGGCGGCCCCTTCGGTCGGTGCCACCGAACTCCCATATCGCAGCGTCAGCTGAAAATAAGTCTCTATTCGCTCTGACGACGGACGCTAGGTGAGGGCTGCCTATCTCTTCTTCGCCTTCGATTACGAATTTGATGTTGAGTGGTATGGCTCCTACTGTTTTCAGGAATGCTTGGATGGCTTTGAGTCTTGAGACTATGTTCCCTTTGTTGTCAGCTGTCCCTCTGCCGTATATTTTTCCATCTCGAACGGTGCCGCTGAATGGGTTGCAGATCCATTCTTCAAGCGGTTCTGGCGGCTGAACATCGTAATGGTTGTAGAAGAGAAGTGTCTTCTGTGAGGTTTCTGATTTAATTTCGCCATATACGACTGGATTCCCTTCCTCTTCTGTTATAAGTCTTGTAGAGATTCCGATTTCTCTCATCATCCCCTCCAAGGTCTCCGCGCACTTCTGCATTCCTTCTTTCTTCGCGGAGACGCTTGGCTGGCTGACAAGTCGTTTGAGGTCGTCGACGAATCCTTGAGCGTTGGATTCGATGTACCCGAAGACTTTGTCCAATTGCATGAGGTTATTCTATGCGTAACCTATTAATGAGTTGATCCTCCCGAATGACAAGGGCATTCCCCTTTCTCGAAATATGGAATGCTCATAGTGTCTATCTGCCACCGCTATTTTGGAAGCAATACTGTTCATTTGGCTAGAAACCAGATGAATGTTCATGCGAATTCTCCAGTTGCCCTCCTGAGCTAGCCTCTGTACTAGAATAGGATTATTTGGGCATGAAAACTGTGGAGATTCTAGCCCTGCAAGCGCGTTAAGGGGTTACCCTGAAGACTTGTTTGGTTTTTCCAATCGGCTTAGTAATACCACACGGCTCTCTTCAGCCTCTTCCAGAATATTGTAGCTCATCGCATCTGCCAGCTCAGACGCAAAGGATCGGATTTCCCGGTGCGTCGGCATATTCTTGTATCCTAAGCGCAGCCTTGAAAAGCCCACGTGCATGTAGGCCTTCGGCTCAACGTAAGTCGGGTTGGCGTGCTCAAGCAACCGTGCGTATTGCTCTGGGTGCTTCAGATTCAAATCTCGTGCCAAGGTTAAACGAACTACACTGGAACACTTGAGACTTGGCAGCAAGGAGAGGGTTTCGTTCAGTCTCTCCCAAGCGTCTGGGATCTGGGGACGACACGTGTTGGCATACGTCTCCTTATCGAAAGCGGAGACTGAGACGTAGAGTTGGGTGGGTTCTTCGTCCAGTTCTGAGAGTGCTTGGGGAGCTGTTCCGTTGGTGACAAGAAACGTTGTGAAACCGCGTTTGTGGAATTCTTGGATCAGACCATTCAGATGAGGATACAGTGTAGGTTCACCTGACAGGCTTATGGCAGCATGTCCAGGCGCTAAGGCCTCTCTATATTTCTCTGGGTGTGCCTTGGAATTTCCCTTGTATCCGCTCAGAATCCTTAGTTGCTCCTTGATGCAGCCCTCCACAATTTCCTCAGGATCGTCCCACTCCTGTAGATCCGTTTCCTTCCATCTAAATTGGAGATCCCCACTCTGTAGACGCCAGCAGAAACGACAATGTAGCGTACAGTAGACAACGGCAGGTGTCATCTGAACACACTGGTGGCTCCTTATGCCATAGAACTTCTGTTTATAGCAGGGACGATCATGGATGAGCGATTCGTAGAGCCACTTGCACCGTTTGACGGCTGAGTGGCCGCCAACCAAGTGGTATTTTTGACGCTTCAGCGTCTGAGTGAGTTCATTCGGAATCGAAGATTGCATGACTGAAGTTTCCCAAACACATAAAAAACAATCTCTATTATTAAAATCTCCACGGCTACATAATCTAGGAAGGTGTTTGATATGGATTATCGCAAGATAGTTGAAATGGTTCCCATCGAGAAAAGAGATACACTCCTGAACAAACTAGTCAACTATGTTCTGAAATCGAAGAATATCGATAAAATGCCCAGTGGCTTGGCCAAGACGATACTTCATCACTGGCAACATGATTCCCTAGCGAACGATCTAGGTCTTGCAGCAATTCTTGAGGCCGCGGTTGCTCTGGAATCTGATAAGACAATGAGCTTACTGGAGGAAAAGATGCAGTTGCCTGACGTAAGGAAGGCAGTAAGGCAATAGAATCATGGGAGGCTTTCGACATGGCCAAGTTTGGAGTTGAGTTCGTTCCGAGCGAGCCTTACTGGAAGACGACCTTCTACGCAATTCAAGCTGAGAAGAAGGGATTCGATTATCTCTGGATAACAGATCACTTCAACAATCGCAACGTCTACGTTGCCCTCACCGCGGCAGCGCTTTACACCGAAAAGATCAAGCTGGGCCCCGGAGTCACAAATCCCTACCTCATCAATCCTGTTGTTACTGCGCAAGCCATTGCATCGTTGAATGAAATGGCGCCTGGCAGAGCGATTCTAGGCATTGGCGCAGGAGACAAGACAACTCTCAAGTCCACTGGACTGGAGATGCATAAGCCTCTTACAGCAGTCAAAGAATGCGTCGAGATAGTCAGAAGAATGACTAGTGAGAAGAGCGTTACATTCGAAGGCGACATCTTCAGGACGAATGATGCCAAGTTCTTATTCAAGCCTAGGACGGAGATTCCCATCTATATTGGCGCGCAGGGTCCAAAGATGCTTGAATTGGCTGGACGACTGGGAGATGGAGTGTTGATAAATGCTGGGCACCCCAAGGATGTGAGCTATGCAGTAGGTCGCGTTGAGAAGGGATTAGAACGATCCGAAAGGGGACTGGCAGATGTGGATGTAGCCGCCTACACGTCGTTTTCAATTCATGAGAACCTAGAAAAAGCTACTCAGGCAGCAGTTCCTGTTGTGGCTTATGTTGCGGCTGGCAGTCCAGAAGTGGTCTTACAGAGGCATGACATCGACCCAGAGAAGGCTGAGAAGATTAGCAAGGCTCTGAGGGCTGGCAAATGGGGAGAAGCCTTCGGTCTGGTCTCCTCAAGGATGATAGAAGCCTTCTCGGTATGTGGCACACCTGAGATGTGTATGGAACGCATTACTCAGCTTCTCAAGTCTGGTATTTCGCAGTTTGTGGTGGGCTCACCAATAGGTCCCAACGTCCGAAAAGCTATCGATCTAATAAGCGAAGAAATCATCCCCCACTTCGAAGGATAGTGTTGAAACTTTCTGGGCGCACTGAGTAATCAAGTGCCTCTCAGGTCCACATCTGCATTCATGATTGAATCTTATGCCTCATCTGGCAAGTTTGCCAGCGATTTCCCTCACTGCGAATAGAAAGCGATCTATCTCATCTGCCGTATTGTAGAAATAGGCAGAGGATCGGACAGTTCCTGGTTTGCGAATTATATCTTTTGTAAGAGGAAGGGCACAGTGATGCCCTGATCGAACCATAACATTCGCTGATACATCAAGCGTTAAAGCCACATCATGATGATTCAGATCTCCAACATTGAAAGGCATGATGGCGATTCTGTCTCTTGGCTCGGGACCATAGACCTCAACCTTCGAGATTTCGCTCAATCCTTCAAACATTTGTTTTGTGAGTTTCTCTTCATGTTCCTCAATGTTCTCCCTGCCTGTCTTCCTCAGATAGTCAGTTGCAGCTCCCAAGCCTATGGCCTCTGCAATCGCCGGCGTTCCAGCCTCAAAACGAGTAGAACTACTGTTAAGCTCGTAATAGTCAACGCCCACATCAGCTATAGTTCCTCCCCCGATATACAAGGGCTCAACCTCGTCAATCACCTCTTCTCTAATGTATAGGGCACCTGATCCAGTTGGTGCGCACATTTTGTGTCCGCTGAACGCAAGGAAGTCGCATCCGATGTTCTGAATGTCCACTTTTATATGTGGAACCGACTGAGCACCGTCTATGAGGACATGGGCGCCATGGTCATGGGCTATTTCAGCGATCTCTCTGACTGGTGCAATCGCACCTAACACGTTTGAGATATGAGATATGGATACAAGCTTAGTTCTGTCGTCAACGACTTTTTCGAAATCCGCTGGA
>CP070749.1:135659-140265 GCA_020348365.1 Candidatus Bathyarchaeota archaeon
TCAGAGACCATCCTATTGGATGAACCCACAACCATCTCCAAGCAACCTGATCTTGAAACCCGGAGAGACTAGTCCTGAAGAGATCATCCAAGAGACTAGGAAGGGAATCTACATTGAAGAAACTATAGGTGAATGGCTTTCGAACCCTGTCAGCGGAAACCTCAACGCCACAGTAACTCATGGATATCTCATAGAAAATGGCGAGCTTGCGAAACCAGTCAAAGGAGTGGTAATATCGGGGAATTTCTACGAAATTCTCAAAGACGGAATAGCGATAATCGGCAACGACTTGAGAAATAGCGGTCAAAACTACTCGCCTACGGTGAAGCTTTCTCAACTGACAGTCGCAGGAAAATAGGATTAACGCGGAGCAGACACGTAACAATTCGCTGCACGTATGCAAAAGTTAACCGAAAACTATTAACTTAAATCTCTCCAATTGCTTCCACTGACGAGTGATATAGTATGCTGAAGCTGTCAACAACCATATGCACCATAATCTTCTTAACTGCAATCTTCGCTGTAAGCATCGCGGCCGCCACCTATTACCACTACGGTAGACCCCGCCCAACCTACCTTCGCATCCTCCACACTCACCCAGACGAGATGGTTGATGAAATAGTAGCTGGCTTTGAAGCATGGTATCATGAGCAGCCAAAATACGGGTGCCCTATAGAGGTAACGGCTATCAATACTGATCCACAAACCGCCTTTGAGAAGGCAACAACCATCTTTCGAAAGGCTGAAGCAGATATATGGTGGGGCGGACCGCTCTCCCTCTTTGAGGCAGCATATTATGGATTACTCCCCTTCAACTCAACACGCCGAGACAACATAAACCTGACACACTCCTACCCTCTAATGGACTCAAGCAACAGTACTCCTCGTTGGTATGCGGCGAGCTTGCACGGAGTGGGACTAATGTATAACGAGCATCGTCTGGTCGAGTCCAATCTATCGATACCCCAGACTTGGACCAACCTAACGCTTCAAGATTACGCGGGAAGTATCACGATGGTAGATCCTTCAGAGTCAGAACCCATGACCCCTTTCATCATGCTGATACTTCAGAGCAAGAACTGGACGAATGGATGGGAATACCTCGTCACTCTCTCAGCTCTCATCGAAAGATACGACACCGATGAGTTCGAAAGCGCCTTGGAGGTCTCCAACGACTACTTGCCATTGGCGGCTGTTCCAGATTCGTACGCATACGAAAGAACTGCACTGAATATTCCTCAAATCGCCTTCACCTATCTAGATGCCACAATCCTACAACCCGACCCTATTGCAATACTCAATAAGGGTACGTATATCGATGAAGCAAAAGCGTTCGTAGATTATATTCTAACCCTCGAAGCCCAAGATAATATCGGAAGGTACCTTTTACCCATACGCTCAGACGCAACTCCTTCGTCAGAACTCGGCCCGTTCGACCCAACATTCCCACTGATTAATAAGTACAACGAAACCCTCCAAGAAATCACAAGAGACTACTATCGTACTTGGATAGGGGAAAGGCACGTGCAGATAACGCAAGCTTGGAATGCGATTGAGGAAGCTAACATGAGTAGTCCCTATTATGGACCCGCAGTAGGCAACTTCACCTACGCAGGACATTACCTGACCCAAAGCGAAATCAACGCAGTCTACGGTGACACGGATGGTTGGACCAACGAAGGGAAGATAGCCTCATATATGGCTAGATGGCGCGACGCCAGCAGAAAAGCCTACGATAACGCAATAGAAAACGCTGAAGAATCAAGCTAGGTCAAGAAGACAAACACCTCTGCTTTGCATCTGGCCAAACTGAATTATTCTGCAATGGATGGAAGTGCACTTCTGTAATGTACGTGTTTTCGAAGGATTTCGAATATTATAATGGTCTTGGGAGAAGCTTTCAGTTGTCCCGCTGGCCGATCGCTTCCGCTGCAAGCATTGTTTTGAGACCATTCGCTTCCACGGTTGTCGCAGCCATCATGATTACCTCAAGAATAGTTCCCATTCACATGAGTTGTTGGAGAAATCGAATGACTTCGAATCCTTTGTTCTTGATACCAAAGAAGCAACTTTCCAGATTCAAGGGAGTCACCAAGCGATATTCTGAACGTGTACCCCAACCCTGAAAGGGTAGTTGACGGGCGAAGGAAATCGTACCAACTAGAAAGATTGACGAAATATCACACTATACCAATTGCTTTTTCTGCCTCTGCGAGAGATGTATCGGAATATCCTACTCTCCGAGGACCTGTATTATCAGTGTCCTTTGCCTTGGGTGCACATCTGTTTCGATGAAGAATAGTGATTGCCAGGTGCCCAAGGTGACACGACCGTCAACTATTGGCAATGTCCGGTCAGGGCACAGGAACATTGATCTGAGATGGGAATGCGCATTGGACGGATGACCGTAAGAGGCGCGTCTTGGAATCAGCCTTTCAAGAACATTTCTGATATCATTCAGCAGATTCGAGTCATACTCGGTCAGAACGATGACTCCTGTGGCGTGGGGGGCAAACACGTGAACCAAGCCATTTCTAACGCCTGATTCGCGCACAACCCCTCTAACCTTGTCCGTCAAATCAACGAAATCTATCTCGCCCTCCGTAGAGAACGTGAAACTCTCATTAATCACTCGCACAGTCTTTTCACCATTCCTCCTTCAACAATGTTTTGCTACTCTAATATAAAATACCTGCACAAAAGCAGCCAAGCCCCGACGCTGGTACGCTTTGGATTAAGAGAAGATTGGCGGACTCAATGATCTATCAAGCCATATTTCCAGTCTTTCTTGTCCATTTCTTTGATGAAGGATACTATATGATTGACGAGAACCTTCATCATCTTCTCGCCTTTCTCCTTAGTAGCCCTGCTCGGGTCGCCGGTTGCCCCGTAGGGAGTCAATTCCTCAAATGTCCACTTTATCTGGATATGAGAAGGCAAGTCAGGCACAGCACCTTTCGCGTGTTTCATGGAAACTAGCTCAGAGTTTGTAGCAAGCATTATGGATGTCTCACCTTCGCCTGCGTGACCAAGTCCCTCCCAAACCTCGAATGTGCCCTTTGGGAGCAACTCCTTGGCGGTGGTCCACCATGCTTCCAATACACATAGTCTCACTTCTGGGTGCTCTGACTTGAATTCTCTGGTTGCCACTTCGATTGGAGCTATGTTTCCGTCGTGTCCATTGATGATTAAGAGCTTCCTAATTCCATGTTTGAGGAGTGATGCAAAAACTTCTTTCAGTACCTTTGTTAGCGTCTCTGAGGTTAAGGTTAAGGCTATTGGAGACTTTGCGTAGTGTAGACTCATACCATAGGGTATCGGGGGAAGTACTAGTAGTCCGTCGATCCTCTTGGCCACCTCTTTAACAAGCTGATGGGCTACCATGGTGTCGGTACCATACGGAAGATGATCACCGTGATATTCAGTAGCTCCAATCGCCAGTATCGCCCTGTCGAATCTGAAGGATCTACGTTCATACCCTATCATGCGTTCTAGAAACTTGCTCGCTACCATCTCATAGCACTTGCCCTTCCTTGCCCAGCCTCCGTATATAAGCTTGCACGCATGCATGCATGGCGGTGTTTGGAGAGGGACGCGAAATCTTATGAAGGACTCGTGAGTACACAGCTAGGCTTGAGGAAGTCGGGCGATGCTTCTGTATCCAGAAATGCTAAACAACGCTTCACACAATAACGTGGTGACCATCGGTGTTCATATAGCCGATGGGTAATACTCATATCACTTCTATCACGCAAGGCTGCAGAGCATATGTTAAAAACAGGCAAGATGACCGATTTTTGCCTACATAAACAACACGGAAACCAAAAGCATTGTTGAAAAAGCTGGGAACAGGCCGCTTCAAACCAAATTTGTAATACAGTAGAAAGGTTACCTTTCATCTAAATCGGATACAAAAGCATCAACAAGAGCTCATAAGCAACTTTGCTGGAATCTCCTTCTTTGCCTGAATGAGATGTTTTCTGATCGATCAGACCATAATCTTCCTGTTGCCTTGACTTAATGGATTACGCTGAGAGTTGATCTTTGTAGTCCTTCCATTCAAATGGAACATACTCAATTAGAGTGTCTGATCTTCGCAGTCTCAAGGCGACAGCACATCTTACAGGATCGCGGAATACTCTTCTCATGTAGTATGCTTCTCCCATAGCACGGAAGTAATGACACCATTTTCCGGTGATGTGTTTGACAATCTGATGTGCCCTCTGTCTTTTGATCTTGAAAACCTTTGTCTGCTTTCTTGGAATCCGATTCATATAGTCCATAACGATTTTGGTGAATGGTGCAAGGGTTCCCTTTTTTGGTAATGCCCAATCATCTCTGATGGGATTCACACTGTTCTTTTCAACAAGAAACTCCTTGACAATCAGGAAGTCCTTTTGATCTACAAACTGTTCCTTTGCGAGATTCAGAATTTCTCCGATTCTTCCACATAACAGATAGATCAGACTGATTAGTGCTTTGTCTCTGAGATGGTAGAAGTCAGCATTCCAAGTATAGTTCCATTCATTCTGTTCCATCCAAGATAGGATTTGTCTTGGTTCAGCCCTCTTCCCCTTATGTCTCAAAGTTCTTCGGTAACCTGTTT
>CP070749.1:140365-144885 GCA_020348365.1 Candidatus Bathyarchaeota archaeon
CTTGCGAGTTGTTCAGTGTTGCATGAATTCTCAATGACATCTCAAATCGTCAAAAATGTTCTTGACGAGGCCAAGAAGCATAACGCGAAGAAAGTAGCAGAGGTACATCTTGTAATAGGAAAACTCACATTCCTCGGTCTAGAACAAGTCAGATTCTCATACAAAGTCCTAACGGAAGGCTCCATAATGGAGAACTCCAAGCTACTCATAGAGACAAAGGATGGAGCTGTGAAATGCAGCAGCTGCGGCTATGAAGGAAACTTCAGCACCAAAGATGACCCCCTATATCACATGCCAGTTCCAACGCTTCAGTGCCCCAACTGCGGCGGCACAGTCAACATCATCGGCGGTAGAGAGTGCCTAATCAAAAGCGTGAAGCTGGTTGTGAAGTAACCGTTGTCAACGCCTTCGAAGGAACAGTTTAGATTCAGAGACCCATCCTTAACAAAGAGAATCGTGGCTCAGATTCAGAAACTGGCGCCCCCCCATGAAGTCAAGTTCTGCCACGTCTGCGGAACTCACGAGTGGACCATAACCCACCATGGACTGCGGATTCTCCTTCCCGAAACAGTCAAGGTGATAGCTGGTCCTGGCTGCCCCGTCTGCATTCTTCCAGCCGCAGAACTTGACGAGGCAATCATGTTGGCACTCAACGATGTGACCATCGTGACGTACGGTGACGTGATTCGAGTCCCCGCTTCTGAAAGCTCGCTTCAAGAAGCAAAAGCTTCAGGCGGCGACGTGCGGGTTGTATATAGCGTCAGTGACGCCGTGAGAATGGCGGAGAAAGAGCCTGAGAAGGATTTCGTCTTTCTCGCAATCGGGTTTGAGACAACTGCGCCTGCCACTGCCGTTGAAGTCCTCAACAAACCTCCAGAGAATCTGAGCTTTCTCGTCTCCCACAGGCTGATACCGCCTGCAATGGAACTGCTGCTCGGCGTGGGCGACCTGCACATAGACGGTTTCATCGCGCCCGGCCACGTCTCAACCATAATCGGAGTTGAGCCCTATCAGATATTTCCAGAAGCCTATCACATGCCGACTATAGTGGCTGGGTTTGAACCCATGGATGTTCTCTTCGCAGTTTCCATGCTCCTGAAGCAGCTGAAGGACGGAGAGGCCAGATTGGAGAATGAGTATAAGCGTTCTGTAACGTGGGTGGGGAATGTTAAGGCTCAGCAGATCGTTGAAAAGGTGTTCAGGGTTGTAGGCGGACGCTGGAGGGGTCTGGGAAGGATACCTTCATCGGCTCTCGCGCTGAAGCCGGAGTTCGCACCCTATGATGCGAGGGCAAAATACAATGTGAAAATCGGGAAATCCAGAGACTTGCTACCCGGCTGCCTCTGCCACCTAGTTATGATTGGAAAAATCAACCCACCGGAATGCCCACTCTTCATGAAAGATTGTAAGCCGCCCTCTCCAAGGGGCGCGTGCATGGTCTCTATAGAGGGTACATGCAGAATCTGGGCCAAGCACGCAGTCATTCACTGAAATGCGCGCGTAATGCCTACTCTATTCTGCTCAGTCTTCTCTTTCCAAGATAGAGGAACACAATCCCCACCAGCCAACTCAACGGGATCGTGACAAGAAACAGTGTTTGATACAATCCGAGATTAAACACGCGTCCCAACACGATTATTGAGACTAGGACCAGCCCGCCCCATCCTTGCATGACAATCATCAGGTTCAACACGTAATTTCCTGACTTGTCCGAGAAGGCGGGGTTCAAGAGGGAGAGGCCGAGAACGAAGGCCACGTTGGCTGCAACAGTCAACACCACCAACCCAACATTACTCAGAAAAGAGATGACGGTAAGTTGGGAACTTAGGATTGCTGTAACAGCTGCGATCGCTGCTGCAATCGGAACCACCACAAGCCAACCATGTAGTAACCTTGCCTTCACAAGCCTTCCAACACCAGACGGTGTCTTCTTGTAAATGAACAGGGCTTCTTTCCCTCGGAGCGTAACTTCGCCAGCCACGAAAGCGGCGAGGAGCGGAAGTATGAGTTGGGGCATTAGCAAGGCGCCTTCAGGATCATCGGGGCGACCGAAGAATATGTTCACCAGAACGAGTATACCCACCATATAGAAGATTTTGGAAAGGTTCTCAAGCCTCCGGCTATAGTCCTTGAAGACAGATACCAGAAGCGTGCCGAACGATCCGCTTCCTCCCAGAGACTTGACGGTCTTGTAGAAGACGCCATCCGGCTTAGCCCTTGAAGATGCGAACGAAACGGCTTCTAGGCTGTAAGCGCGGTCAGCCACCTTCGCACCCAGCCACAGCGCCACTGCGAAGAAGGCGACTAGGCCCCCAAATCGAGCTAGCGTCACCAATCCAACGGCGCTGATGTTGCCTGGCACGGATGCGAAGTCGCCGAAGATTTCAGCACCCCAAGAACTGGGCAACAAGCTGAGAATAGCCCTAACCATCCCGCTAGTCCCTGGGTCGATGAGGGCTTGGATTAAGCCTCCACCCATAATCGCGTACATCACTGCGATCATGGGCAACGCGATTACTAGTGCAAGGGCTCTTCCAATATCCTTTCCACGAGCGGTCTTTCCAAGCCTTGTTCTCAGGACCGCGGCGATTACGGTGCCAATCCATAATGCAGAAAAGAAGGTGACGATGAAGATGATGATGATTATCGCTATCTGAACCAGATCCAGATCCATGTGCACCTGTGCGACAGCTGTGAAGAAGCCGGTGATCAATGTGATGGCGATGGCGTAGATGGGCATTACCCCGAGAAACTCGCCTAATAGAATGTCGCTCGGTTTTATGGGAGCTGCGAGAAAGATTTCAAGCTGTCCCGCCTGTTCTTCTCTCAACGTGTACGTGATTGGAATTATTATGAAGTAGAAGAAGACCATGAAGAGTATGATCTGCATCATAGGTACGAGAGCGTAGGGTGGGAGGGAAGCAAGGAAGTCACCGATGAATAGGCTGACAATCGCCGGCGTGATGAACGCTACATAAACCGCCAGCAATCCTATAACGAGATAGGGGAAGTACGGCCTTATCTTCCGTATCCTGCTTGTGCGGATACGATATTCATTCCTGGCAACCACAAGCCATTTAGGCAGTGGCACCCTTCTGCTCCCTCCACGCCAGAAGCTCCTTCTCTTCAACGCCGCCGGTTATCGCGATGAACGCTTCTTCCAAAGTCTTCGTCTTGGCCTGGGCGATGATCTCATCCACTGTGCCCAATGCGATGAGCCTTCCCTGATTGATGATGCCTATCCGGTCACACAGCTCTTCCACAATCGGAAGGATGTGGCTGCAGATGAAGATGGTCTTCCCCGCAGTCTCTGCCAGCTTCTTGATCAGATCCTTGACCATGAGGGCGGCGCGGGGATCCAGCATGGATGTGGGCTCGTCAAGGAAGAGGATGGGTGGATCATGGATCAATGCTGAGGCGATCAAGATCTTCTGTTTCATGCCTCGGCTGTAGCCCTCAAGAAGGTGGTCACGCCGGTCATAGAGCCCGAATAGCTTCAGCAAATCATCTATCCTTTCATCGAGAATATCCCCCGGAACATCGTAGAGGGAGCCCATGAACTCCAGAAACTCGTAAGCGCTGAGCTTCTCATATAACCCTGGCGACTCTGCAAGTAAGCCTGTGACCCGCTGTACCTCGGTTTCCTTCTTGAGAATGTCGTGTCCATTCACGGTGGCTGTGCCACTGGTCGGCTTTATGATGCAGTTTAGCAAACGAACGGTTGTCGTCTTACCTGCTCCATTCGGACCGAGCAACCCAAAAGTTTCGCCTTCATAAACCTCCAGGTCAAGCTCATCCACGGCCTTAATCTCTCCGCCTTTGCCATAATGCTTGGACAACTTGTCGGTATGAATCACAGCGTTCATGATTGATCCGTCCTAGTTTGAATTCTTGAGAATTAACCCGTATCGTACAGTGAATATATTTGTTGTCTATCTAACAGATTCTGGGGATTGGATCTCCTATTGGAGGAGCAAGAATTCTCTTTCCACCCACCAATGTCTCAAGAGCGACTTCGTCGAATTCTTTTGTGGCTCTTCCTATCAACTGCGCGTCTCTTCCTTCCTTCGCCTCTTTCAGCACAGCTAATACTTCCTCAGCCTTTTGAGGCACAACCCCAATCAACACCTTCCCCTCGTTTCCCACATCTAACGGGTCGATGCCGAGCATTTCGCAGGCGGCCTTGACGTCCCCGCGTATCGGTATCTTCTCTTCCTCCACCAAAATCCCATGCTTCGACTTCTCGCTGAACTCGTTCAGCGCGTTTGATAGGCCTCCTCGCGTCGGGTCCTTCATAGCCACGATTCCACCAACATTCAACAAGCGGGTAATCAACTTGTTCAGCGGGGCCACATCGGATACCACGTTGCTTCCGAAGTCGTAGCCTTCCTGAGCTGACAGAACGGCCAATCCATGATCTCCCATCGTACCTGAAATGATTATTCTATCTCCATCTCTCAAGTTGGAGTCAAGCATCCACCGTGCGTCGAAATGGCGATGCCTCTTCACCTCGGCGATAT
>CP070749.1:144985-149443 GCA_020348365.1 Candidatus Bathyarchaeota archaeon
GGGTGACTGCTATGCCTGCAAGGCCATCTCTGACGAAGAGGGCGTATCAAAGAAATTGCGAGAAGCGGGAGTGGAAGTCGAATATGTTGGAACGATTGTATCAAACGCAATCAAAGAAGGCCACCTACCAATGGTTTGGTGAGTGCGGAAACATTGATGGAAACTCAATTTAGAAAGGAACTCCAAGCGCGCAAGATTAAAGATGAGGATATCGAATTCGCTGTGAAAGCAGTAAGAGAGTTCGAGGAGCATCTTGAGCGAAAGAATATAGTGTTCGAGTCCGCGGACTTGGAGGCACTCAAGGATTATCTCTCACTTCTTGTTGATGAAGGTAGGAACTCTTGGGAAAGACTTGTTGCGATTGCTCGCTACTGCAACTTGGCAAAGAAGAATGACTACTACGTCTACTTCACATCAATCCTAGGCGCTAGAAACGTGCTGCCTGATATGGGGGAGAGGTTAGCAGCTATTGCAGGAGAAGAGACTCGACGCAAAGTCTTTCAGGGGTTCACGCTACCCCCACTTGGCCTTCCCCAGGAGAATTATCCAAGACTCACCCAAAGAATCATGGATAAGATGAGGGCTGAGCTGCCCGGGGACATATGCAAGAAAGTTCTCACATGGAACTACCACAAACTGCGAGCTGAGGCCTTCAAAGAGAAGAAGCAACGATTCGAGAAGGCCCCAAGCATCGATGAATACCTGAAAGATGAACATGAGAGGCTAATAGCGGAACTCGAAAGATGTATGAAGGCAGGGCAGTTATGGTACGAACAGGAGATCACACCGGAAGTCCTTGAGTTTGTAAGAGACAATCAGGAGATCTGCACTGGCGTCAAGCATGGTGATAAAATCTACGTGACCAAAATGCCCTACGCGCCAAAGCAGTACCTGAAGGAGAAAGACCCAGCCTTAAAGAGGTACCACGCCTGCCACTGCCCACTCGTAAGGTCCGCCATACGGGACGGAACCCACGAAATCCCGCCAATATTCTGCTACTGCAGTGGCGGATACGAAAAATTCCACTTCGACAATATATTTGGGGAGCCAGTTGAAGTAGACCTTCTCGAAAGCGCCCTGAAAGGGGACATGCGCTGCCGCTTTGCCAACAAGATCCCAATGGGCAAAATGAAATAGCGCATACGAAGCAACGATCACGAAGCTTGACGCATACGCGTGTGCGTGCATAAACAAAAGACCAGTATTACATTAAAGATTTGTTGCATGCTTAATCATCTTCAACAGGTTCTAATACCACCAGACCACAAATAGCAGGTCACATATGATATTTGAAGAACTGAAAAAGGCCATTGAAGATGAGTGCAAGGTAGATGATTTCATCTATCCATCCTACGAAAAATATTGTTTCTCAAACATTCCCGCAACAATCCTGAAGCTCCTAAACGTCACAACAAAAAGATTCGCTTTGCCTCCTGAAATCTACAAGAATCAAGTGGAATATGAAGATTCCAACAAAACCATACTACTGCTCATCGATGGTTACGGTTATAACCAGTGGCTAGAATGCTACAGAAGACACGATTTCTTCAGAGAAATCAGCCAGAAGGGCGTAGTCTCACCCATCACAACAGTATTTCCTTCGACGACAGCTGCTACAATCACCACGATGAATACGGGATTGACCCCTCAAGAACATGCTCTTCTCGAATGGTACCTCTACTTCAAAGAGATTGACCTGATAATCAACACTTTACCCTTCACACCCCTAGGCAAGAAAGGCCAAGACTGGCTCATAGAAATGGGAGCCAACCCCAAGATACTCTACGACGGTGATACAATACACCAAACTCTGAAAGAAGAGGGCGTGAAATCATTTACGTTCACGAAGGTATCTTATGCGCAGAGTTGCTATTCCAAGATTGTTCACAACGGAAGCACAATCATCCCTTTCATCTCATATTCAGATATGTTTGCGAGGTTAAGAAAACTCATCAGAGAAGAGAAGGGCCCCGCCTACTTTTATGCCTATTTAGACAACTTGGATGGAATTGGACATCTATACGGTCCTCATAGCATGGAATATTCTGCTGAGCTATCACTGCTTTCTCACTCGATAAAGAAGCAACTTCTGGAAAAAACCGATAGGAAAGCGGCAGAGGAAACACTTCTCCTAATAACCTCAGACCATGGTCAGGTAGATGTCTCTCCTGAGGATACGATCTATCTAAACAGATTCCCAAAACTGACTCGTGCTTTCAAGAAGAGTGAAAAGGGAAAACCTATTCTACCTACAGGAAGTCCCCGCGATGTTTTCCTACATGTAGAACCTGACAAGCTGGAAGCCACGCTGACCTTCCTAACAAAAAGCCTTGAAGAGGAAGCGAAAACTATGAAGACGAATGAAGCACTCAAGAGAGGTCTTTTTGGCATAGGAAAACCTAGGAAACAGTTTTTCGAGAGAGCGGGAGACCTGCTGATCTTACCTTTTAACAACCATACTGTCTGGTATGAACACATAGAAGGGAAAAAAGCCCATTTCCTAGGCTATCATGGCGGGCTAAATGAGGAGGAGATGTTGGTGCCTTTTGCAATGACTAAGCTCACTGAGCTTCTCTGAATTGCACGCACCTCCCCTAACTAGGCTTTGAATATGTCTGCAAGAAAGATGACTTAATATTCATGAGAAAACGTAAGTAGGAGTAGCCGAAATCATACAGAAAGTGGCCGGGGTGAGGTAGCCTGGTAGCCTACAAGCCTGTGGAGCTTGGCGCCCGGGTTCAAATCCCGGCCCCGGCCCTCAAACCTTGTTTGGCTCTGGAGACTCGTTTCTGGTTTCGATCCCCCCAGCAGTCTAATTGCATCCAACAAGGCGTTCTCGCGCGCAGGTATCCTTGGGCGACATCTTCAGGCGTATAGTTGGGCTTGAGGGACCCTGAGAGTTTACGAATCTGATGCACATTTGCGAGAACATCGAGAGACGGTATCCATAACGAGACCATAAAATTCATTCGGGTTCTCCTTCATCATGGAGTGCCCGCTTCCGGAAACATAAAACACCGGAATCCCTTGTTCTCTTAGCAATTCTTCTGCAGGGAAGACATCCTTGTTCCTTTCACCGTAGATGTAACACTTGTAGAATGGAAGCTGAGCAAACCGTTCAAGCAAGCCACCATGATACGATTCTTGTACAGTGGATACAACGCTTTTATACAAGGATTTCGGCGTAGCCTTCGACAGACTCTTCAAATAATCCTTCAATACATCATTCTTACTTCTTTCAGACTCTTCTGCTATGGAACTTTTGAGCTGTTCAAGGCCCTCTCGTGTAAAGTGTTCTTCTCCCATCTCTTCCACTTGTTTGCTCATCGTGCAGTCCTCTGCGGTGATGTTTCCCTCTGCGTCTATGAATGAGAGAATACGGTCGGGAACCATCTCGCCCAATTCGATTCCGATGATTCCGCCCATGCTATGAGCCACAACGTGAAGGCACCCCAGATCAAAGAAGTCAATTGTCTTTCTGAGAATCTTCGCCTGGTCTTTCATCAGATAGGAGAAATCCACGGGTTTATCGCTATCCCCGAATCCGACCAGATCTGCAGCTAATACAGTGAATGATTGAAACTCTCCAAGCTCGAAAACTTCAAGAAAGGTCTCCTTGGAAGCGCCTAACCCGTGTATGAACACAATTGATTCTCCACCTGCCTTCCGGAACAAACATGAAATCGATAGACCGTCGACTTTGACTTTTATACTTCTCGGCAGCTTATCTACCAATCAGTCCACCACACGCGCCCATGGCTTGTCTAATCTCAAGCCTAGTTTCTCCTTTTGAATCTATCGTCAACCGGGCTCATACATCATCTAGAATTGTCTTCCACAAGGTCTTTATTCAATAGCGTGACAGGTATCCGTGGAAAGGAGATCTCTTTGAAGTTGAAAAGGAGATATTTGATTGCAGTGGCTTTGTTGGCTATATTGGCTGTTGTTTTTGGGTTGGCTGGAGCGGTTGGGTCGCCCTCGATGTCACCTTCACCCGCCTCTTCACCTTCAGTAACGCATTTTGTGAACCCGCCATCTTATGATAGCGGCTGGCAGAACATCACGACTATGTGGGGTCAAAACATTACTTTGACTCATGATCTGAACACCACAGACGTTGTCGTTGACATAGTTGGAAAGCAGAGTGAGACGGATGGAGAACACCAGACAAACCTTGGTGGAACAGGCTACGTGCCTGGATGGAGCAGAAACTACATTCGCGACATCCCAGACATTCACTTCGACGTTGGATACTCCGTGGTCCAGACGATTGACGATGGATTTGCAATAGCAGCCAGCACAGAACCTCTTCATGGCGACAAGATTTCCTGGCTGGTCAAGACCGACTGGGTCGGAAACCTGCAATGGAACAAGACATACTGGGAAGGCGGAGACGACGAGATGATCTACGCAGTCATCCAGACAAGCGACGGAGGATACGCAATGACAGGAGCAGCA
>CP070749.1:149543-153926 GCA_020348365.1 Candidatus Bathyarchaeota archaeon
TAAGTTTGACGTACGCCAATCCGCTTCTTCTGGCCTCCAGTTCCTGAGGAGACAGCTTGTCATCTTCCGCCAATCGCTCTTTGAATTCCGGATGTCGATAAAGAGCGTTGTCATCTATTATGAGGCGTGTGTCTGCAGCGACGAATTTCCCATCAGAAGTTTCAATGATGGGGTTCATTTCGACCAATTCCGCATCGTGGTCCATCGCCACCTTATACTGCTTGAAAAGGATTCTGGCAAGGTTCAGCATCTGTTTTCCTTCGTAGCCTAATCTGGCTGCGATTTGACTGGCGTGATAAGAAAAGAATCCATGTGTGGGATCGACGAAGGTCTTGCTTAATTTCTTCGGCATTCTAGCGGCAACCTCCTCTATCTCCATGCCGCCTTCAGAAGAGGCTACTGCTACGTAACTTCGACTCGACCGGTCAATTGTTATGCCGAAATATAGCTCTTTGACGACTTGGATTTTCTCTTCCACCAAAACGCTGTCCACTTTGGTCCCTCTAATCTCCATGTCGAGAAGCTTCCGGGCTGCGATTTCAGCTTCTGCTGGTGAGTCTGCGAATATGATTCCGCCTGCCTTCCCCCTTCCTGCCAGTGGAATCTGCGCCTTGACAACGACTGCTGTATTGAGCTTTGCAGCTATCTTCCGAGCTTCTGAAGGGGATGCTGCAAGTTCTCCCTTGGGGACAGGTATTCCATACTTGGAGAAGATTGACTTTGCCTCATATTCTAGCAGCTTCAACCAGCGTCCTCCACATCTATTTCAGCGTCTGGATGGTAATATAGGATTTTGTGTCCTGAACTCCCTCCACAATGGCCAACTTCCGAAGCGCTTCATTCAACTTCTCCCTTTCCACGACGATAACCACATCCATGTCACCAGCTACCCTAAAAGCCCTTTGAACTGAGAACTCCAGAATCTTCTGGTATGCCTCCTCTCTTCTGAGTGGAGAGATCTTGATGAATACGAAAGCCGGATTCACGAAGACTCCCAACACTCTGAGACCTTCCTCAGTTATATCGATGAAGCCTCTGCCAGTTCTGATATAGCCGAAATCTCTGAGTTTGCGCAGGTGCACATTCAAGGCTTGGCGACTGATTCCGAGCTGGTCCGCCAGTTCGCTCTGCTTCACTCTTACAGTGTACGTTGTTGCAGGCTCGCCTTGCTCATACAACCTGCGGAGGAGACGGAGCGGCCGTCCAGATAGAACTTCGCTGCTCACATAACCACCTGTCTTAGTTAAAGATTTAGCTTTACAATAGTATAGTCCAATAATAAACTTGCCATGGAGATTCTTGAATTCACCTAGTTTCTTTGTTGACACCACTTTTGCTTTGCATTTTAGAGCATTACAAAGGGTTCAGGCACTGCAGTATTCTCCATATAGAAACACCGTAACGTATTTATTGACGGAAAAATTAGCATAGCAAGTCTAACATGAAGAAAACAAGGAGTGAGGCGGTGAAATGTCAGAAAGAAACGATGTGTTGATCGGTAGGAAGCCAGTAATGAACTACGTACTGGCTTGCATAACCCTCTTTCACGGCGGAGCAAACGAAATCGCCGTCAAAGCACGAGGCCGAGCGATTAGCCGAGCTGTTGATGTTGTCGAGGTCGTCAGACGGCGCTTCATGCCTGATGTAAAGGTGAAGACCATCGACATCGGCACAGACCAGTTACCACCTAGAGAAGAGGGTGGCTCGCCATCAAACGTCAGCACTATAGAAATCAAACTGGCGAAATAGGGCTTGCAAACAGCTAAGGAAGGCTCCGCCGCCCCTCCTTTATTTTCAAGGGAGGTTCCACTAAGGAGTGAAAGCGGCGCTATGCAACTTCTGCCTGAAAAGCGGAATATTATGCTCTGAATGTCAAAGGAGACTTAAGTCAGAGGAAGTAAGCAAGACAGACTTGGAAGTAGCTCGCCTACTTTTGTCTCTGGAAGATAAGTATCCCACTCTCCAAGAAGTCTATTTTCACAGGGCTGTTGAGGCTAACGGTGTTCTAGCCGTTCTGGTCGGACAGGGCGATGTACGTAACCTACTGGCTCATGGCGGAAAAATCATCAGAGCCGTAGGCGAAAAGGTGGGAAAGCGGGTTCGTGTCCTCGAACATGGAGTGGAGGACAGAAAGTTTCTGGAAGATTTATTTGCGCCGCTAAACGTCATCACTATAAACACTATATGGTTGCCGGATGGAACCACAGAAACTAGAGTAATCTTACAAAGACATCGTAGGGCCCCATCATTGAATCTGAAAGCGATGAAGGAGATCGCTCATAAGGTTCGTGGAATGACGCTTAGAGTAGAGTTTGCCCGCAGATAAGAGAGATCTTCATGGAAATCGACCGACTGGGGAACTGGCGCAGAACCCACTATTCGCGGGAGATCACGCCTGAAATGGATGGAGAGGCGGTTGTGGTCTTAGGATGGGTTCGAGACATCCGCGACCTTGGCGGCATAAGATTTGTTATTCTTCAAGATAGAGAAGGAACGGTTCAGGTCACAATCCACCGAGACAAAGCGAAGAGAGAATCGATTGAGAAGGCTGACGCACTGCAAAGACAGTACAGTCTCGGGGTCAAAGGGGTTATCAAGAAGACAGAGATGACTCCAAGGGGGATCGAGGTGATCCCTGAGGAGATTAAGATTTTAGGAATCGCACAGCACCCCCTACCCCTTGATATAACAAGTCGTATACCCGCCGAGATCGATGTCAGGCTGGATGCCCGAGTTCTAGACCTCTGCCGAGACGAAGGACGTGCAATCTTCAGAGTTCAACATGTTGTGCTGGAAGCGATGAGGATGCTCTTATCGAAAGAGGGGTTTGTGGAAGTTCACACACCAAGAATCATCGCTTCTGCCACTGAAGGTGGAGCCGCACTATTCTCAGTAGAATACTTTGATCAGGAGGCTTTTCTCGCTCAGAGCCCACAGCTGTATAAAGAACAGTTGACCCTCAGCTTAGAGAAAGTCTTTGAGATTGGACCCTTCTTCAGGGCTGAGGAATCACATACTCGGCGGCACGTGAACGAATTCATATCAGTGGACATCGAACAAGCCTTCGCAACAGAAGTAGATGTGATGAATGTTCTGGAGGAGCTTATACAGCATGTATGCGAGGCTATTAACGAAAGGTGTAGACGGGAGCTGGAGGTTCTTAAGCATCAAATCGAAGTGCCAGAGGTTCCCCTTGAACGTTTCACCTACCGAGAGATACTTGAGGAATTGGAGCAAGAGCAGATTCATGTTCCGTGGGGAGAGGACCTTCCCACACAAGCCTGTAGGAAACTTGGCAATCTTCATTCCAACTTCTATTTTATCACCGAGTGGCCAACCGAATCCAAGACATTCTACATAAAGCCTAGAGACGATAATCCAACATCATGTGAAGGCTTCGACCTTATGTGGCGGTGGGTAGAGATAGCGTCTGGGGGAACCCGCGTGCACTCCAAGGAGTTCCTGATCCAGAGATTGAGGGAGCAGGGGTTGAATCCTGAATCTTTCAAGTATCATCTGAAGGCCTTTGATTATGGAATGCCCCCTCACGCCGGATGGGCTATTGGCTTGGATAGGCTGATGATGGTACTTACTGGAAGGAAGAATATACGGGAGGTTGTGCTTTTTCCAAGAGATCGATTCAGACTCACGCCTTAATCTCTTTGCTCACCAGTCCCCACCATGCATGCAATTTGATCCCTTAGAAACCCGCTTCTATCAGGTCCGCCGGCTTCATATATTCCCGCAGTAAGATTGTTGCGTAGGACCCTCGATGCAGTGTGAAACCTAGTTTCAGGGCTCGAGTGAACGGATTCGTCGAGTCTTCTGGAAGCTCTTCTTTGGAATGGTTGATTATTGGAGCTTGGATTGTTCGCAATAGTCCAGGGGCACTTATTTCAGGCATGCATGGAATCTTGAACTCTTCTGAGTTCAGGTTCTCAGCTTCCAAGGTCTCTCTTTCAATCTCGCCTTGTACTCCGTCAGAGGGTTCTTGTTCAAATCCTATCAGCGGAATGGCTATGCACATCATATTCCCATTTATCGCTTTCTGAACGCTCTGCAGGGACTGGGCTGTTACCTTCTTGATATGGTCTGTTGTGAGCCTGTGACTGTCAAGTTCAATCACATAATCCCCCAGCTGAGCCGTGTTGAGAGGAAGCCCTTTTCTGATTCTTTGGCTGAGAAATCTGTTGAATAGGAAGGATTGGCAAGCCTGCACGAAGAGCCTGCGAAGTTTTAACGGGAGCCTTCGAAACGCTCCATGAAAGTCCCTTGGGTGCTTTGCAAGATGAGTGAGCATCCAGCGTTCATACTTGAGGAATCTCGGAAAGGAGCGTAGTGCCTCTTTGAAGTCGCCTGTGTCTTGAAGTTGCTGCCGAGCCT
>CP070749.1:154026-158392 GCA_020348365.1 Candidatus Bathyarchaeota archaeon
GAGAGACGAAAAGGTTTATTACATATCACGATATAAGAAAGCGCGCGCGTTTACGTCTCAAAGCCAGAGGTATTTGACCCAACGCTTGCATAACAATTATAAATGGAATCGCTGCAAATGAAGAGATATTACTTTGCAAATATCAGATGGTTCGTCAGATTTCGAAGGTGAACTAAGAGGTGGTGGACCCTTTCCGAGATTTATCTCCCGCTATGCGAATGCGCTATCACGAGGAGAAATAAGGGTCCGCTGAGTGATGTGGCCCCAAACATGACAGAAGAGGGAATAGAAGAGAGGAAAGCTGAATGTCAACTCCTTTCAAGTTTCTCATAGCCGATTTACGAAATGTTATTGCATTCTTCCGTAAGGCGAAGAAGCCTTCCGCGATTCCTCTGGAGGATTATACTCTCATTGTACCAATTTGGGGCCGCTTCAAAATCCTCTCTTTCCTGAAGAAAAAAGCCAGAAACACAATCTTTCTTACGTTCAAAAAAGCGAATTCCGACAGACTAAAAGGGCAATTGAAAGAGCTTGAGAAACTGGGTGCAAGAGTAATAGAATGTGAAGGAGATTTTGAAGGGAACGATGATGCTAAGTACCACGCCACAAAAGAATGCTTGGAAAGGGGTTACGTAAAAACCAAATATGTGGTCTTGCTCGACGCGGATACCTTTTTCAGAGAGAACATCGGCAAAGTCTGCGGGTTTATGGAGAAAGACGGTCTTGACATCGTCACAATCAAGGTTGTGCCAAGCCAGCATTCCAACCTCCTGGAGAGACTCCAAAAACTGGAGTACAGAATTGCAATGAGAAGTCGACACTATCTGCCTTGGCAGACGAGTGGAGCCTGCATCGTTTCAACAACAGATGCGATGCACAAGATAATGGAAAGCCATTCGCTCTATATCCGAGCAGGCGATGGAGAAATAGGATTTCTCGCCAAAATAATGAAGATGAAAGTTGGTCACATAGATTTTAAGGTGTACACTAGAGTCCCATCGACCGTTCGTTCCTGGTTTGAACAGCGAAAACGTTGGTGGACAGGCGCTTTCAAACATAATGTAATAAACGTTGACAAAAGAGCCCTTCACACACCCCTACAGTTCATCTATATGTTTGTATTCTTGTATCTCTTCTATCCATTAAGATGGATTGGCATTCTGTTTATGCCTGAATTGATTCCAATAAACCTGCTCATCCATATTCCTATCGCGATAATTTGTTCATATAAGAAACCTTCATTGGCCACGTTTCTGTACCCGTTCTACAGCTTCTTCAAAGTCCACCTTCTCTTTCTTCCAATAATCGGAATTGCCGAATGGATAAGGATTTGGAGAAAATCTAAGACAACAGGCAGAATAAGAATCAAGGGAGGTGAAAGGAAGTGATGATAGGAATAGTGATATTCGCAGCGATCGTTGCTGGAATAATCGCGCTCCAAGTATACCGTCGATACACCACAACCAAAACCATTTCACTGGGAGACGTATCAAAAATCTTCAGCGTTTCCATGACGATTATTGTGTTATCATGGTTGCTTCTGATATCTTCCACTAGTGTTGGTGTGGGTAACGCCGTCGTCCTTATTGATCCAGTGAGCAGAAACATCTCGGAACCAGTCCTTGGACAGTAAAGGTTCAGACACCCTTTACCCAAAACGGCTTGGTTCTTGCGCTTACCTTGGACGACACCAGTTCAGATCAGCGCGACTGAAGAGCATGAATATACAGTATTATGTTTCTCCAAAGAGGATCTGCTGCAGATAGACATATACATTAAACTCAGATGGCAACTTCACCCACAGAAGATCGATGATCTCTATCGTGGCTATCCCGAATTAAACTACAAAAGCGAAGTCATAGAGCCTATCATTGAAGAGACAGTCGTTCTCATTGTTAAAGACTTCACTCTAGTTGAGACAATAGAATTCAGAGATGCTCTGATGCTTTCTATGGAGAATGCACTTATCCAAACTATAGAATCTGAACCTTCCCTTGAAGGAGCAATCACAGAACTAGCAGTAGATGCGAATATAGAGTACCCGGCGAAGTCTATAGACGCAGTTCGAGACAGCGCAGCAATGGAGCAGGCAATGGAAATGATATTGGAAGCAGGCGGGGGCAATCTAACCATATCAACCGTATTGCAGTTTATGCTTCTGCTTCAAGCATTCACGCAGCAGACACCCTGATAATCGATCCTAGGTTTGACAGAGAATACCAATGTGATATAATCTCTTCTTACAATGTAAGATTAAAGGTCATGTGAAAGATTCGAGCTGAACGTACAGAGGATTTCTGAGCAACAATAAGAATGAGGATCTTCTGAAGGTTTCTCACCTATATCTGCCCTGTACTCAGTAAAGACCACGCGCGCGCAGGTAAATGGCAGACACAAGGATAACCGCAATGATCGCGAAACTCGCAGTAGCCAAGACCTGCAGTTGGATGGGAAAAGGCGCGAGGGGCTCGTACACGCCTTCAGCAATGTATTCAGCATTCTGAGCGCTGATGACCTGGTAGGCGGGGGTGGAGTAGCCCTCTACGTCTCCGAATGTTACGATGTAGGTCCCGACCTGAATAGCTCTGCTCTGCGGAGCAATGCCCCACGATGTGCCATTGACGAAGACTTCTGCGGCAACAGGAGTAGCTGTGATTGTAAGCTTCCCTGTGATAAGTTCATAACCTTGATCAATGACTGTTTCAGCATTCTCCTTAACTGTGACCAGTTGCCAATCAGGAGTGTAGTAACCAGCAACAGAGCCGAAACTCACGTTGTATGTCCCAACGTCTACTGCTCTGCTTTGCGGGGCGAGACCCCAAGAGGAACCGTTTACGATGACGTCTCCAGAAATTGGGGTTGTTCTCACCATTAAGGCTCCCTTTGCTAATGGAATCTCTTCATAGACCCCTTCAACTACTGTCTCCTGATCCTTGTAGACAGTGGCAACCTCGTCTAATGGAGTGAGATAACTGTCCACTGGCCCGAAGCTAATGGCGTATGTTCCAACTTGGACCATTCTGCTTTGCGGGGCGAGACCCCAAAGGACCCCGTCAACAAAGACTTCACCTACAACTGGGCTGGTAACGACTGCGAGTTCCCCCGTGATGGGTATGCTCACCGTGAAGTAGGCTATGTCAGAGCACCCCATGTTCCCATCTGTGTCGTTTGCCCATACCGTTATAGTGTGGATATCATCAGACAGATTGGTTAGAGTAGTGTTTCCAGCAATCGTCAGGTTTGCTTGTCCGTCTAGGCTGTAGCCTATCCAGAATGGGGGTTCGTTTACGGTGAAAGTTAGGGGAACAGAGCTTGTGGTATACGTCTTGTTTTCCGGGGATAGAATGGAAATAGTAGGTGGCGCAGCACGCATGATTTCATGGATTTCTTCGCGGAGAACTGATTCATCTATTGATCCTGAATGTTCATGTTGTATGTACCCCTCTTGATCAATGATCACCAAAGTTGGTAAGTAATACATCCCATATTCCTCATGCACACCGACGGTGTCTCTGGCAACAATCCAGTCTATCCCATGATCTTCTCTGAATTGCTGAAGCGTCTCAACCGTATCAGAATATGGATCTACGCTGATGGTGACGATTATGAGATCTTCACCAAACTCGCCATGAAGAGATTTCAGATGTGGAATCGCATCAACACAGGCACCACACCAAGTTGCGAAAAAGTCTAGGAGAACAACCTTTCCTCTGAAGTCGCTGAGGGAAAAATCAACCCCATCAATATCAGTCAAAGTAAAATCAGGGGCAACCTCCTGAGCAACTGCACACCTCACCAAAAACGATAGTACAACAATGCCGGCCAACAAAATGGTCTTCTTCATATTCGATGCTCGACCATTATGTTCCGTTTCCGGCTGAAGTGTTCAGCAATGTTGCACACCAATACTAATCTAGTATCTTAATACTTAATACACATTTAATAATACTTAATAAACATTTCCGCGTTTCGTCTCGCACTAGCCGGTTTCTCAGCCTCAAGACAGCAAGAACAGCACACATACGCGAGAATTAGCTGCTGACCGGAGCCCTTCCGTGGGAAGTGAGAGTCAGGTTACTTGCGGTGTACATTCATTTGAGGTTTGGAAGTTGAATTATCGAATCATATTCAGGGTGCGCGTGACCTTATTAACCGTGTGAAAATTTTTTAGAGACCCAATTTCCTTCATTAGAGAAGGGTATTTGATGATTGTGGAGATGCTTACAGTTGGAGCTCTTTTCGTAAACTGCTATATTATTGGCTGTTCTAAGACTCTTGAAGGGTTAGTTATTGATCCCGGATTTAATGGAAATCATGAAGCAGATGGAGTTTTGAAGAAGGCGGATCAGCACCATCTGAAGATCAA
>CP070749.1:158492-162752 GCA_020348365.1 Candidatus Bathyarchaeota archaeon
CTTCATCGATTCTTACTATGCTTCTTAGGACCATTCATTCTTCACATCCTTCAATGACGGGTCACGTATAGCCGGTTTGCGGCTTCTTTTCTTCTTCGTTCTTGAAGGTCTCGGTCGGTGAGGCATTTTCCTTCTGTTGGGCAGTATTTTTCGGCGTGGTAGGCGAATATCTTGAATAGTTGTTCAATCGTTTCTTTGTTGAGTGAGTAGAGTCGTTCCTTTTTCTTTCGTTTCGCAAAGACGAAATTGCAGTTCTCTAGGGGCTTGAGGTTGTGGGAGATCATGCTTTGCTCTTGGTTTAGAGTCTTGGAGATCTCTGTTACGTTCTTCGGCCCTTTGCGGAGGAGTTCCAGTATGGCGAGTCGTGTTGGATTTGCGAGTGTTGAGAAGAATTGATTGCAGGTTTCATTTAATCCACGTTTCATCCAGACCACTTCACTGAAATAATTTTCATATGAATGTTACTTCATATTCATCCCATATAAGCCTTTCGGCACTGGACACACCCTAGACCAGTATCCACGTATAATGTGCAAGTACTTCTGCAGCTCAAACAAGGCACGCGCGAAATAGATAATGTAGAGTGCCAATAACACCACTGATAGAGAGGTTGGAGAGAGGTAGACTTAGCGAAGCGCGCATTAAAAAGTGGTAAGAAATTAATTCTTCAATAATTAATCAAAGAATAGTTGAAACAGATGCCATATATCGTAGGGGAATGATTACGATGAGGAACAATGAGATGCCATCTCATCACGGAGTAGAGGTATCCGTTAATGGTAGATATCCAAATCAAACGTTAAAGCTACTTATTGAGCGCGCCAGTTGTCGAAGTTTTTCCCCCAAGAAGATCGCCTCAGATATTCTGCGACCCATTCTTTCAGCGGGGATTCACGCGCCTACTGGGGGGAACTTGCAGCCTTATTCCATCATAAAGATAGAAAATGATGAAACGAAACAGAAACTAGCAGAAATGTGTGGGCAAGACTTCATAGGCAAGGCACCAGTCCTTCTGCTGTTCTGCATCGATTGGCGCCGTATCGAAAGATGGGCAAAACTTGAAATCGCTCCCTTCACCGCAACCAGTTCTTTTCCACATTTTTGGATATCTTTTATGGACACGATTATCTGTGCTCAAAACATTTGTACAGCCGCAGACTCATTGGGATTAGGTTCAGTCTACATAGGCACAATCCTGGAATTTTTCAGTGAGATCCAGGACATGTTTCAATTGCCAAAAGGAGTATTTCCAGTCGTTCTGCTTTGCTTGGGATACCCTAAAGCTGAACCCCTACCTCGAAAAAAGCTCGCTGACCAAGTAATCGTCCATGCAGAAAGATACCATGAAATAGAAGATCAAAAACTTACAGACGCATTTAATGAGAAATATCCCGATTTAAAAGTGGAAATAACCGAAGAACGACTTGAAACGATTTTAGAAGTATGCCGAAAAGTTCATGGAAAAGAGTTCGCTAAGAGGTGTGTCGAGAAGATTAGAAAGAATGGATATGTAAACCCAGTACAACGGTATTTTGGTCTTCACTACCGTGCCGACCTTATGCCGAAAGACAATGATACTTATCTGGAGCTCATGGAGGAATTCGGATTCAATTGGTTCAAGAAATATCATCCACCTAAGGACGAGGCACCATAACTATAGATTCTAACTTCGTACACGGACTAGAGATTTTTGCATGCACTCTCTGCTGGATGAAAATTAGCAGGTTTTCCAGAAGATGCGCGCGCAGATGATGAATCGTCGAAAAGTCGTTGGAAGCAGTTTGGCGTGCATCTATAGCCAGAAAGATTGAGGGCTCTAAGGAGTTAGCTGTTCAATCGGAACATAGGCTTCGTTTACATTCGAACGTTGCAGAACATCCTTCCAAAGCTCCAATCCCCTGCGCGTTCTCCACTTCTTGGGTGCTAGGAATCCCAATACGATCAGCCTTTGTGCCTTTCTAATCTTCTCCGCAGTCACGCATCTTCCAGTTTCGGGGTGAACTGCCGTGATAATATCAGGTGCCATCGCAGCTAGTTTTCCGTTTATGTAAGCCACTAGAATCTCGTTTTTGGCCTTGAGTTCAAACCTGACGTCTCTGCCTTCATCTCTTCCTCTCAACCTCACTCTCGTCCACGTGAAACCCGCCGTTGTCCTCCTCTCAATCTTCTCCACAACACCCTCGAAAAGCCTGAAACCATTTGCTTCTTTGAGAACCATCTCTGTTGGGTTGGCATTCTTCCTCAGAAGCATTCCGATTCTGATCGATTTGGACAGTGTATGCAGGATGGGAGAGGTCTTCACCTGGGTTCCAGTCAGGATTCTTCGGGCAGTATATGCGCTTTGATCCCACTCTGTGGCAAGAACCCGAGCGATTCTTTCGGCGGATTTGGAGTCTCGGGCTTCCTTCACAACGATTATGTTCTCGCCGTGGATGTCCGCAATTGCCATGGGCGCTAGGGGGATATCATCTATCGTGTAGACTTTGAGATGAACCTCTGGGACGGCTCTTCCCGCTCCATCAGCGTCCACAATGGGGATCCCGCATCTAGCAGCGACATCAATGGCTGCTAAGGTGTTGAACCCCCCAAGCTCTACCGGAATGATGGAATAGGCTTCTCTTCCAGCGTATTCTTCAAGCGTTTGAAATGTCTTAACAGCGGCTTCGCTGTCATAGGTGATCGTGCTTGTAGCTCCGACACAAGCGAAATTAATCACCACCGCGTCGTCGGGAACCATGGCTGGATCAAGAAGGTTCACATCATATCCTTCCTCAACTAGATCATCAGCAATCTTGTATCCTGCTTCAGGGTCTCCGCCACCACCAGCGGAAAATATGGCAGCACCATCTACAAGGTCAATAAGGTCCTGGCGACTCAGCTTCTTCATAAGATCACAGCTGTTGATCATTTACGCATGTCAGGCAGATAGGATTTGCTGAAAGCAATTCAACGTTTGCTTTATTATCATGTAATACGTAGAAGGTCTGTACGGCATCGTGGAGGCTTAAGACTCGTGCAGACTCGGGACAAGTTCGAGATTATCAGCGAGATGGCTAAGAGGCGAGGCTTCTTCTGGCCCTCTTACGAGATATATGGGGGTCTGAGCGGCTTCGTGACATTCGGTCCCTTAGGCGCTGTTTTGAAGAGGAGAATAGAAGACAAATTCCGCGATTTCTTCATTCGTCCACTTGGGATACTCGAGATCGAGTCATCGGTGATTATGCCTGAGAAAGTGTTTGAAGCCTCCGGCCACCTGGACCATTTCATAGAGTCCATGGTTGGATGCGTGAAGTGTCGAAGAAAGTTCAGGGCGGATCATATCCTCCAAGAATTCGCGGGAATGAGGGATACAGACACGGAGAAGCTTGATCTTCAAGAGCTCATGAATGAGATTGAGAAGAGAAACATTCAATGTCCAGAGTGCGGCGGAGACCTGGGCGAGCCAAAGCAGTTCATGACGATGTTCAGCACAGCCATTGGACCATACTCCGATGCGATTGGCTACGGCCGCCCAGAGGCTGCCCAAGGAATCTTCGTCGAATTCAAACGGCTGTACGAGTATGCGAGAGGAAAGCTCCCCTTCGGAGCGGTTCAAATAGGCCACGCCCTTAGAAATGAGATTTCACCAAGACAGGGCCCGATAAGGGTAAGGGAATTCACCATAATTGATCTTGAGTTCTTCTTCGACCCTGAAGAGCCGAGCTGCCCCTTTCTGAAAGAAGTGGAAGACGAGTCTCTGAATCTCCTGCTTGCGGAGAACAAGTTGAAAGGCTTGAACGAGTCCGTCGAAGTCACCGTCAAGGAAGCCCTGGACAAGGGATACGTGAAGGCTGAGTGGCAGGCGTACTTCATGGCGCTCTCCAAGCGCTTCATGATGCAGTTGGGCGTGCCAGAGGAGAAACAACGGTTCATCGAAAAACTGGAGTGGGAGCGAGCGCATTATTCAGTGCAAGGCTACGATCAAGAGATCCACCTTGACAGATGGGGATGGGTGGAGGTTTCAGGCCACAACTACCGCACAGACTATGACCTGAAGCAGCACATGGAGTTCAGCGATGTCGACATGACAGCCTTCAAAGAATACGAAAAGCCAGTGAAGAAGGAGAAGACCACAATCAATCCAGTCATGCCTAAGATTGGTTCAACCTTCAAACAGGAAGCACCGAAGATTGTGAAGATGCTCTCCAGCGCAGACCCGAAGGAGGTTGAAGAATCCTTTGGAAAGCAGGGCTTCTACAAGTGGAAGACCCACAAGCTCCT
>CP070749.1:162852-167079 GCA_020348365.1 Candidatus Bathyarchaeota archaeon
GTTATGGCGACGATTCCAGCATCAGCTTTGGCAGGCGTTCTCTACAGCCTTAATCCCGCATATCCATTCGCTTTCATAATATTTTCAGGGATTGTCGTGAGTCTGATCATATTAGTAGCGGTGAGAGAGCCCAGGATAAGAGAGAAATGAAATGCTTTTGGAAGATGCGCGTTTTCTTAGGAGCAAGCACGTGCTTATATGAGTTTGAAGTAGACCCGCCGGTTGTTCTTCCCCTTGTTTTGAGTCTTCAGTAGTTGTATCTGCCCTACCTCTTTCAGATTTCGTACGTGTGTTCCGCCGTCAGCTTGGGTATCTACGCCTGTTATTTCTACGATGCGTAGATGGGGTATGTCCGGAGGCAGGGCCTTTGCCATCTTTACTATGCCGGGAATCTTTAGGGCTTCTTCTTTGGGAAGTTCGTACCATTTCACTGGTATGTCTCTTGTGAGTAGTTTGTTCGCTTCGTCTAGGTAGTGGTTGAGTATTTCTCGATCATATTCTTCTAGGCTGAAGTCGAAGCGAACCTTGTCCTCTTCAAGCTGGTTACCGGTGATAAGGGCGCCGGTGCCCTTGCACAGAAGTGAAGCAAATACGTGGGCGGCCGTGTGGCTTCGCATGAGTTTGTATCTCCGTTCCCAGTTCAGGACAGAGCGCACGCTGTCTCCGGGTCTTAGGCCTGTTCGATCAACCTCGTGCGATATTTCCCCCTTGAACTTGCCAACGTAAACAACATCATATGCTTCGTCTCCTTTCATGATTTTCCCAGTGTCCCATGGTTGGCCTCCTCCTTTGGGATAGAAGATTGTTTGGTCCAAAACCACGTACTTGCCATCTCCAACTGAGACCACGGTGGCATCGCATTCTTTGAGGTAGCTATCCTCCAGATATAACGCCTTAGCCAAAAGGCAACACCATTCTACAGGGGTAGCTCTAGCGGTTAATAAGTCATGCGCGCATGTACTTCGCTTCTTTCTCAGAATGTAGAGATATCACCCGCAAACCACCCTCTCCTCCGCAACTATGCATAACTCTTTCTTGAAGCTTGCAGATGCTTGAAATAAGGCATTAAGAGGGCAAAGCGTGCGAAAGAAGAATCTCATAAGGGGAGAGGAGTTTCGGCTTCGATTTGCGCTAGCCGACTTGAAAACAAAGCTTTCTTCGCGCAGCGGTGTAAACGTGAGACGGTGATAGTTAGCCTCTTGTATGCAACGATTTTCCTTGCGACTATTGAGGCTTTAGGAGAGTTGTTGTCTTATCCTCTCCCCATTAGAATAATAGTCAAGAAAAGATATAAAGATTATGAAGACACGCATGCGTTGTTTGGTGCACGGGGTTCATGGATAGCATACTTTCACTTGTCTCTCCACCCTTCCGAGTGTTTTTTGCTTCAGAGTCGTTAAATAGAGAGTCCGCTCTGAAAGCACTTGCTTGGGCGTCATCAGCTTGCTGAGAGGATTATGGCTCATCCGCCACGCTCTTCCGTCAAGGTAAGCCGTGAACCTTAAGCAATTAGGCGTTTGTTTCAAGGAATGTTAACACAATGTTTCGGAGAGGAGACACAACCCTCAAGCCATGTTCGCTTTGTGGTCAGCTTGTGGCTATCAGCTATGAATGTCCAAAGTGTACATGCAGGGCTTGCATGATCTGTTCTATAGAGTCTAGTTGGAAATGCCCTGGTTGTGGCGCATCCCTGCTCTAGAAATGTCGAGTGTGACTGGAGGCTTTGGGACTGGAGTATCGATTCAAGCGACTTGAATACAACGGTCTCAAGGGCACAATTGGAGAACATCTCGCTAGGAGTTTCATACGAGGCAATCTTGCCCCAAAGCTCATGAGAGAGGAGGGCTGGAGTCACGTTATGTTGAGCAACAATGATTACAAGCATCATGCATGGACTTGGAACACGAAGCTCTTCGACTTCGACAATTTCAGACAAGACTTTATTCTCCATGGCTTCTATCCGACGATGACGCTTCTCTCAAAATACACCTCTGCGGTAGGCATCCTCAATCAGAACCATTGCACTCCCGACGGGCTATTGCTGAAGTTTCGAGAAACAGGAAAGATGAAGAGAGTGAAGAAGAGTGATCTTCCTTCCGGCGCAAGGATGCGCGTTGAAAAGCGTAGAAAACACGGGGACCTCTTTGAGTTTCCAACCGTGGAAGGGGATTTGGAGATCGTTGAGATTAAATGTGGACGCAAGGCCAAACTCATGGGCAAACAGAAGGAAGCCTACAACGCCCTGATAGCGAAGGATGTTCCTCTTCGAATGATTAAGGTCCGGATTGTCTCCTTTGATCTCAACAGGTTTCTGGTGGAGGAACACAAGTATGAAAAGTTCTTGTAGCGAGAAGAAACGCATAATATTCCATGTTGACATGGATCATTTCTTCTCTGCCTTTCTCCATTCTCCGCTGTCACGCGTGCACTCTGGCTTCCAGAAGACTTATGAATACTAATCGTTCATATGAGCGCCATTGGAGTGAAAATCTTTGGAAGAAAGACGACGACATGAAAAAGAATGCTTCGGACTCCCCTACGGCGGTGCAATCGTGGGCATTATGATTGGCATCATAATCATCATCTCTGGCATCTCTTGGCTACTAGATATAGACCTATGGGCGAACATTGGACCACTGATGGCAATAATCTTTGGAATACTAATCGTCGCCGGCGTTGCGTACGGCTTAACCCGCAGGTAACGCTCCATCTCCCCTTTTTGCATGCAATGTATTGCTCGAATCTGAACTGGCAGCGCGCGCGAGTGCTTGATCACCTGTTTTATTGCACCAAAAACTTATAGGTTGAGATTGTGGAACTGGTGTCCATCGTCGAAGGAACCCATGGGAACGATTGCGAGGTGTGATAATGCCTTATTGTCGGAAGTGTGGAACCGGACTAGTTGAGGACGCAAAATTCTGTCCCAAATGTGGGACTTCTGCGGGTCTACCGACCGCCAAGCCGGAGAGAAGAAGCATTCGGAGAGAACAGAGACGACCAATGAGCACTCTGTCAGTCGTCTTGATTGTCTTGCTTGTGGTAGTGGTGATAGTGGCGACAGCATTAGCTACAGCATTCTCACTTGGGTTATGGCAGCCATTCGGTCACGTAGTAGGCTCTGAAAATCTGGTTACTCAAGAGAGATTCCTCAGTGATTTCTCAGTCGTCAAGGTGAGAAGTGGATTTGAGGTTGAAATCATCGAATCAAGCTCCTACAGCATCAAGATAACCGCCGACGACAATGTAATAGATTATGTCGAGGTTTCCAAAGGGATCGATACGTTGATAATCCGTCTCAGATGGGGCTATAGTTATCAATCGGTAACGCTGAAAGCCAAAATCACAATGCCTGAGCTCTACGAGTTGGAGTTGTCAGGAGGAACACGTGGCACAGTCGAAGGATTCAGTTCTTCCCATGAATTTGTTGCTGAACTATCAGGTGGCAGCCATCTTAGTGGCGATTTCACAACTAGCGGAGACGCCCAATTCACCTTGTCTGGAGGAAGTCATCTGAGTGAACTGGATGGTGTAGCTAATAACCTTCGTATCAGCGCCTCATCAGGAAGCCATTTGGAACTGTCAGATTTCCAGGTTCATGATGCACACGTCGATCTCAGTGGAGGAAGCCACGCAACCATAAACCTTGATGGCAGATTGGACGCTGACCTAAGTGGAGGCTCAAATCTTCTATACATCGGGGATCCTACCATGGGCGATATTGATACATCAGGCGGCTCCACGATAAGCAGAAAATATTAGAGTATTTGATGCACGTGTATCAGTGTCATCGGTCTATTCCAAATGATCCTGTGGTGCCGACGCCGGACTTGAACCCTAGATGCGTACATTACCTGCGACTAACAGAGGTACACTTCAAACCCTAAGTGGACGAGAAGGTTTCTTCTCACACCAACGAATATATCTCCACAATCCCCCGTAAACCCCCACCTTTCTTAGTGATACTACTGCGATCTACAGAAACACGCGTATACAACCCAAGTCCAAAAGAGAATGCGGAGTACTTCACATAACAAGATTTAAGAAGCGCGCTTGTGTTTTAGACGCAGCCACGAAAAAGAGGTGAATCGCTTGACAACTGGAACAGTGAAGAGATGGATGGATAGAAGCGGCTACGGTTTCATAACCACCGAAGACGGCAAAGACGTGTTCGTTCACAACTCTGACATCCAAGGAAAGAACAGCCTGGAAATTGGAGAAAAAGTAGAA
>CP070749.1:167179-171392 GCA_020348365.1 Candidatus Bathyarchaeota archaeon
AACTGGACCGACCCACGCTATGTCATCACAGGTTTTGATCTCGGATAAGCTTTCAGCTCTTCTCAAGGTTTCATCAACTGTATGTTTCGCGTGTTCCTCAGAGACATCCCACCCAGTGGGTACGTCTAGTATCGTAGCAATGTCTGTCTTGATTTCTTCCTGAAACTGCACGATCTCCTTGGGTGAAACCTCTGCATCTCCGTAAACGAGTGTTTGATAAGCCCCAGAGTCTGTCATGATCACCCCGTTGAAATCTAGAAATCTGTGTAAGCCCTTTCTGGTTGTTTCATCTTCGAAGTGCTTTCTTATTATGTATGCGTTGGTCATGAGTGCTGTACAATTGAATAGCTCCTGAATCCTTTTTGGTGGAATCAGCTGAATGGTAGGGTTTACGACTGGCAGCAAAAGCGGCGTCTCGATGACTCCGCTCTTAGTCTCAAGTCTACCTATTTTGCCGAGGATGTCTCTTTCTCGAATCTCAAAAGACATTTCTTCGTATCACTCATGAAACTCACGTGTTTATAAATCTCCTCGAACTCCAACAAGCATGCATGAAATATGCGAACGTTGTGGAAACTATTAGCGACAAATGTGCACTGACGCTCTCTCGTATGCGGTTTAATGTAAGCATTCGAGTGTATGAAAGAGCTTTTCAAGTATTCTATACGTCAATCCCCAAATTACGCTGTTTTCCACAGTATAGGCAGCAACTTCTCCGAAGCTGAGTTTGACGGCGTTTCTATTCTGAGCGAGTTCTTCCAGCGAAATCCAGAAAAAATCTTCCAACTCTTCATTCAACCTGATTACTGGCTCGTGCTTGAGAAGGATGACGAAGGGAAGAACCTTCATTTCAGGTCTCTGCGTTGACCTCAAAGATTCCATTGCTCCGAGAAATAGAGAGCGATCGAGGAGATCTATGCTGGTCTCTTCTAGGGTTTCTCTAATGACCGTCTGCTTCAGGCTTCTGTCTTTCGCATCACGTTTTCCTCCAGGCAACGCCATCTGACCAGACCATGGATCCGTAGAGTTCTCAACTCTCTTTGCGAGCAAGACTTTGAGAGCTTGATTCTTGCATTTCAACAACAAAGCAACTGCGGCATCTGCATCTTGCTTCTCTGATGTTGGCTTAAGCGTCTTAGACAATCTCTTGATGAACCAGCCACAACCCAACCTTAGTCACCATAAACAGCTTGCATGCAAACACAAAAATCACCGGTATAACAGTTTATGCTCGCTCTTAAAAACGTATAAAACCTCATCTGCTAATAAACGCGTGGTCAAATCTTGGTCAAATGCAAATGATCGGGTGTCAACGAAATATGAGAATAAAGATTTTGGGCTCTGGGCAAGATGATGGAATTCCACATACGGGGTGTTATTGCGACACATGTAGCAAAGCAAGGAGACATGCAGAACATAGAAGATTAGGCCCTTCTGTAGCTATTTTGGATAGTAGAGAAGGTCTATGCTACTTGATTGATGCCTCACCAGATTTCAAATCTCAGTTAGACATCATCCACGGAGAAATCAGCGAAACAAAAAGAAAAGGGAAAATCCTTGTGAGCGGAATTCTGTTAACCCACTCCCATCTTGGCCACTGCGCGGGATTATGGCATCTCGGAAAAGAATCGGTGGAGGAGAAGAATCTTCCGTTATACTGTACTCTAGAGATGAAACAGTTTCTCTCGAACAGCTATCCATTTAGTCTTCTCGTTCAGAGAAGGAACATCAAAATTGAAGAAATACATCATGATGAGGGATTGAAAATGGGCGGACTGGAGTTTATGCCGATTCAGGTTCCTCATAGGAACGAGATTGGCGATACAGTCGCGTATATCATAAAATCAAAGAAGAAAGTGATGTACGTGCCGGATATAGACAAGTGGACGGATGAGATATTAGAAGAGATTAGAAGTTCTGACATTGCCTTGATAGATGGCACATTCTATTCGAAAAACGAGATACCCCGATTTGAAGAGGTGCCGCATCCTCCCATCCGCGAAACGATTGACCTTCTACGAAATGTTGATGTTGAAACCTACTTCACTCATATTAATCATACAAACCCAGTGAACAGAAAAGGCAGAGAAAGCAAATATGTGAAGAGCAAAGGCTTTAAGATTGCCCATGATGGTATGACATTAGAGATTTAAGAACGCGCGAGAACCAAATCAATATTCAATCAGTCGATGGGAGACCCAAAGCATGACCTGCATTGTCCAGATGTATGAGAAGCCCAAACTAACAAATCCAGTCTTGATAGAGGGACTTCCAGGCATAGGATTTGTCGCAAACATCTCAGCCCTACATCTCATTCGAGAACTGAACGCCCAAAGCTTTGCTGAGATTCGTTCCTCATTCTTCCAAGATTTCGCCATCACCGCGGAGAAAGGGCAAGCACGATTCCCAGTCAACGAACTCTACTGCCATAAAGGAAGGATGAACGAACGAGACCTCATCATCCTACATGGCAATACCCAAGCACTGACAACCTTCGGACAATATGAACTGTCTGGCCACATACTAGATATCGCTCAAGAGTTGGGGTGCAACTACATCATAACACTTGGCGGCTTGAGAGTACCAGGAAAGGTTAGCACTCCGAAGCTGTATTGTGCGGCGTCCGACTCGCAGGCTTTGAATGAGGCGTTGAGTTTGGGCGCTAGGAATCTGGGAGGCCAAATCTTTGGATTGGCGGGGCTTCTCATTGGATTGGGAAGGCTGCGTGGCATGGAAGGCTTCTGCCTTCTGGCGGAGACACCAGGCTTCTATCCTGACGCTTCAGCTGCCCATGAAGCCTTGAGCGCGGTTTGCAGAATTTTGAATCTCGATGTGGATTTGAGCAGGTTGGATACGGCCGCAAAGGCCACTCATGACATCCTAAAATCTTTCGGTATGACCGTTCGTCCTGCACAAAAAGGGGCAGGAGAGGAATCTCGATTCCGTTGGCTCATTTAGGCCTTTGAATCGCTGACGAATTGGTCATAAACCTTTTGAACTCGCTCAGCCGCTGGGCCCCTCCCCTCTTCTATGCCCTTCTCGGTGACCTTGACCTTATCCATAACCCAGATGAACCCTTTATCCTCATAGAGCCTCACCATAGTCGGGAAAACATTGTTAAGCCTCTCAGCCAAAGTCTTGAGATCGAAAGGCTTCTCGATGGCAAAGATTTGGGCGACGGTGTTGCCGTTCAGAACTGCTCTGTGTAAGATTCTTCCCTTCTCATCCTTCGCTTCTGCTAGGCATAGGCTTAGGGTGTTTGGAATTATCCCCGCGAGGGTACCTGTGTAGCTCTTTCCATCCACTGTTGTCACCATCACAGGAGCTTCCAGCAGGGCTGCTATCTCAGCGAAGAACTTTCTCTGTGCTGCAGACACTGTTTCACCTTCGCTCTTATTCAGTTGTGCTTATTAAAAGACTTATTGATTATATTTTTCCGCTATTGATTATACTCTTTCTCTGGCTTCCCTGAACGTCCTACTTGCGCTTTCGGAAAAGCTTGGCATCGTCCATGCCGGTGACGTATTCAAAGCCAGCCTCTACGAGCTCTTTCGCCCCATCCAATGTTTTGACCACTCGGCATGTGAACTCTTCTGCCTGATCGAAATCTATCAGCTGGGTGTACTTCATTGTGCTTGCGATTCTTATGTCTGCATTCTCTTTAGTTTTCACGAACGAATGGATTAGAGGCTTCTTGTCCAATATTGCTGCTGGAATTGTCGGGTCTTTAATCATAATTTTCTTTGTGGACAAAATAATTGATGGCAACAGCAAAAGAGAGCGACGCCGAATTCTCCAAATGGTTCTCGAACGATTGCGCAATCCTATTCGCGAAACTATGTACCTCCTTTGCGGCATGTACAAGGCTGCATCAAAAGACAAACCAGCACCATTGCCGTCGACATTTGAAGAAACTTTCACTGACGATTACTTCATAGAAGTATCCTTTCTGGATCCCAGAAAAGAAGCCCCACGTGCGGTGATCATTCCAGGGGGTGTCAAGAGCTTGGATTGGTTCACTTACTTGTATAAGACGATGAATCTAATCCGAAAGAAGATAGAGAAAATTCTCGATTCGTATGCATTTTATATTGATGACACACTTATGCAGGCATTGGAAAAAAGATGTTACCTAAAGGATAGTAGCTGGGTCAACTTGCGCTGTCTTCCTCTTCTTTGGAAGCTTGAAAGATATGAGCAAAGCAGTCAAAGC
>CP070749.1:171492-175594 GCA_020348365.1 Candidatus Bathyarchaeota archaeon
CTAGAGATGCTCGTAACGAAGAGAGAAACACGACCACCCAAAAAACACGCAAACGTGCCTCTATAACAAAGGCATGCATGCTTTAGGCCGGAATCCACGCGTGAATTCAGAAAGAGAAGAAGCGCTGAGATTTCGGGCTCTCTCATTCAGGCTGAGCTTCGATCATAGATTTTGATTCTCTCGCCAGCAGAACCGCAACCATGACCACGCCAAGTACCATAGCCGCCACAACTACAACGACCAGTCGGTTGTTGACGGTGACTACGAGCGTACAGACGTTGCTTTCTGCACTAGCGTATTCTGAATCTCCAGACCAGCTTGCCCTGATCTGGTATACTCCAGCTGAACTAGGCTCCCAAGCGGACGAATACATTCCGTTCTCATCAGTCACAAAAACCTTCAGAAGGCGCCATG
The DNA here is from genome assembly GCA_020348365.1 of Candidatus Bathyarchaeota archaeon. Classification (GTDB taxonomy): domain Archaea; phylum Thermoproteota; class Bathyarchaeia; order Bathyarchaeales; family Bathyarchaeaceae. The sequence goes on from CP070749.1 coordinate 171,907, forward strand.
ATGAATCAGACCTAACGTAAACCGTGATGTTCCTGTGAGACCGTGGAGGAGAAAGAGACCCGCTGATCAGGACCCTGCTGCCGCGGACGACATACATTGATGACAGTATCAACGATATTGATGAAGATGTAGGTGAATCGTAGCTGGATGAGACTTGTCCTGGAGACTCCTGTTCACAATCTTCAAGTGTGACGACGGCTGCGGAAGCGCTTTCAAACTCTTCTGGGCACTCTCCAACTCTCCACCCCTCCTGCCAGTTCCCGCCTGTGCATTCAGCCACGTAGTAGTTCTGTCCTTCAAAGCTGAAATAATGAGCTGTGGACCTTGCATCATGCGGTGATTGCGAGAGACCGACGCCCACGTTCATATGTCTCTCATCCTCGTAATACAACAGAACCACATCCAATCCACCAGCCATCATAATCGACGCGGCCACATAGGAGAATGTGTCACAGTCGCCTTGATTCTCCACAATCGTCTCCACAGGAAATCTCCTATCGCTCTCATTATACGGGATCTGATGGAGAATCATCAGTACACCGTTGGCAAAGTTCTCCTCATCGCCGTAAATGTTCCAGAGGTCCTCAGCGATTGGCTCCAGGACGTTTGGAGTCACGAATGCTGCAAAATCATACTGAGGAAGATTGTGATTCCTACTCAAATAATGCTCGTAGAGGGAAGGAGCTGTCGAGATCGTTAGGCGATATCGGGTGGAACCCTCTGGGTGGTCCAGAAGCCAGTAAGAGTGAACAAAACTGGCAGCTGAACAAAGGCAAGGCATAAAGAAGACAATCATCAACAGCACGGTGGCGGCAGCAGCTATTGAACGACTTGAACTCAAACTGATTCCTCAACACTCTCATCTCCACGTAAGAATTTACTGTTTATGAATCTCGGATTCTTAGCGCCTAGACTGAAGATGAATTGTGATTGCGAGTCGTGGTCTAAGTTCACATATATGCAAGCTGTGAGAGTAGGGGTACACTAAAAAACGAAGAAGTCCAAATATACCGTTTCACATCACCCTGCAGATGGATAGAAGCGGGCCATGTTTGATAAGATCTTGATAGCCAACCGAGGGGAAATCGCGATAAGGGTTATCCGAGCCTGCAGAGAGCTCGGAATCAAATCTGTGGCGGTCTACTCCGAAGCTGACCGAGAATCCCTGCATGTACGATACGCAGATGAACACTATTGCATAGGCCCAGCAAAACCCGCTACGAGCTACTTGGACATCAATAAGATAGTAGAAGCCGCCAAGAAGTCAGGGTCAGAAGCAATTCACCCGGGATACGGCTTTCTAGCGGAGATTCCAGCCTTCGCTGAAGAATGCGAATCCAACCGCATCGAATTCATCGGTCCACCAAGCAAAGCCCTGAGGAAAATGGGCAGCAAGATCACAGCACGCAAGAACATGATCAATGCAGAGATTCCGGTCATTCCAGGAAGCATGCACGCCCTCAAGGATGAGGAGGAAGTTGCAGAAGTGGCGGAGACCATAGGCTACCCAGTCCTCATCAAAGCCGTCTACGGCGGGGGCGGCAAGGGCATGCGCATCGTCAACAACGACGCCGAAATAGAGAAGGCGATGGAATTAGCCCGGTCAGAAGCGGAATCATCATTTGGAAGCTCGGAGGTCTACGTTGAGAAGCTCCTCACCAACCCAAGACACATCGAGCTCCAGATATTAGCTGACAAGAAAGGCAACATCATTCATTTAGGTGAGAGGGAATGCTCCATACAGAGGAGATATCAGAAGCTCATTGAAGAAACGCCATCGCCAATGATGACCAAGAAGCTGAGAGAAGCAATAGCTGCGAAAGCGATAGAAGGCGTCAGCGCCATCAACTACGAGAATGCAGGTACAATAGAGTTTCTCATTGACGGAGAAGCAAACTTCTACTTCTTGGAGATGAACACGCGGCTTCAGGTCGAGCACATAATCACAGAATTGGTAACTGGAGTTGACATAGTCAAGGAGCAGATGAGAATTGCATCTGGAGAAGGACTAACATATAGACAAGGCGACATATCCATGATGGGTCACGCCTTGAATTGCAGAATCAACTCGGAAGACCCCTACAGCGATTTTGTGCCTTGCCCTGGCACCGTAACTGAATATCATCCTCCAGGTGGCCCAGGTGTAAGGGTGGACAGCGCCTTGTACGCAGGATACACTATCCCAATATTCTATGACTCGCTCGTTGCCAAGCTTGCTGTCTGGGGCACGAACCGTGACGAAGCCATATCGCGTATGAAGAACGCGTTGAACGAATACGTGGTGGAAGGAATCAGAACCACGATGCCACTTCACAAGGCGATTCTAAATGATGAACATTTCCGAAGAGGGAAAATACACACCGACTTCGTCCAAGAGAGAATAGGCAGTCTCATGGCAGAAGATGAGTTTGAAGGAGAGAAGATTGCCGCCTTGTCAGCAGTCCTAGCAGCCTATCTGAGCAATAGGCAGGAGGGGTTGGCTCTGGTTCCACAAAGAAGCGCAAAGGGAGTGTCTGCGTGGACGATGGCAGCAAGGAGAGCTTTGATGAACCCCTAAACCATTGATGGTGAGGAAGTTGAAGGAGTATAATATCCTCGTTGATGGCAGAAGCCACAGAGTCAAGCTGACCAAAGGTGATGAAGAGTCCCCCCTTCTAGTGGAGGTTGATGAAAAGACCTATGACGTCAAGGTTCAGGACGAGTTCAACTGTGGTAAACCGGCCTCCATAAAGGTCAGTGGCAAGCTCTACAAAATCGAGTTGGAGGAAGTGAATAAGAGCAAGCCATTCCAGGTCAAAGTCAATGGTAGATTGTACAGAGTTGAATATGAAGCCTCGCGCAGACTCTGCCAAGAAACCATCGAGACGGCTCTGTCAGCAGCCCCACGCAAATCCACATCAAGATTGACTGAGGATAGAGGCGTTGTCACCGCTTTGATGCCTGGACGAGTTGTCACGTTAAAGGTTAATGTGGGGGACTCCGTCAAAGATGGGGACGCTCTCTGTGTTCTAGAAGCTATGAAGATGGAGAATGAGATTGTGGCTCCAACCGCAGGAGTCATCAAGGAGGTCATGGTCACAGAGGGCGCCAGCGTAAGCAGGGGAGAACCTCTCATGATCATCGAGTAGCGGACATGATACGAACGATCGCCTGCTAGAGCCGGAAAAGTAGATTAAAATATCGCCTTAGATTTCTCTTTGTTATCTATATAACAGTCGGTCGTGTTTCATTGGCAAAGCCCGTCAAGATCACGGATACAACCTTCCGAGATGCTCATCAGTCTCTGATGGCCACGAGGATGCGAACAGATTCTATGCTTCCGATAGCCGAGAAGATTGATCAAGTCGGATTCTTCTCCCTCGAGGTCTGGGGGGGAGCAACATTCGACGTGTGTATACGATATTTGACTGAAGACCCTTGGGACAGAGTACGCGCCTTAAAGGAGCACGTGAGAGAGACCCCTTTGCAGATGTTGCTGAGAGGACAGAATATCGTGGGCTACAAGAACTATCCAGACGATGTCCTCATAAAGTTTATTGAGAACGCGGCTCGGGCTGGGATAGACATATTTCGAATCTTCGACGCGGTCAACGACACGAGAAATCTGGAGACATCAATCAAGACTGTTAAGGAAGTGGGCGCTCACGCTCAGGGATCGGTCTGCTATACAATCAGTCCAGTGCACACT
>CP070749.1:175694-179735 GCA_020348365.1 Candidatus Bathyarchaeota archaeon
ACTAGAGGGCAAGATACAAGACGGAGACACAGTGACGATCTCAGAAAAAGCTATTTCAACAGCCATCGGAAACCTCGTGGACGAAAGCACAATCAATCCAGGTCCTAATGCAAGGTGCCTCGCCAAGTATTGGATGCGTCTTGTCTGGGGGTACGTCCTCGGACCGCTCTCCCGCCTCCGGAAAATAACCATCCAGCACATTCGAAGTTATCCATTAAATGAGGGAAGCGCCCACAAGCAGCTGGCTTTGGAACAAGCAAGCCTCTTGGAAGCGTTAATGTTTGGCTCTGAAGGGGGAATAGACGGCAGCAATCTCCCTTATTCCCTTGTTAGTCTTCCACTCAGAAACGCCCAAGAGGTCGCAGAGAAGACACGGGCTTCTATAAAAGCCAAGTTGGACAAGAACGTCGCAGTCATTATCGTTGACACCGACAAAACATATTCCTTCAGAACATTCCATTTCACTCACCGCCCAAATCCAATCCAAGGAATATGCTCACTTGGAGGCTTCCTCTCTTATGTGATTGGAAGATTCTTCAAGATGAGGCACAGGGCCACTCCCGTGGCGATTGCGGGCGCTCAGATAGGGGTGGAGGAAGCCCTGGAGATTGCTGAAATCGCGAATAGGAGACGGGGTTTTGGTGCTGGAAGAACCGTCTGGGATATGGCTGCACGATTCGGCGTAGACGTGACTGGGGTCACATGGAGGATGCTGGATAAGCTGGAACACAAGCCCATAGTAATCGTAAAACCTTATCAAATGAAGAAGAGATAACCACTCAATGATGAGAGATTGCCGTGCTCACTGGAGAGAATGAGATGAAATCCATCATTGAACAGATGAACATTTTCTTCGAGCCAAGATCGGTTGCCATCGTAGGCGCGTCGCGCAAGACCATGAAAGCGGGCCATGTGATCTTCAAGAACTTCGCCGACAGCAAGCGAAGAGGAATCTTCAGAGGAGAGCTTTATCCAGTCAACCCCAACGAAGAGCAGATTCTCGGATTCAGATGCTACCCGTCAATTAGGGAGATCCCCAGAGAGGTGGACTTAGTAGTCGTCGTGGTTCCAGCCAAGATCGTTCCGAAGATCATGAGAGACGCGACAGTCCGTGGCGTCAAAGCTGCAGTCATAATCAGCGGAGGCTTCAGCGAGGTCGGAAACCATGAACTTGAGGAACAGGTCACAGCACCCGCCAAAGAGGCTGGAATCAGAATTCTGGGCCCGAACTGCCTTGGCGTCTACGACTCTGAGACCGGCGTGGACATGCTCTTCCTCCCTGAAACGAAGGTTCTCACAACAGGAGATGAGGTGGTCGCCACGCCCCGCCCAATGTCTGGGCCGATATCCATCGTCACACAGAGCGGCGCATTCGGCGTCTCTGCCCTGGACTATCTGGCGGGTAAGCAATTGGGCGTCAGCAAGTTTGTGAGCTTCGGCAACAAATCTGATGTAGACGAGCCGGAGATGCTCCAGTATCTTCTACATGACGAAAGGACGCGAGTAATACTTCTGTACGTCGAGAGTATAGATGCTGGAAGAGAATTCATGAAGGTAACTAAGGAGGTGACAAAGCAGAAGCCTGTAGTTGCCTTGAAACTGGGAAAGACCAAGGCGGGAGCAAGAGCAGCCCTCTCTCACACAGGAGCCATAGCCGGTTCTGACAGAATCTACAGCGCTGCCTTCAAGCAGTCAGGGGTAATCAGAGCCCGTGACATGGAGGAGTTCTTCGATGTTGGCAAGGCATTGGCCTTTCAGCCACCGGCAGCTGGAAGCAACATCGCAGTGATCACGGACGCCGGTGGACCGGGGATCATGGCTGTTGATGAATGCCAATCCAGAGGAGTCACTGTAGAGAGATTCTCAGATGAGACCATTCTAAAGTTTGAGGCGTTGAAGAAGAAGAGAAAGATCCCGACGTTTGCAACAAACTTGAATCCCCTCGACCTCACAGGCTCGGTCACTTCCGAAATGTTTGAGACGGGCACAGAGATTCTCCTAGACGACCCGCAAATCTATGGCATAATAGTCCTCGGCCTTCATCACGTCCCTGCCCTACAAGAGGACTTCGTTGACTTGATAGCTGGAGTCTCAAAGGGCCACACCAAACCCATAGTTGCATGCGCCATAGGCGAGACCGAGATGGCCCTCTATATCCGCACCAGATTCGACAAGCTGGGGATTCCAGCATACTTCTCTCCTGAGGACGCGGCCAGATCGATGGCTGCTCTAGTCGAGTATGGGAAGTACCTCAAGAAGAGAGATTGCTTCGAACAATATGTAGAGAGGTTTCAGAAGAGCGCTCAAGGCTCATAAATAACTAACGTTCAGAAACATACGGGAAGAGTCTATTATCCACTCTTTATTATGAGGAGCGCGCCCACAATCATTCTCTAGGAGAATGTTACCCTCAGGATGAGGGTGGTTAAGCTTTCTCAGTTTCAGGTTCTTGTTTCTTAAGCCAGTGGGCAACCCTCAGAAAGAGAGGGCTTGTTGACATGTCAAGAACTGGAACGATGATTCCTTCTTTGGTCCCGATTTTTGACTGGTATATGGGCATTGGCGCATAACTCAGGAAGGCCCAGTAGACGCGTTTTTCTTCAAGCAGGGCTTTTGCTGCGGCTTCAGTTGATGTGGGCATCGGGAAGTATATGAACGCCACTCCATCTGCCCAGTATATGCCACTTGGTTTACCTCCAGCGGCGATGTTCACAAAGCGTGCGAGGTCGTCTGGCGTCTTGAATCTGGTGCATTCCATCACCACTATCTCTTTGAATGGTTCGTATCTAACCTTTGTCTCTTCCATACCTAGATACATCCATCAATCTTTTGCTTCTATTGGCGAAGGTTGCTTTTACTTTTTACTCATGCAAGCATTCCAGAACCTTCCAGTAACGCCAGAAACTTATCAACAAAAGTCATAAAGATCACACAGAGCACCGCTGCTACCGCAACAACCACAATGGTGCTTAACCAGCCTGATTCGCAGTAACGCTTGGTCAGCACAACCCAGACAATCGCGGCGGCGGTGATTCCTATATCTATCGAGCTGGACAGAGGTCCATACGCCGTGAGGGGGGGCACTAACGGAGAAAGCGAGATGAAAATGGAGAATATGATCGTTCCTGGCAAAGCAATCTTGAGAGCGTCTACATGTAATGTGCGTTTGCTCAGGCGATCTAGCATGACGGCTGAAAAATAGAAAGTTAGGAAGACTGAGTTTATGACAAAGGTGATGAGAGCAAGCAAGAGTTCCGCTAACACGCCATGTTCACCGCTTCACGAAGCCTAATGACCCTGCGTTTTCTCTAGCATAGCAGCGCCATTTATTGATATCTATTATTCACGCGCAGCCTGCAATAGCTATTGCCGTTTTGGAAAAGCCGGGAATAAGCATGCTTTTAGCTGCGTAACTCAGGATACTTATTCTGCTTTCATAATCTCTTAATCATATCAAGTAGACAAGTGTCTTTGATGAATGTTGGACAGGAAAGAAGAAGAGAGGCTTCTAAGACAACTAGAGGTTCTGAGAAGATTTGTTAAGAATGTAGAAGAGAAGATGGCAGCTATTGAAAAGGGTAGAAAGGGCATCAGACCTTAATAGTATCATACCTCTATTCCCCTTTTCTTGCATACGCGCGCGTCACAAAAGAACTGCAGCTCAGCCCTTTTCATGACAAATCCCTTTTCATTATTCGATTATGAGAATGTTCACAAAAGAGTTTGGATCGCATGCACCAGAAAGAAAGGTAATGAGCTCTAGAAGAATCGGTGTTGGCAGCACTACCAGTAGCATGCATGCAGAAACAAAACAATAAACTACCAGTTCGTTAGCACTCTAGACTCGTTTGAGGGATGCCTTCATTGAGCGAGGGAGAAATAGAACGGTTGCTAGTAGCCGCAGAATCCCATGTTGAGGCAGACAACCTTAAGGAAGCAGGAGAAAAAATACATCAAGCATTACAGATAGCCAAGAAGATGGAAAATGAGAAGTTGCTGAATCAAATCATGGGATTCATACAAGAATTCACCTACAGTGTT
>CP070749.1:179835-183589 GCA_020348365.1 Candidatus Bathyarchaeota archaeon
CATCAAATCCTTAAGCTCTGGTGGAAGACCCAACTCCTCAACGCTAACGGCCTTATCAGGGCTGATGGCTCCTTTCTGGCGGAGCTTCTCGATAATTATGTGGAGCCTTTCCTTGATTTCAGCGTGACGAGGAAACATAATATCACTAGCGATATCTCAATTGATATCAAACGTGATATATAACCTTTGCCGCAAAAGCGGAAAGAGCAAGTGTGCGCCCTCAATCTTCGGTTTCTCAACGTTGGAATGGGAACCTCACCCATCCTACCTTATGCATCATTGAATTCAGCTAAATCGGTATTAGAGGTCTCAGAGTGAAACTGAGGAGACCCACAAACACTGAGATGGTTATGGCCTTCTTCCATGTGAAGCTGTAGAAGAAGCGCACCGCGATTGCGCAAAGCGCCGCTATCCATATGTCTGCTACAAAGCTGAAGTAGAGCATCGCTTGGTAGGGCAGGGTGGGGTACCAGATTTGAGCCACGTTCTCTAGACGAGTATCTGGAAGAATTGATATGGATAGCAGCATGACCCCGAGGTAGACTATCCTAACTGAGAATAGATACCCAACAACCATGAGTAATGCCTTCCAAGAACCTGCTTTCTCGCCGAACAATCTGAGGACCAGCAACAGGACGCCTCCATACAGGCCCCAAAGAATGAGAAAGCCAAGGGCCGAAATCATCAGTGAATTGAACCATCCAGTAATGAAATACTCCGTCAGCAGAACAAACTCTGCAAGATACAGGTCGTCAATCTTCATTGTCAAATCTGCGGGAGCCGACCAAAATAACCTGAATTCCAGTCCAGTTATGGCCTCCCAGTCTGGAGACCCAACTGCTGTCCATCCTTCAATATCTGAACCAAAGTCAACCTTTACGATTTCCCATTCATCACTCGAGTTCGATAGGCTTTTCTCAAAGCCCAACTGGAAATAGTCATTGCTGTCTCCAGAGAACAACGTCAAAGTTGCGCTAGGAGGCGCGGATATTTCATCTTGAGATATCCATTTTATCCAGAAGGACAGCCTTTCGCAGTCTGCGTTTGTAGAGCAGTTGAATGATCCTGCCTCTGTCAACCTCATCCAGGCTTCCGTGCTGTTAACAATGGAGGATGCAAGGCTGTAGTTGCCGATGTAATTATCAAGAGACACATCAGCGTCTCTTGCCAGTTCTCCATTAGAAGTCCAATTGGATATCCATGCGATTGATTCGGTCCATTCATCTCTACCCATCATCGGTTCTTCATCAGAAATCTTTGAAGAGCTGACGTATTGGAGACCAGCTGTGATGAGCACAATCACGATCAAGATGAGCATAGGCCCTTTTATGTCTGGTTTTTTAACGATCTCTTCGAATGCTTTTATTGGAGAATAAAGGGTTTTGAGAACGTCGTGCGCAAACAATTTCCGTCAACTGGCCTCCAGCATGGGTTTGTATATAGGTCTAAATGATTCTGTTGGTCTTCTTAATAACGGATTCTAGAGTCCCAGCTTAAGTCTTCGGTAGGTGTCGTAATCTACATATTCTATGTGGTCATTTTCAGCCTGATGCTTTATGGTGAATTTCTGGCGATGTCTTTTCTCCTTTATCTGGCTGGTTGTCATCAGAGAATATGCATCACTCCCAGCTCCGGAGCCGTAGCTGACGATCAGAATCCGCTCATCGGGCTTTGCGTTATCGAGTACAGCCGCTAATCCAATAGGTGAGGCACCAGAGTATGTGTTGCCGAACTTGGCAACCTGCAAGCCTAGCTTATACTGGTCTTCTCTGAATCCTAGATCCTTGGCCACTTTGGTGGGGAATCTTATGTTTGGCTGGTGGGAGACGAAATACTGGATATCCTTGGGCTGAAGGTTTAATCTCTCCATGAGCTTTCTACATGCCGTAGTTATGTGCTTGAAGAAGGCTGGTTCACCAGTGAATCGACCACCGTGTCTTGGGTAAGGTTCGAGATCTCTCCTCCAAAAGTCGGGTGTGTCGGATGTGCAGGAGTACCAGCCCTCAACCTCAGCGATGACATCTTGCATGCCGAAGATGAAGGCAGAGCCACCATAGCCAACGAATAGATCCAGCTCTCCTCCAAGTTCATCTCTTGGTGCAGCTTGAGAATTATCGGTGCCTATAACCATCGCGTAGGATGTGTTAGCGCGGGGATAGTATACTAGCGAAGTTGCATCTTTAAACATACTAGTGGCGGCCTTACAGGCAAATTCCGTGTCCACGGCGTCCACACTCTGTAGACCATCCATCTTCTCCTCCTCACCGAGTTTTAGCACCTGAGCCACTTTGGAAGCTATAGGCTTAACCGCGTAGGGGTTGGATTCCGAGCCGACGTAAACCTTTCCGACAAGGGAAGAATCGATGCCAGAATGAATTAGCGCGGTCTTCCCCGCCTCGACCGCCGCCGTGATGGAATCTTCATCCATGAAGGGTATAGCCCGCTCTAGAGTCCCCTCTTTGATCCTGAATTTGGATATGTATACTCCGTATCCAACGATCCCTGGCGTCTCATACTCTTTCTTGGGTTTGACTATGTCATATTTCTGGTGTGGATAGTACTCATCCGCAAACGTGAAAGTTAATGAGATTGTGGGTATGATGTCGCTCTGTCCAACGGCATGTCTTCGCCTGAACCTTGGAGTAACCTCTCTCTCTTCGAAGCTGGACAGCTCTATCTGCTTATTCTTCAAGAGTTGATCTGTCAGTCTACCAGGGACTCTTACCTTTCCATTGTTGAAGGAGATAATCCCGTATATGTAAGGTCCCAGCTTCGTGAACCTGTTTGTTGGTTCCCTGATTAGTGTGCAGACTTCTAGTTTTCCCTTCTGATAAAAGAAGTCGACTTCTTTCATCTTGCCAAAGCTCTTCCTTCCACACTTCCCGCAATAGTCCTTTGTTCTGAAGTACTCTCTGCCACAGACGACACATCGACTGCCCCTGAGTCTATCACCGATGTACGAGACCCTTCTTTCAATTGGTTCACTAGTCAAGCTAATCTCTTCCCAAGATGTGGATGTACGCCTTTGTCCCGAAACCTTCGAGTTCCAGAGCGCATCCAAACCGTAAGTCCCTGTTTGCTTGCGCCTGTCTGTCGCCTGCTTCCCCCTTGAGTTGTTTCACAAGCTCAAAGATTTGAGCTCCTCCTGTTGCTCCAAGGGGATTTCCATCTGCCTTGAGTCCACCATTCGTATTGACAAAAAGCTTCTTTCCTTCGATTTGATAGAAGCCTTCGTAATCCTTACAACTGTTGTGTATGTCAAGCCATGCTTGCCCTCTCTTGGAGAAGCCTAAGTCTTCTAGGGACGTCATCTCCAACAACGTAGATTGATCATAAAGCTCGGCCATATCTATCTCGTTCATTTCCAAATCGGCCATTTTGAGGGCGTTTTCCATGGCTGTTGTGCTTGCGACGAATCCTGTTCTGTTCTCGCGTGCGGGGAAGGTTATGTAATCTGTGGCTGAGGAGGAGCCTACAATGTAGATTGGTGTATCTGCATACTCTTTGGCCATTTCATGACTCGCCAGAACCAAGGCTGCGGCTCCATCTGAGATGGGGGCAAAGTCGTAGATTCCTAGAGGTTTGGATGTTTGGAGCCTTTTCTGCAGGACAGTCTCCACTTGTATCTCTCTCTGATATTGGGCGTATTTGTTCTTTGTTGCGTGCTGATGGTTCTTTGCGGCGATCTGAGCGAGAGCCGTATTGAAGGTCTCAAGTGATTTCCCCGAAATCTTATGTTTTTTGATGTACTCTC
>CP070749.1:183689-187416 GCA_020348365.1 Candidatus Bathyarchaeota archaeon
CTTTTTGCATAGATTTCAGGATGAAAGCCTCTCATTCGCAACCATTCAGCTGTTTTTCCCGTTATCACCGCTGGAGCGCCTTTCATCCCTTCAACAGATCCAGCTCCAACAAGAAACATGGTGCTCCTCAACTCTTCGAGGACGAGTTGAAGTTCTTTCTTGACTTCCTCTTCCCCCTCTGTAGCCAGAGGTAAAATGGGCAAAGCTATGCTGGTCAAACTCGCACCGAGGGATAAAGCCTTAGCAACATCAATTCCAGAGCGCACACCACCTGAGGCGATAACAGGTACATTAACAGATTGAACGGTTTCTACAAGGCTTGCCACGGTCGGTATACCCCAGTCCCAAAACGCTTTGCCCAGCCTTTGCCTAAGTTCATCTCGATCTCTCTTTGCTCGATGGTATTCTACTGCGGCCCAGCTCGTTCCGCCAACCCCAGCCACATCTATACCTGCTATGCCAGCAGCCTCAAGCATTTCGGCTTCTTCTGCTGATATCCCTGCTCCGGTCTCTTTGACAATAACTGGGACATCGACTGCTTCGGCGATTTCACCTATTTTTTTGAGGATGCCCCTGTAGTTTGTTTCCCCTTCAAGTTGAATTGTCTCTTGCAGCGGGTTCAGATGGATGGCTAGAGCGTTAGCATCTATCATGTCAATCGCTTTTTTTGCTTCTTTGGCGCCATAGCCTCTAACAAGCTGGGGGCCTCCGATGTTTGCCATTAGAAAGGCTGTTGGCGCTTTCTCTCTTGTAACCGCAAATGTATTCTCCCGACCGGGGTCTTCGATGGCTGCTCTTTGGCTTCCCACACCCATTCCGAGTCCTGATTCTTCAACTGCTTCAGCTATGGCTCTGTTGATTTCTGTCGCTTCTCGAACGCCACCAGTCATCGCTCCAACTACAAGTGGCGCTGAGAATTTATGATCAAAAATGATTGTTGAGAGGTTGATTTTTTCTCGTTCGATTTCTGGGAGCGCCTTGTGTACAAGATATATGTCCTCGAATCCGGTGCTCATCTGCTTGGCCTTGACGTTCTTTCTCAGGCCTATCTTCAAATGGTCTGATTTTCTCTCTTCAGTTGGATTGGGCAGGGTTTTCACGCTCTCTCTATTATGGTTCCAACAACCTTTTCTCCTTTAAGGGCTTTGTAAATGTTGTTGGGTTTTGTGGCGTTAACGATAATCACTGGAATTCCTTGCTCGACCGCTGGTATCAGTTCCTCTATCTTTCCCAGCATGCCTCCAGTAACATCGGTGACCATCGGTTTTCTGGCTCTCCGTCGCAGTCTCTTCAATTCTGCTGGCGTCAGATGTGGAACGCGTCTTGCTGAAAAGTCCATCTTGGGATCTGCAGTGTAAAGACCGTCTACATCTGCGCCCATTATGACTCGTTCTGCGTTGAGTTTCATTGCGAGAGATGAAACAAGCTGATCACCTGATAAGATTGCAAAACCAACATCCCAGTCAAGGACTACGTCTCCGTAAAGGACTGGCATAAATCCTAGTTCCAACATTCTGACCAACGGGCTTTTCTCGAAGTCCTCTATTCGACCAGACTTCGTGATTACGCAAGAGGATGGTGGCACAACTATGGCTGGAATGTTGTTGTCAATTAGCGAATCCGCAACCAGCCTGTTTAGCACAGTCATCGCTTGATGGGTCTTTGAAAAGCCTATTATCTGTGAAGAATCCTTGTAGCCTTCATTTATCCTGTATTGCTTAGCAAGAGGGTGCCCGAACGAGCCCCCCCCATGAACTAGGACAAGGGGGCGGATGTCTGATTGCTTAATCTCTTTCGCTAGTCTCGTGATTGCGTCGTTATCTGGCGTGAATTGCTTCTGCTTTATTGTGATGGCTGATCCTCCTAATTTCAACAGCGTGGGTTTTCGGAGTTGGGCTATTGTGGCTCCCCCGTTCACAATTCAGGGAATCTCTAAATAAATCTACTCACAATTTTGCTGGTCTTCTAAACGCACTCTTTTCTTCTCTTGAACTGAATGCAATGTCTAGTTGTTTCTGCTAAAACTACAGAAGTGGCGGCAACAATTGTACATCGGTAAGAGTATCTTTCTCTTTGTTCGGCAGATTCTGTGTATTTTGAAATATATGTAGATGTTAATAAAATCCATATAATCTCAGATGGTTCTTAGCTTGAAAGTTGAAATACAGTCGAATGATCCATTGTGTATGTTCGACAGGAAATATGGCATGGCTGAATATTTCAGGAAGAGATTGTTCCCCGAGCAGAAAGAGTTCCAAGGGAAATGTGTGGATTGTCATGGCTCTCTAGAATTGTATGAGATAGACTTCAAGAATAAATCGAAGGTTCTCTTGTGCAAACGGTGTGGCCTCTTACATCTCTATGCAAAATCCTTCCTCGGCGGGTGGAAACTCGCAAAAGCAAGAAAGATGTCAGAATTCTAGAGATTCTGGTGGAGACAGTTGATAGCCAAGCCCAGAACATGTGTCACGCATCCTTCACTTCTCTATTTCAACAACGTCATTCTCTAGTCGAACAACATCTCCTGTTTCTATTCTTTGAATATCGATTTTATCAACGCAAGGTATTTCCGAGATTATTGTTCCCACAGCCACTACGGTTTCACATTCTCTGTTTATAATCCCGGCAGGAGCCGTATCATTCTTCTTCATCCTGTAGAGAGTGTAAGATCCAACGGTTGATCCCTTACCGTTGGGGAAAACTAGTATCTTGCCCTTCATCTTCTTTCCTTCGAGTTCGTGTCCTTTTTCTATTATCGTGCTGGTATCCGGGTCCACTCCTCCATAAAACGAGATTGGTTGTGAGGTGGTTAGGGCCTCTCCTTGTGCAACTCCCTTTGAGATGGTTCTTCCTTTCAGCTCCATTTTCCTCTCACCGCAGCCTCTATACACTCTTCTAGGCTTCCTAGTCTTGTCTTCATGTTGTTATGTCGTGAGTAATAGCATCCTTTTGCGGAGGTTGTTGCAACGGATCTAAATCTTCCTTTAAGCGGAGCTACTGCCATGCAAGTATCGCAAGCAAATTTTCCTCCCGCTTTTTCGATTATTTCTGTGTAGCTTCTTTTGTCAGCAAGTTGTTTCATAACCCTTGAAGTTGCAACCCAGAATTCAGTATTTGAAGATATGCTCCTGTTCTTCAAAAGGTTCGCTATTTCAGCAATCTCCTTTATCGAAGCGTGGGGGCAGCCTATACAGGTGAAGTCGATGACTTCAACATCATCATTAATGCTTCTGTATGCTTCTTTTGTGTCGTTATCTTGAATTGTGATCTTCTCTTCTGGAGCTTGGTGTGTTCCAGAGCCTGGCGTTATCCCTTCCATATGAAATAGTGGTTTTGAACCATAAGTCACCACCGAAGCACAGAAAGTCTTTAAATCGTCTGAACTCGCGTCTTTTATGCCTGTTATGTAGGGGATTTTGTTTTGTGCTCTTTTGCCGATGCAATAGCCAAGGGCTCCCCAATCTGAGAGTTTTTTCAGTTTAGCCTTCACATCTATGTGGGTGTCTGGCACTCTGTTTTCTTCTAGATGAAGCCCATAGTATGGTGTTTTGCCAACGAAGCCTGCTGCAAGCGCTGATGGGCCTCCTTCCCTGTTTGTCTTCGCTCCGATGACCGAGTTGGCGAAAGTGACTGCGGAGGATTCGGACCAGGCGATGTGCTCTCCGTATCTTGGTAGGTTGCCTATCAGGTAGGGTGTACATGTGCAGGAGATTATTATGCCCATTTT
>CP070749.1:187516-191202 GCA_020348365.1 Candidatus Bathyarchaeota archaeon
CAAGTCCAAGAGATTCTAATTCGGTGCTCTTAAGAATGGTTGAGGTTGTCTGCCGCGCTCCCAAGCAGCTGGTGGTGTTGGAGTGCACTCAATACCCATCCATGGAAGCCTTGTCAGGAACCATTGCAACAATTGTTAGGACGGGAGAGCCTGTCATCCTTAGATGGGCAGAGGGCGTAGTGTTCTCTTACTCGCTGCTGCCCCCAACAACTGATAGTTTGCTGAAGGATTTTCTGGAAGGCCGAAGTTACTGGTCGGACGTAGTATTCGCATTGATGCCTGAGTACAAATCAACGGTTAGAGTGGGTACTTTGGACATTCCGGTGATTGATGTCACGCCTAATCTTCTCTTGCGAGAAGCGGCCAAATGGATGAAAGCCAACGTGCAGAGTTCCCAGTAGTCTGAAAGAATCTTTTATTATTCGTCAGAAGGGAAGACTAGGGGGCAAACGTTTTCAGTGTTTATGCAGTTAGGTTGTTAGGGCCCCATTGCAAAGGCTTTCTTGAGTATGGTCTCCAAAATTTCATGATGCTTCTTTTCATCGTCCGCAATGTGCTTGAGCAATAGTTTCAAAGCGTCGTCCTCAGCCTTTTTCATTTCCTCTTCAACATGCTTCAACATGTTCGTTTCAACCTTCACGTGATCCTCCAGCATCCTTTTTGCGGCGACGGCGTCAACGTAGCTGTGGATTTTTGTGTCCCAAAGTGTTCTGGAAGCCTTTTTGAGTTCTTTCTGCTTCAGTATGTCCAGCATTGTCCGGAGAATCTTGGCGTGTTTCTCGGTATCAAACCGCATCTCCGCTAGGAACAGTTTCGCTGCCAAATTTGAAGTAGCCTCTTCCAATTTCTTGATCTTTTCTGCAGTGGCTTTCTCCAGTTTGATTTGTGCTTGGATCAAGTCAACTAGTCCCGTTTCAGACTGCATCTTTCATTGTTCTCCTAAATGGCAGTACACACCTCGAGGTTTGCCCATAAAAAGCTATTGCTGAATCTGAGTATTGTTTGAGATCAACTATTCATATTTCTAGGGTTTCAATTGATTGACATTCTTGGACGAGGAAATGAGCTCTCTCTAGCTATCTGTTTTGGATTGTATGCATGCTTCACAATTTCTGACAACATAAAAATGGTCTTTCGTCGGATTTTCCGTTGGATTTTGCGAAGGTGTTTTAAGCGCGCGCGCAAGATGAGTACGAAAGAAACGGGTTGAATGTGATCTAAATGTCAGAAGCAGTAAGAACAGGTGTAGAAGAAGGACGCTATTACGGTACTGTGGAAATGCCTCACCTAGGCCATAGCAAACATCTGTGTAATCTTGTTGAAGTAATAGGAATTCCCATTGACGAATACAAACCATTGGTCAAAAATGCCAAGTATCTCTGCAAACGATGTGGCCGTGTAGCGGCCAAAGAGGAAAATCTCTGCGAACCAATCAAACTCTAAATATCAACATGCCACGCCCAAGCTCCACTTGACCACCCCCTCCTCTTTTTTCCGCGTACGCATTTCTGACCATTTTCCGACAATTCAACATCATTTAACATTAATTCCTGGTTTTGATGCATCTAATGACAAGGAAAATAATTGTTATTAGACTGAGGCATTAGTAACTGTATTGACACATCATGAAAGAAGTAGAAGATAACCCGCAAAATGAGGAGACCTGCAAGGATTTTTGCGGAAGCTGCCCGAGCTATCCAGGGACTGAAGAATGGCTCTTCTGCGCTCAAGACAAGAGCCAAAAGGAGATCCGAAGGAGCGGGTGTTTGTGTCCATCTTGCCAAGTCTACATGGACTATGAGCTTTCAGGCGATTACTTCTGTGCTGAAGGAGCCCCGAAGTAGTCTTTCCTATCTTTCCAATTATCCGCGTCTTATTCGACTATGACCTTCTTCTCTCTTCCTTCCCATACCCCGTGTAGGTTACAGAACGCTCTCGCCCTCAACGTCGTCGTCTCATTCATGGCTATGCTGAGGATGACGACGTAACCATCGCACATTTCAGGTTCAAACTCCATTCTGGATATCAAGCGCTCTCCGGCGAAGAGCTCAACCCAATTTATCCAGTGACCCAAGGTGTTTGGATGCTCAACACCGTCGATTCCGCCGACTTTGATTTTCACCGTGAACGGTTCTTTGGCTTGAACCTTTCTGGGCGCATCGATTATTGGCGCATGCTTCTTGGCCATGTCGGCTAGGTTTGTCCAGTCTTTGGGTTTATTTAACTCCTTTAGCGAGAATCCTTTCTCATAACTCAAAACCTACTCCTCCACAAGACCTCGTCTACCTCAAGTGTTAGAGAGGTCGCTTTTGAAGTCATATAAGTCTTTCTTAGTATGGTTTCTGGTGCCAAGCTTCCTGATATCCAACCGGAAGCAGAAGATAACACCTGGATTCTCCCAGAAAGACATATAATGCGCGCGCACATGTCATATACTCTCAGAAAAGATGGTGAGATGATAAGAAGAATGGTAGGAGCAGTTGAGGATCAGGTGGAGAAGGCCCTTGAAGAGCTGAGACCCAGATTGCAGGCTGATGGAGGAGACATAGAGCTCCTTGGAGTAGATCAGGGTGTTGTCAAGGTTAGATTGAAAGGGGCGTGCGCTGGATGTCCAATGTCAACGATGACCCTCAAAATGGGAGTCGAGCAGCATCTCAAGAAGAGAATACCAGAAGTAGTCAGGGTTGAAGCGCTCTAGCACGTATGCATGCAGTAGATCAACGAGGATTTGATGCGCGCACTCGTTACATCATCCTCTCTAGAAGGGGATTGATGTCTACGTCTTCTGTCAGTATTTTTGTCAGTGAGACACCTCTTACATGAGGAAAGCCGTCACGATATGTGGATTTATCCTCTCTGTAGAGGATTCCGATAGGTATTCTGTCACCCCATTCAAGGCTCTTCTCTAGGGCTTTTTGTCTACTTGTGTAGTCGTGGCCTTCCTCTTCCAGTTTGTATATTTTCTCTTTGAACCAGTTGTGGGTATTCAGATAGTTGAAGGTCACGCAGGGCTGGAAGACATCAAGAAAGGCGAAGCCTCTGTGTTTTACGGCTTCTACAATTAGGCCGGTTAGGTGTGTCATATCCCCGGAGTATCCCCTAGCAACAAATGTGCCGTTGCTGACTAGCGCATGAGCGATGGGATTTAGCGGGGGAGGTATAGAGCCAAAGGGAGTCGATTTTGTCTTGAACCCTCGCTGGCTGGTGGCTGTTGCTTGACCAGTGGTCAAGCCCAGAACCATGTTGTTGTGCACGATTAAGGTGATGTTGATGTTCTTTCTGATGGCGTGGCTGAAGTGCCCCCAACCCTCATCGTAGCAGTCAGCATCTCCAGCGAAGCCCACCACAATCAAATTAGGATTGGCCAATTCCACTCCTGTTGCTAAGGGTAATACTCTGCCGTGGATACCGTGAAATCCGTTCACGTTGACGTAGTTGACCATCTTCCCGTGGCAGCCTATGCCTGATACGAGCACGACTTGATCTCTGTCGAGGTCCAACTGCACCAGAGCCTTTTTGAAGGCCATCAATATACCGAAGTTCCCGCATCCAGGACACCAAGTGTTCCTTTTTGGCGTCTTCAGATCTGCAAGTGTCGCCACCTCAGATCACCTCCATTATCCTCTGGGAGAGTTCTTCAGGATTGAAGGGTCGCCCATCGTATTTCAGAATCTTGTTTTCAGGGG
>CP070749.1:191302-194942 GCA_020348365.1 Candidatus Bathyarchaeota archaeon
GAGGAAATAGAAGCTGAGACAGAGACAGAAGAGAAGGAAGAGAAAAAGTAGAAGAAATCCTCTTTCGACCACTTTCTCCCGCAATCTCGTAAGATTTGAACCACTTTTTGGTCTTTTCACTCATCACATCTAGCCTTTACCCTGCATGCATGGATGCATGGAAGTGATAGAATGACAGTAGACATTCATGTGGAGTTTCGTGTAAGCGATGCCGTGAAGGCAGTGAAGAGAGGTGATGCCATAGTAATAATAGATGTTCTCCGCTGTTCCTCAACGATAATAACTGCCCTAGCGAATGGAGCCTCCGAGATTGTCCCAGCGCCAACGATTGGAAAAGCCAAACAATTGAAGAAGAGACATCCAAATTACATACTTGCAGGGGAGAGAAAAGGCTTGATGCCACAGGGATTTGAGCTTGGAAATTCTCCCAGAGAGTTCACTCGTGAAAAGATCAATGGAAGAAGCATCATTCTGACAACAACTAATGGCACAAAAGCCTTCGAAATCGCGAAAGACGCAAAACCTGTCTTGGTTGGAAGCTTCCTGAATGCAGGAGCGGTGGGCAAGGCACTATACGAAGGCGCCAACAAGAACAACCGTGGAATATCATTAATTGCCTGCGGAAGGGCGACGAGGTTATCCATAGAGGATTTTATATGTGCTGGTAAGATTCTGGAGATGATGCCCACGGACGAATTAACCCTTTCCGATGGTGCTCATGCAGCGTTATTCGCATCCAAGGGAGCAGGCGAGAAAGTCGCAGAGCTAGTCTGTTCAAGTGAACATGGAAGATACTTGAAAAGCATTGGTTTGATCAAAGACATCGAATTCTGTTCAAGAATAAATCGCTACACTGATGTTCCACTATTTGCAAAAGGCAAAATACGTACTGGCAAATTTTCCAAGCTGTGAAACTGTCAATGGCTAATCAGCTCAAGTGGAAGAGCAAGCATGCGCATGCATGCTGATGGAACACTTTATTACATCCACCCGATATTTCTCGAGATGACATGGTGAGCTTCAAATGACTGGGAGAACCAGAAAAAGAGATCGACACGACATAATGGTGGAGATTCTGAAGAGTGCCAAAGGGGGGCCAAGAAGACACGCGTAATGTACAAAGCTCGACTGAGTTTCTTTCAACTTGAGCAATATTTGCACGCTTTGAACGACAGTGGTTTCATAACCGAGGAAAACGGTGTGTGGAAGACAACCGAGAAGGGACTTCACGTCATAGCAGCCTGTAAATTATGTCTCCGTCTCACAGAGGAAGTGTGACAAATAAAAGAATCACTTCACGGAGTCAAACCTTCGTCATGTACGCATGCCTGTCCGAAAGCGAGCTGTGAGCATGCACGGCACGTAAACCTATATGAAAAACCATAAAAGGCGATTTCTAGTCTACCTAGTGCCAGATGAACTGGACAGAAAGGTGGTCTGTTTGACGGTTGATAGACATCCAACAAGATATTTAGGCGAGGAATATGAACGCCTCGTTCGCGAAAACCTTAACTGGGAACTCAGGGAGCTTCAATCGGCTAGTGAGCCCGTATGCACTGTTGACGGTAGACAGGTAATCATGCTCTGTGCCAATAATTACCTCAACCTAGCCACGCACCCAAAAGTTGTAGAAGCTATGATTGAGACGACCAGAAGATACGGGGCTGGCGCAGGCAGCGATCGATCTATTTCTGGAAATATGACGGTCCACGAAGAACTGGATAGGTGCCTCGCACGGTTTAAGAATGCGCCCTCATCGCTGACTTACCAGACAGGCTTCATGGCCAATGAAGGTCTCATTCCTCAGCTCTGCGGCAGAGGAGACCTTTTCGTCTCAGATGAGTTGAATCACGGGTCTATAATTGATGGCGTGCGCCTGACCCATGCGGATAGAGCGATATTCAAACACAAGGACACCGAGGACTTGGCACGCGTTATGGCTGAGGCGGAGAAGCACAAGCCGCTCTACAGGCACATCTGGATCCTCACGGACGGCGTCTTCAGCATGGACGGAGACCTAGCCCCACTATCTGAGATAGCCAAAATCGCGGAAGAGCACGGGGCTGGCGTCTATGTAGATGATGCTCATGGTGAAGGCGTTCTCGGAGACGGCGGACGTGGCATCGTCAGCCATTTTAATCTCAGCAGAGACGAGGTACATGTCGAGATGGGAACCTTCTCAAAAGCCTTCGGAGTCATAGGCGGCCATATCACTGGCGGCGAGGACCTGCGCAACTTCGCCCGCAACAAGTCTAGAACATGGCTACTCAGTGGTGGAATGCCCCCTGGAGTAGCCGCCGCATGCACCGCGGCTATAGAAATCCTAGAGTCTGAGCTTCAGCACGTGAAGAGGGTTTGGGAGAATCGCGAGTATTTCATGAAAGCCATGAATGACCTTGGCTTTGACACAGGGAATAGCGAGACGCCGATCGTGCCAGTTATGTGTGGTGAGAGCAAGAAGGCAAAAGATCTTGCAAACTTCATATGGAAGAGAGGGGTTTTTGCGCTTCCTATTGTGTATCCTATGGTTGCTCGTGAGAAGGCAAGGATAAGAGCTCAGTTATGCACTAAACATACTAAAGAACAGTTGGACAAAGCAGTCGCTGCGTTCGAGGAAGGCGGCAAAAAACTCGGACTGATCTAGTTTCCTTCCATCTTTCCTTAATTTTCAGATTCAGTTGACCATTCGTCTTTCAGAATATCCATGATTATGGCATCGTGATATTGGCCGTCTACAAAACGGGCTTTCCTTCTTCTTCCCACTTCTTTGAAGCCAACTTTCAGATAGCATCTCTGCGCTCGTTCGTTGAAGTCAAATGTATCGAGTTCCACCCTGTTGAGGTTAAGGTTCTGGAAGGCGAAGCTGAGGATTAGATCGATGGATTCCCGTCCATAGCCCTTGCCCCAGCATTCTGGGTTGTAAATGCTTATTCCCATC
Source organism: Candidatus Bathyarchaeota archaeon (assembly GCA_020348365.1). Lineage (GTDB taxonomy): Archaea > Thermoproteota > Bathyarchaeia > Bathyarchaeales > Bathyarchaeaceae. Next base: position 194,241 of record CP070749.1, read on the forward strand.
ATTGCGGATCTGCTGGTCCAGTCGATGCTGAAGAGACCTGTTCCACCGATGAGCTTGTTGTCTTTAATGGTTTCAATCGCGAAATGGTATGCCTTTCTTTCCTGACGCTGTCTCCAAGTGTTTCTGATCCATTCCTCTTCCTCACTCCGAGAGGCAGGACCAGCATCTGCGCTTCCAACGAGATTTCTCAGTTCCATACTATTCCAATACTTCATAATCTCGTCGAGATCTGAGAGCTCAACGCCGCGTAGACGAACTCTCTTGCCTTCAATCATCTTTGAAATCACAAAAGAGTAGAATGGGCGCCTCTATATAAGGAGCCAAAGTACGCAGATTCCTGCTAAATCAATCTGAGGAGTAGGCTGGATGCTGTAGCACTCATTTTACAACGACTAGGACTTCTCCTTCGTTCACTGCCATGCCTTCTGAGATCTTGACTTCTTCAACGGTTCCGGTCTTTGTGGCAGTTATTTCATTCTCCATCTTCATGGCCTCTAGAACGCATAGGACATCACCAATCTTCACGGAGTCACCGTCCTTGACCCGGACAGCAACGATCTTGCCAGCCATTGGTGCTGTTGCAGCTCCTTCCTCCGCTTTTCTTGAAGGCTTCGCAAGAGGCATTAAGGCCGGAGATTCCAGAGTCTTTGAGACTCGCTTTCTCGTTGCAGGTTTCAGCTCTGCCTTGAAGGGTGTATTGTT
>CP070749.1:195042-198681 GCA_020348365.1 Candidatus Bathyarchaeota archaeon
AACCTCAGTTTCGCCGATGACATATCTGCCTACCGAGCTCGAACGCCATCTTATCTGCCTCTTGAACTGTCCGATCAAGCTTTTGTCAGGAGATTGCCTGTTGGTGCAGCGATTCTGGCCGACCAGTCCATGACAACGGAGAGAGCGTTTGTTATGAAGGTACGGCCTCGAATCAGTGAACATGCAGGTCGAGTCCTTCCACCCAAGGCCTTTGACCCTGGAGAAAGAGCCAAGGAAGAATCAGCAGTTGAAGAAGCAGCGTCAGAAGCGACCCAAAAGATTACACATGTACTAGCTGCTCCATCTCTATCCATTACAAATAGCTTGGCAACAGATTATCTCAAGCGAGTAATCAAGTACAGGTTTTCTGAGTACCTACGGCCCCCGGGTGAGAAGAGATTCACAAGAATCTCAGCTCTTTCATCTCCACATATAAACCAAGAAATCCTTGGAGTATTGATGGGACACTTGCAGGAGGCTTCTTGTGCAATAGAAAACGTTGAAGATGTTGAGGGAACACCGGTTGTTCTCTTCCGTCGTGAAAACGCGAAATCAGTGCTAACAGCGTGTGTCACTCAAACATCAACAATTGTTGCCTATGGTCTCTCATCCACAGAAGAACACGAGATGACTGACCTCTCTGAGCTCCTAAGTCAAATCACATCAACCAGCACGCATGCATTTAGCGGTTAGCATAGATTTTCTACGCCTTAATCTGCGAAACAACATAATTCAGCGCGCGAGGATATCGTGGACCACGTTCCGGGCTTCTTTCGGTGAAATAAGGCTACTTCATCGATTTCTAACTTGGCATCTCGGTCTTGGCGCACTCCCAGCACCCAGTCATGCCGAAATCCCAGATTTCCTCTGTTCCGCTTCAATGTTTCACGTCCGTTTTACAAGCGTTAACTTTTTTGGCGTTTTTGGGGCTACCTTCAACATTCCTTGTTAACGCCTGTGAAACTTCAATCTTCCACTGTGTTTAATCAGGGGTAAATGCCATCAAAATCTCAGTTTCCCTGAAACCCCCTCGAGCACATCCGTCAAATCGAGGATTTGAGCGCCCAAGCCAATTATGATTGGGGTGTGCATGCATGTGTGCGTGCAGGCCATTCCAAATCGTCTGTACTTAGGGTCCATATTCTGGATTCGCAAACGTGAAATAACCAATTTGGAGAGGGGATACAAGGTGACTCTGGTGGAAATCATTTGCAGGAAGTGTGATCACTATGTTTACAAGAAGTATGATGAGCCCTCCTTTGATTCACCAGGTCGATATTGGAATGTCTGGCATATGTGGTGCAAGGTGTTTGGAGATCTGGAAAAAGCGATAGAAACTGGGGAGTGTGATCTCCACAATGATGAAAGGTTTCATGAGCATCGCCAGCTGAAGCTGGAGACCTATATTCCGGAATTGCTTCAAACTGCTGAACAGCCACAGCAAAAGGTCAACAGGATGGACGAGTAGAAAGCTCGAGATGAACGTCACGAAGGAGTCAGTTGCGCGCCAGCCTAGCGGTTTCCAAACCTTCCCTAGGAAGGTTACTCTCACCTCTTATGGGCATAGTCATCACTTGCTTTTCTTTTGTCTCGCCTCGTCAATACGCGCGCGTGCATGCGCTATTGTTTCTCATCCCGTTTCGTTGTCTGCTTGGCTCCACAGCATCTACAAACCATATATCCTTGTTTCATTTTTTTCTCAATGAAGTGCCTACACTCTTCTTTACTGAGAAACAGAGGTTGACCGCAGTTCTTGCACAGTGATTTCTCAAAATTAGCCTTTGTCATCGTTCAGAATATTCAAACGATGACTCATTAAGATTTCGCGCGCGCCTATCTAAAGGTGCACCCATGCATTAATACAGACACCCTAATAATGCTCATAATATGTCAGGCAAATGCGAGATGCTTAGACACTTTCTTGCTTCGATAGCATATCATGCCACTAAATCAATAAAGAATGCACCACAAACCTACCCAGACCTCCAAATTGGAAAAGGAGTTAGAACGCCACAAGAGACATTACATCACATTACAGGCGTGCTCACATACACACACAGCTTCTTCGAACATTATGACACAACCTACTTCGATATGAAGCCATGGGATGCTGAGGTTGACGAGTTCTATAACATACTGGCGAAGCTGGACAAATCATTCCAAGCGAGAAAGCCAAACACGGTCACAGAAGAACAGCTTCTCCAAGGACCTCTCTCAGACTCTATGGCACACATAGGACAACTACTAATGCTGAGGAGGATGGCTGGCTCTCCAGTGCCTTCGGAGAACTTCATTTATGCAGCCATCAAAAGAGGTGAAGTGAGCCCAGATCAACCAGATCCCGTTGCACCTGACGAGTAGCATGGATGCGATGATGGCTCATGCGCATTGTGTCCCGCCGTTGAGGGTTCGAGACTTCGTGATAATTGTCAGCTGGTATGACTCAAGAAAGCATACCATCGTTTGCAAGGGGATATTGCGTTTGCAGACCTCAACGGTCTCGGGCATCCACCCAAGAATATATTATGACGTATGTCATATTTAAGGATTCTCCGTGCGCAAGCAATGTGCATGCATGCATAAGGTTTATAACAAAAGTGCTGCAAACGACACTCGCAAGGAGTGTGAATGAATATTGGAGGTAGTGAAGGCAAGAGAGAAAACGGGTGTCTTGATGTTTGGCTTTCTCTTCGCTTGGGCTGCTTTGATCTTAATGCTTTCAAACTTCTTTGAGCTGTTTCCCAAGGAGAGCATAGGTTGGTGGGTATCTTGGGTACTTTGTGCAATTTGTGTGCTGATCTCTTCTCTCTTCTTGGGAGTAGGGTTTGGAGCAGAATTTGCAGAGTCTAAAGCATCTTGAGAGCAGCTAGCCTTCCCCTTTTTTCTAATCTCTTCTAACAAGTTTGGACAGCCCACTTGATGCGTGCATTAGAGCCCTGCTTTTATAGAGAACAGCGCTATTAGGTGAAGGGGATAATAGACATAGAAAAAATACTTCTTCCACCGGGAATAATCGACTTTCTCACCGATTGTTTCCAAGTGAAATCTCCCGCTGTTGTGTAGAAGTATGGGTGGAAGAGCAAGCAGCGCCAGAATCGAGGATGATGAAACGGCTAAATACAGCAGATTAAGTCCGAGAAACAAGATTATCCCCAAGGTTCGATTTCTTCGTAGGTAATAGAAACAACCCATCGTTAGTATTCCGTAGATTCCATAATCAAAATGCAGCACCTCAGCAGCCACCAAAGGAAGGAACAACAGGAAATTGCCTCTCTTATGCAATTCGATGAAAAGAACCCCGGAAGATAAAGTGAAGAATATGTTCAGATATTCCCACGGCTTCACTCCCATAGCAAGATAAAACGGAACCTGCGAAATCAATGCGAAAAGAAAGAGTCTTGTAAAATAGTTCTTTACGCTTCTTGTGGTTTCCAGGCCCAAAATCAGCAGATAAGCGAATAAAGGGAAAGAAAGTCGCCCTATGTAACGAAATAAGAGGTGTTCTTGATATAACACTGCTCCTGCATGGTCTATGGTCATGGTGATAATTGCAGACCATTTCAGAATTTCTCTTCCCAAGTCATACTTTACGCGCGCGCGCGCGTTTATAGGCATCAGAGGAGCACACCCCATTTTGAT
>CP070749.1:198781-202419 GCA_020348365.1 Candidatus Bathyarchaeota archaeon
GCAAGCGACATCAGAACAGAAAAGTCAATCAATAAGATCGCCAATCCCGCCACCTCCTTTGTTTCCTTGGACAAGTTTTCCGCAGACACCGAAGGCAGTCTTCTCTTTCTAGACGAAGTAGATGGGATATTTGGCAACCAAGACAGAGGGGGCATCGGCGCCATAATAAAGATATTCAAAGAAGAAGGGCGAAAGAAGAAGAGAAAAGGAAAGAAGACTCAGGAACCGCAGATACCTGTTGTTCTGGCTGCCAACGATCCTGACCTTAGAAAACTTCGTCCTCTGAGGAAAATCTGCCAATTTATCAGATTTCGAAAGGTGCGTATTCCCCTGATAGTGGCATTATTGCAGAAGATCAGTCTGATGGAACACATCGAAGTTGAATTCGAGGCTCTCGAGAGAATTGCCCAAAACAGCGAAGGTGATGTACGATCAGCAATTGTTGATCTACAAGCTCTATCTGAAGAGAGCCGGGTTCTCCGACTTCAAGACACCCACAGGCTCAGTTCTAGAAATAGAAAGCTCCGCCTCTATGACACGCTAAAAGGAGTCTTCTCAGCGAAATCTTTCGGAGAAGCCAAGAACTTCATAGACAACACGACCGTTAACTACGATGACTTAATGCTTTCAGTGCATGACAACCTTCCACTCCGATACAAGGACCCAGTAGAGCTTGGTGCCGCCTACGATCTCTTATCGAAAGCAGACGTCTTCAGAGGAAGAGTGGGAACGGAGCACTGGAAGCTTCTGAAGTATTTCTTCAATCTCTTGGCTCAAGCAACAACAGTCAAGTCCCAACCGTTCAAACCCTTCGAGTTCATAACCTTCCCAACAAGGATATCCACTTTATTCTGGACGAGAGGCAAAAGAACGATTCTGGAAGGTATATGTGCTAAAATCGGGGCAAGATGTCACGTTTCCCGAAGATCTGCAAAACTTGATTTCATTCCTTTCGTGAGAGCGATTCTGAAAGAGCAGAAGTCATCTCCAATATGCACCTGGCTCGAATTAAACAGTAAGGAGATCGACTATCTAACGAATATGGAACAACTCTAGTTTGAAGGATGCAGAATGAAAGTTCTGAATAAGAAAGCATTCAGACTCCCCTTCATAGAAAGGAGCAAATTTGTCACACTCATGAGACTTGGCCTGGGATTTGACAAAACCCAAGGCGCTTACCGCGTAGAGAACCATAATGAAGTTGAGAAAATTATTGACGTCATATCTGATATCTTTGAAGGTGAAGAGATTTCGTTTCTCCAAACATGCATCTTATGTGGAAAAGATTTTCCTTGCTCGGATTGCAAGTATAACCCCCCATGTGAAACAAAGAACCTGCCTCTTCAATGTATCTGCCCAAGCTGTCTCAAGAATACAAAGCCGTACGATCGTTACGCTGAAAGAGGTCTAGGCGCAAAGTAATATAGCATATGCGCACTCCGCAATAGATGGCTGTCAGCAGTTGATATTCAGTAGGTGCATGGCACAAAATGAGACTATCTTACGATCACATTTTCAAGTACTCAGAAATATTCAATCCAGTATCTTCAGCCACATTGTTTGCGGCAGGTAAGCTTGCTCAATTCAGACCAGGCAAGACTGTTCTTGACCTAGGATGTGGAAAGGGCTATCCTTCACTCCTATGGGCAAGTGTCTTTGGGGTTCGAATCGAAGGATTCGACATCAACAAGAATTATGTTGAATATGCGAATTCCCATGCTAAAATGCTGAATCTTTCGCATCGAGTCAAGTATGCCTGTGAAGACGTCAGAGAACTGAGGCCTAGCAGAGAGTATGATGTGGTGGCTTCTTTGGGACTTGGAATAGCCCAGGTATATGGAGATATCAGTAATGCCTTGAGATTTTTCAAAACTATGTTGCACGAGGATGGCGTCCTAATCTTGGCGGAACCTGCTTGGCTAACGAAACCTATTCCCCCAGAAGTGCTTAAGCCTCTGGGCGAGGTTGAAAACAGCTTTTTCACCAAGTCTGAAATGCAGCAATTGATGGAGGAGTCAGGATTCCCCGTGCTAAGATTCTTCGCTTCTTCGAAAGAAGACTGGGAGCTCTATGTCAAGCCAATCTACGTTGCCATGCATGAAATCATCGAAGACAAGAATGAACTTGCTGAAGAAGCTCAAAGAGTGATTGACGGCTTCAAAGCTGAATTCAACGCTGTGGGCCAACATTGGGATATGATTCTCTGGGTTGCCAAAGCCCATTGAATCCTCAGACTGCATGCATGAGGAAAAGGAAGGTTAGGATGATGGTTGGATTATCAGAACTACAAAGTTGCAGGTCCATGCACGCATTACGAAACTGAATCAGAAGGCATAACTTGGGTCATCCCCATTACTTGGCATGCCCATGAGATTCGCAGATTACCACGTTCACTCAAATCATTCATGTGATGGAAAAGCCACGATCCTCGAGATGTGTCAAAAAGCTACCGAACTGGGGATTGTGGAGATAGGCTTTTCAGAGCACATGGATTTCGAGCCTGAAGACTCGGGATTTGGATTCTTCGATTATGAAAGATATACTGCCGAGGTTAAAGACGCTCAAGAATTCTTCAAGAGCAAGCTGGTTGTCCGCAAGGGCATCGAAATAGACTATCAGGAGGCTTTTGAAGATGACATCCGAGAGTGGCTGAGGGACAAAGAATTCGATTTCATCATTGGTTCAGTTCACTATGTAAATCATGAATTAATCGATTATGAGTTGCTAGAGGACAACGACTTGGAGCGGGTATATCGCGCTTACTTCAATGAAGTGGCTCTCTCTATTGAAAGTCGTCTCTTCGATGTTGTAGGGCATCTTGATGTTGTAAGGAAATTCATCGATGTTGGAAGAGCTGAATTAAGTAGTTTCGACTATGTAGAAAGAATGGGGATGGCTCTGGATATGATTGTGGAGAAGAGGATGCATTTGGAGATAAACTCTAAACCTTCCTTGCTGAAGGAAACGAACATAGGCATGCTTCCAAATGAAGAGGCTGTTACGGCTTTCATTGGAAAGGGTGGCAGACTGATATCCACAGGTTCTGATGCCCACTCGATAGAAGAGATAGGTGGGGGAATCAGGGAGATAATGATCTTCTTGAAGAAGTTCAAGGAGAATAAGCTCCAACTACTCTTCGAATAGAACAGCAAGAGCTCTCATCAAAAGCTCCAATCACTCACGAGTTCAACCACTATCGCTTGCAGCGAAGAAATTCTGCGTAATGCATGCATGCGACTGGGAAAAACTGAGAATTGAAACCGTCAAGTATCGTTTTCGTCAAATGCAGCCTTTTCCCTAGGGTTGAGTCCCTCTAGAAGGTAGAGGGAGACCACCATAGATTTGCCATTACAGGGCATGTTGGGAGGACGTTGCTTCCCTGTATAGGAAAAGAGGATTTGACGAAAATGACGGAAGTGACGGACATGACGGAACTGACCGAAATTGCTAGTATGCATCCCCTTATTTGCCTGGCTCTCGTTTTAGAATTCCAGTTAGGCAGCCGATTCCTCCGGCTGCTTTGTGGAGCTCGCTTGCCTCAACCGTTACGCATTTGATGCCTCTGTCTTCGTAGAATGATTGGGTGTTGGGGTTGTCTCTGGGCATTATTATATGGTGGGGGCTTAGTGTCACGAAGT
>CP070749.1:202519-206087 GCA_020348365.1 Candidatus Bathyarchaeota archaeon
GAAGCAAGCGCCTAAGAAGGAGATTATTGACAAAGCCACCAAAATGCTTGAAGAGCTGGCGAAGCAGGGCATCAAGATGCGCGTCTACTGGACTATGGGGCGCTACGACGCAGTCACATTTATGGAAGCCCCAAACGAGAAGGCAGCCACGAAAGTGCTCCTCAGTTTTCAGGAGATAGTTGATACAGAAACGATGGTAGCTATTCCGCGGGAAGAAGCAATAAAACTCCTCTAAAGCGGGAACAGACGATTCCCCCTCTTTTTTTGGGGACGCCAGTATTCATGCATCTTCTGATTTCCATTCTAGGAGAGTGTTTCACGAAACTCTAAGAATGGTTTAACATCAGGCAAGATGGAATATACATCGGGGCTCCCAGAGCTTTTAAGCCAACTCATCCAATCTTCTCTTTCAGGTGATAAAATGTTAGATATACCATCTATAACAGGAATAGTAGCTGCTGTAGGTGTTCTAGTAGGCGTCGTCCTAGCTGTACTGGAGCTTAGAAACATAACTAAAACGAGACAAATGGAGCTTATCATGAGCATATATTCACTCTTTGGCACTAGGCAATACATGGATGCATGGGAGAAACTCAGGACCAGCGAGACTAAGGATTATGACGGATACGTGAAGAAGCATGGGTTAAAGGACTTAATGCAAGTAGCCTCACTCTTCGAAGGACTTGGATTCCTTCTGCACAAGAAGTTTCTAGACATTGATCTAGTTCGTGAACTTATGAACGAATCAACAAAGATGGCATGGGAAAAAATGGAACCTATGATAGAAGATGCTGGAAAACGACTCAGCCAAAGAGAATTAGGGGAATATGTCCCTGTGTATCAGTGGTTTGCATATCTCTACAATGAAATGCAGAAAAGCGAACAAAGACTACAACAAACACAACAATAAGCCATCAAATCGTATAAGCCTCAGACACTTCAGGAACACAATAGCAATCACACATTGAGAGTTAGGAAGTCTTGAAGATTGACTGAGAAAGAAGAGATTGTCAGGAGGGGATATGATAAGATAGCGAAAGAATATCAAGCCAGCAGACAGGTTTTTGAGAATATTGAAGAGCTGGAAGAATTCGCTAGTCACGTGTCTAAGAATACAAAGGTCTTGGATGTTGGCATGCATGCTGCTGAGGTCCTTGAGCTGACCTATAGGCAGCAGGCAGGCGATAGTGATGCGCGCGTGAGGTAGTCACTCCTGAGGAGTTTTGGAGATGTTATTCATCTTCGCAATGCGTTCACTAGCTCGGAAGTGCAGGAATAGGTAGGCTGCAATGGCCATAAATGAGACGATGCCACTGGCATACCAGATCCAATTTGGATCATGGTTGTCCATAATTAACCCGGCAGCCAAAGGGCCTAGAGCAAAAGGAATTGTCCAGCTAAAGCTAAACATAGCCATATAGCGGCCACGCATGTCTTCAGGAGCGAAATTGGCTACTAATGCTTGGCCAACTGGGGCTACAAGCATTTCGCCTATTGTGATTATGATCATCGCGGTGATGAAGAGGATGTATGTGGACACAAAGCCGTACATGGAGAAACCAATAGCGTAGAGCAGTGTGCCTAGAATCATCACCATCATAGGGGGAAAATGCTTGATCCTGCGGGTTATCCAAAACTGGAAGAGAACAACCATGCCAGCGTTGAGGCTGAGAAGATACCCGTAGCCTTGATCGGGAATGCCGTGAACATCACGTAGGAACACGGGGAGAGTTGTGTTCATCTGTATGTATGCCAATGTCATCAAGATTGAAGCGAACATGAAAGTCATGAAGAGTACGTCACGACCTACCTTGAAGTAACCCCCTAAGGTTTCTAGGATGCTCTCGCTGGGTTTGTCCGGTGACGCTTCAGGTTTGGTTTCTGGAACTCTGAGAAACACGATGAATGCAGTAACGGTGCTGGCAACAGCATCGATAATAAACAGCCAAATGTAGGAGTATGTTGCCAAAACGCCGCCAATAGCTGGGCCAATCGCTACAGCTAGGTTCATGGCAACCCGAAGAATTCCAAAGCCGTCAGTTCGCTTCTCTTCTGGTAGTAAATCGGCGATCATCGCCTGTTGAGCGGGCCCACCAACGCTGCCAAACAATCCAATGAAACCTCCAGCAAGAAAGATCAGTCTCATATCCTCCGTAAACCCTAATATCAAAGCGCTGAGTGCACTTGCGACCAGACCAAATATAATCACTGCTTTACGACCGAACTTGTCGGTCATGGCGCCGCCGACCATGCTACCAAAGACGCCGGCGATAGCGAGGATGCTGAAGAGTTGACCGATCTCCGTCATGCCAACTTGGAATTTCGCGGTTATGAACAAGCCTATGAATGGAAAGATGAGAGCAAAGCCCACACTGTCGATGAACAGAGTGCCAATTACAACCCAGAAGTTGCGAGGATACTCACTGTATATTCTCCGAATTCGTTGAATGACCATTTTATGATCTAATCACCTCAGAGTTCAATCTGTGCGCCATGAAATAAGCGGGGAAGGATATAAAGTGGAACACATGCGTCAAATGCATTCAGCCCCAAAGAAGCAACAAGGACGCATCCTGTTCACTTCCAGCCAAGTCTCCAACCTACATGACAGTATGTTTCAGAGGCAGCTTTAACCGGTCATATCTGATACACCTGCATGCGTGTATCGGCAGGCGCGATTATGGTCAGTAAGTGCCTCACTAAACAATGTGCAGCATGTGGGGACAGGATAACGGGAGCAAACTGGTACTGTCCTCAATGTAGAATCTGTCTATGTCTGAACTGCGGGATTGACCTGGAGGGGTGGAATTGCCCTGAATGCGAAACGAAACTTGAATGAAAAAGCCTTCTGCCCGCACGTTTTTTTATTGGATTGAGCTACGCTACTGGTTGGTTGTTGAAATCTTGGCTGTAGGTCGTGCTCTAAGGGCTTTTCTGACGTATTTCATTGTTGTCTTGATTGTGTTCTTAAGTGCATATGGCTTCCCAAGAGAAAGCGCGTTATCAGAGATCGTTCCTGTCCTTCTCTCCGTTGCGTTGCTTGTTCCCATCTACATTTGGCATCGAAACTATGCTGAAGAAGAGAAACTCTCAAATGAAATCAGTGGAAGGGCAAAGTCTTCTGTAGTCTTCTGGGTTTTTGTTCTTTTTATGCTGGCTTTGGCTGTGCGTATTCCTTCTGTGCTTTTGTTTGGCATGCCTTATGAAAAGACGCCTTTAATCTATCTCGTGATTCTGACAATAGTTGTGATTGAGAGAACTGATGTTTCGGTATTCGGATTTAAGTCCGAGAAGATTGGGTTCTCACTTCTCAGAGGCGCAACATTGTATCTTGTTCTTGGCGGGTCGACGCTATTCATTGAGTACCTTCTAGTCTATGCGTTCACGGGCCAATCGATAGTGGGTTCTTTCAGTCTCGGGTATTTCCTCCTTGCGATGCCATTCCAGACTTTATGTGTTGGCATCAGTGAAGAGGGTTTTTTCAGAGGTTACATACAGACGCATCTTGAAAGAATCTCCACTTTTAGAAAGGCAATTCTTGCCCAAGCACTTCTTTTTGGAGTTTGGC
>CP070749.1:206187-209752 GCA_020348365.1 Candidatus Bathyarchaeota archaeon
AATCTTTTTCCGGTCATACGGCTGCTTTGTTCCGTCTGCCTTCGTTACAAACAGAATCAGACACGCTCCTGGTGTGCTAAGGCTTTTGTGCATGCGTTTTTTTGATGGTGAAGTATAGGTATAACGTGTCTTTTTCGATGTCTTGAAATGCTCCTGGGTGAAACTCGTGCATGGCGCCTGCTTGTTCATAGCCTTCTTTTGGCAAGAACTGCTGGACCACGAGTTTGGTAGCTTCTCCATAGGTTATCATTGTGCATGCGATTGCCGCGTATGTTTGTTCAGGGACTTCCCAAATGGTCCATCCTTCTGGTGGTTTCGTTCCGGCTTCAACTTCCCGCCTAGCCAGGTATTTTCCTTCTTTCTTCCAAGGCGCCAAGTATTCGTCAGTTGCGCTCATGAGCCCCCAAGCCTCCTGATCTGACTCGACGAGGTCTCTGATTTCATCAAAGTGGGTGAAAGCTTTGCTCCATAATTGTTTGATCCATTCAGGTCCTTTGTCTGCATCACCACGCCCTTCAATTCCAAGCACGGTAAGAGCAGGCTTAGTTTTAGTCTGGACTTCCATACGAATACCTCACTTGAGAGAAACAGGAAACGGAAGCATATCTCAATTTTGCCGTGTATTCATGAAAAATGTGGGAAACCATTAAAAAGCTGTGTCAGAATGAGATTAAAAGATTTCCATGATAAACAATGGAAGATACCTGTTTACATCAGAATCTGTAGCAGAAGGCCATCCTGACAAAGTCGCAGACCAAATATCGGATGCTGTATTGGATGCTATTCTAGCCGAAGACCCCACGGCAAGAGTTGACTGCGAGACATTGGTAATGCAAGGAAATGTAATAGTCACTGGTCAAATCACGACCTGCTGCTACGTAGACATCCCCAGCATCGTTAGAAAGACACTGAAAGAAATAGGATTCAATAATGCCAAAGATGGAATGGACTGGGAAACCTGTGGCGTGTTAACTTCGATAACAGAACAGTCTCTGGACATTGCAATAGGAGTCAATGGAACTGAAATTCACGAACAAGGAGCAGGAGACCAAGGAATGATGTTTGGCTATGCAACAAACGAGACAAAGGAATTGATGCCGCTACCAATAATGCTTGCACACAAACTGGCTAAAAGGCTTTCTGAATGCAGAAAGAACAGAATATTACCATACCTAAGACCCGATGGCAAGTCACAAGTCACAGTTGAATATATCAGTGGAAAGCCAAAAAGAGTGGAAGCCGTTGTCATAGCCGCCCAGCATGTTGAGAGTGTCGACAGAGATAAGATGAGGAAGGACATAATAAATCAGGTCATAAGAAAAATCATACCTCCAGATCTGCTAGACAGAAACACGAAATATTACATCAACGAGACGGGAAGGTTCGTGATTGGAGGAACTTTGGCAGATACCGGTCTAACAGGAAGAAAAATAATTGTTGACACTTATGGAAGTGTTGGCAGCCACGGTGGTGGATGCTTTTCCGGAAAAGACCCTTCGAAGGTTGACAGGTCTGGCTGCTATATGGCAAGATACATAGCAAAAAATGTTGTAGCCGCGGGTTTGGCAGACCAATGCGAGGTCCAAATATCATACGCAATTGGCGTAGCACAACCAGTTTCTGTGATGGTAAACACATTCGGAACAGGAGAAATATCAGACGAGAAAATTCTCGAATTGGTGAGGAAACATTTTGATATGAGACCTAAAGCAATCATAGAACATTTGAATCTGCTCAGGCCAATATACCGAAAAGCAGCTGTGTTTGGGCAGTTCGGAAGAGATGATCCAGACTTCACATGGGAAAGAACCGACAAGGCAGAGATTCTACGAAAAGATGCCGAGTCCACCTAAATAGCATGCAAGCGTATCAGGAGCATTAGAAGATTAGCAGAATCCGGTCGTTTGGAGGGTAGAGCCATTCAACGCCGTTCTCTGTGACAATCGCATCGTCTTCGATATTGAAACGCATCTTTCTCCCTCCCCATTCAGGCACCGCAGTGTAGGCAACGAATTCAAACGCGAAGAGGTTGTTAGGTTTGATGGTAAGGTGAGCACGGTCTGAGCGAAAAGGAGCAATCGAGGGGCCGACTGCAACTTCACTGTTTCCTGTGTTGCCCACGCAATGGCAGTCGATCGAAACCTCAGTCTTCTCGGGATGTTTGAGGTGTTCTCCCGGCTTCAGGCCGGAAACCCCGCCGTCAGTCGTCGGGTCAGCGGGTATATAGGCGAATCCTGCCTTTTCGATGGCGCACGCAACGATCTTCAGTGTTTCGCCGGCTGTTCGGCCCACCTTGATGTTGTTGCGGATGATCCGACGTGCTTTCAACCCTTGATTCCACGCGTTTTGAATTCCCGAGGGAACGGCAGTCTCTCCTTCACGTAACACGTATGCAACTCGCTTGAAGTCAGTGCCCAGGTTCATGAAGGTGATGCCGAAGTCGAACGACAACAGGTCGCCCCGTTGGATGACGTATTGGCTTGACCGGTACTCTGACTGTTCAGATTTGGCAGAATAGATGACAGACGGCATGCTTAGCCCGAAGGAGGAAACCATCCCACGAGTCAGCAGTTGGTCTTCCACCCACCAAGCCACATCCTCCCGCCTTGTTATGCCCGGGATGATGACCTCGTTGGATAAGGCCTTCTCCAGAATCTGTCTGGTTGTTTCGCATAGGTTTGCAAATGCCACAATTTCACTTGTCACCCTTCTCGTACGGAAATCAGTTATGAGTTGTCCCGCCGACACAAGCCTTTTCGCGTACTCTTCGCCAAGAGTCTCGACCAACTCCAGATAGCAGGTGTGCGAAAGACCATCAGCGACTGCAACCCATTTCGACATATTGACAGCGATGCGCTGGGGATCGCGTTCGGTGACAAAACCTCTTAGATCTTTCGCTGAACCAAATATATCATAGATGCCACCCCGTCGAAGCATATGCCCACTACCATCCAGGACTGCCCGTTCAATCCGGTCACCGCCACGGTCCGTAAATATGAAAATCCCGTAGCGACCGCCCAAGTCTAGCGCAAGGGGATCAGGATTTCCTTCTCTTATCACGTGAATCCACATGTCGATCTTATTTTCCCGCATGGCTTCAGGTAGGATGATATCGAACTTTTCTCTGCGAATGAGATTCAACATTTCCCAGCGTACACGCGCTCTGATCACAACTTCGCCTCCTGCTAAGACCTTTTTTCTTCCAGTAATTAATACTGCATGCTCATATGCGCGCGCGATGTATGAAGTGAACCGGATGCTCGGGCATGTTCTTCAGTATTTCTATCAGGACTGAGGGCTTGAGATTCAGCTTATCCAGCTCAGATGAATCAAACCATTTGAAGATCAGTCTCCTGCTTCTGTAAGGAGCATGCTGTTCTTCCTGTCCAATGAACTCCTGTTGTTCCCAGAGCTCTTTAGCTTCCTTGGGAGACACTAAAAAATAGAGACCGATCTCGTGATACTTCTCATCCTTGAAAATAAAGAAATTCTCAATTATACAGAGAAGTCTATGAACCTCAATCTCAAATCCAGCTTCTTCCAAGAATTCTCTCTTGACTGTTTC
>CP070749.1:209852-213338 GCA_020348365.1 Candidatus Bathyarchaeota archaeon
CAACTTTTATCTTGTGGGTGTCGAGCGCCAGCTCCTTCGGGTCTACTCCCAAAGCTAAGGCGAGGAGCTCTGTGTAATGGAGCACTGGCATATCATAGGCCTCGTTGAATTTTGACTTCACCTGTACCTGTCCTATGTCCAGTGCGACGAAGCAGAAGGGGCAGAGCGTTCCAATGCAGTCAGCACCAGCCTTGCTGGTGTTTGCAAGTTTATCTTTTGCGAGGTCGAGAGCAATTTCATCAGAGAAACCTCTCAAGAGCCCACCGCAGCATTTCAGCTTGTTCTTGTATTCGACGCTTTCAGCGCCCAATGATTCAATTAGGTTCTCAAAGATGCTTGGGCGTTCTGGATCGTCGAGTTCCACGTGTCCGCTGGGTCTGAGCGCGTGGCAACCGTAAAACGCTGCCACCTTCAGGTTGCTTAGGGGCTTGGAGATCTTCTCTTTCAGATTTTTCATCCCTATATCTTCGACTAGGACTTGGAGGTAGTGTCTCACTCTTTTGTTTCCATGGTATTCCTTGCCGGTTTGGGATAGAACCTTGTTTATCTCCGCTTTGAATGCGGGAGAGTTCTTCAGCGCGTGATTTGCCATGGCGAGAGATTCAAAGCATCCGGAACATAGCGTGATCAGGTCTAGGTCAGCCTCTTCGGCTAGGGAAATGTTGTAGGCAGCCGTGGCATAGCTGGTTTCCAAGTCTATGGATTGGATGGGTGGGGGGCAGCAGCAGGTCATGTTGGCTAGGTCAACAAGTTCGATTCCAAGCTTGGCTAGGGCTTTTCTTGCTGACAACTCATAGTTTGGCTGACGCGCCGGTATGGTGCAGCCTAGGAATAGAGCGTAGGCTGTCATCACTTTTCCCCCTCCTTCTGCTGTAGCTTTTCAAACGCCGTTGTGGAAAGGATCTTTCTAAGTGCCTCCACGCCTGTTGGTTTAAGAGATGGCAACCCAAGGGTGGGTCTCTTCTTCTCGACGAATTTGGAAATCTTCACTATGCGACCATCATTTGAAAGGGCGGATGCAAACTCCGAGTAGATTTTCGGGATGTGCCCCTCCTTGAAAGCGATGTTTCTCAGTGCGTAGATTGCGAGGGCTATTGCAACCCGTTGGGGGCATCTTTCGTCGCAGTTGAAGCATGAGCAGCACAGCCATATGGCTTCGCTTGAAAGCACCTCTTCCCTTTCTCCTAGGAGCGCCAGCTTGATGACTTCTCTAGGGTTGAACCTTGGGTCTAGCTTGGCCACTGGGCAGCTGCTAGCGCAGGTTCCGCATTGGTAGCATAGATTTATGGTTTCACCTAACATCTTCTGGCGCAATTCTTCAGAGAAGGTCAGGTTGCTGGGTTCTTTCTTACTTTCATGTTTCATTCTGATTCACCTCTCTCTCAGGAGCCTCCCATTGATTGTAATGAGCCCATCTTCTCCAATTTACCAGTCATATTTCGTGCCGCCTCTGCAAACTTGTCTCCTTCAATGAATACCAGGTTGAACATCTCCAGTCTCTCTGGTTCTATACCATATTCCTTCAGTAATACTCTGGCGAGTTCCACCTTCTTTTCTGCATTCTGGCTGCCCATCTCGTAATGGCATCCATCGCTCTTGCATGCGACAACCATCACGCCCTGAGCTCCGGCCTTGAAGGCCTCCAAGAATTGGTGTACTTGCAAGATGCCTGTGCACGGGACCTTCATGACCCTGACGTTGGCTGGATACTGCATCATAGCCATGCCGGAAGAGTCCACGGCGGTGCCACCGCACTCTGAGCAACAGATGGCTAGGACCAGAGGCTTTGATGTTCCGTTGATGGACATGAGTGCCTTCATCTGAGCTAGCATCTGGTTGGGTCTTGAATGCCTGAGCTCGATGGCGTTGAGGGGGCAGGTTCCCACGCATATGCCGCATCCTTCGCACATGAGATCAGATACTCGAGCTACAGAATGCTCTTCATTGGTTGGCACAATCGTTATTGCGCCATAAGGGCAAGTGACGGGGCAGAACGTGCAGTCGCCGCAGTATTCTTCGTCGATTATTGCGGTTCTCTGATCCTTGATTATCTTGCCGTTGTTCATGAATTTTGCAGCCTTCAAAGCTGCTGAGTGTGCGTGCAGCGAGGTTGTAGGCGCGTCCTTCGGGAATGTTGCTCCTCCACAGATGTATAGCCCTTTGAGCGTGGTTTCGGTTGGTCTCAGCTTGGCATTGTACTCCTTGAAGAAGCCATCTTCATCTAGCAATGGCTCCAAGCCAATCTGGGCTAGTTCCTTGGTGCCTTCAGATGGGATCATAGCTGGAGCCAACACAACCAGATCAGCATCCACTTCTAGGAACCTGTGCAAGAGAGCGTCTTCAACATCAACGATCAGCTTGCCCGTCTCTGAGTCGCGCGTGATTTCGGTTGGTCTGCCCTTGATGAACTTTATCCCCATCTCTCTGGCTCTTTCGTAGTAGTCCTCGTGTTCTCTTCCGGTCGTTCTTATGTCTATGTAGCATATGGCCACGTCTGCTTCTGGGAAGGCTGATTTGATGAGCATAGCATGTTTTAGGGAGATCATGCAGCAGATGCTTGAGCAATGCTCATTCCATCGTCGATCTCTTGATCCCACGCATTGGATGAAGACGATCTTCTTGGCTGGTTTGCGGTTTGAAGGTCTGATCACTTCGCCGCTGGTGGGGCCGAAGCCATCGATCATTCTGGCAAGTTCAAGATTGGTTATGACGTCAGGGTAGTCGTCGTAGTGATACTCCTTTATGACGCTGGAGTCGAACTCTTCGAAGCCAGTTGCGACTATTATGCTGCCTACATTCAGCGTAATTCGCTCACTCTTCTGCCCCAGTTCAATTGCTTTGGTGGGACAGACTTTGACGCATTTGGCACAGTCTTGGAACTTGCAGATGTTGCCATCGATTGTGTAAACGGGTGGATGAACGTTTGGAAGATTTATGTAGATGGCCTTGCGCTTTTTCAATTTCGCATTGTATTCGTCTGGTGCTTCTACAGGGCAGACGGCTGTGCATAGGTCGCATGCAACGCATTTCAATTCATTAACATATCTCGGCTTCTTCTCGATTGTGACTTTGTATTCTCCGGGAGCTCCCTCAATAGCCACGACTCTCGAGTTTGTGAGGATGTTCAGATTCTGGATCTCGCTGAAGCCGGAACGGTATACACATTTTCTGGAGGTGTGTGTGATCGTTTTCACGTCGGAGGCTGGAGACTGAATGCATATGGCGCAGTCGTCGGTTGGGAAGAACCTGCCTGCGCGAGCAGCCAAGCCGCCGAGGAAAGGTTCTTTCTCTATCAGGTTCACTTCGAAGCCCAAATCCGCCAAGTCTACAGCCGTCTGCATGCCCGCGATGCCTCCACCTATCACCAGGGCGGATTTGAGGGTTGGAAACTCGAGTTTCTTTATGGGTTCGAGGAGCTTGGCGCGTTCAATGGCGCTGAGAAGCATTGCCTTGGCTTTCTCTGTGGCTTCTTTGGGTTTTTCCTTG
>CP070749.1:213438-216904 GCA_020348365.1 Candidatus Bathyarchaeota archaeon
AAGATATCTGAGAAGGGAGCCATCAAAATCCTGTAACGCCCTAATCTTGTCCTCAAGCCACCCCAGACGTCTTTCAGTCTTCACAGATTCAATTCCCCTCTCTTGTTGATTATTCGAAGAACTGGAGCCGGGGATCGGAATTGAACCGACGTATGTGGGTCTGCAGCCCACCACCTATCTTCTCAGTCACCCCGGCATTACAGAGACATGTATCACGCCTACAGAAGCAACGGCACAGAAAGCGTGTGTGGAGTCGATTGATTAAATGTTGTGTTGATTCATCCGGTTCAACCTATCAGTGAGCCTTTTCAGTCCATGAAGCATGATTGCTGCAATGATCAATAGGAGCCCTATCATGGACGCTCCCAAACTCAACGTCGTATATGGCAGGCTGAAGTATCGTGTCGCATTGAACGTCCACAGCAGAAGCAGCCCAAGAATCATCCCCACGATCGCAAACCCTAGCCCCGGCAATCCCAGATAGGCGAGGGGCCTCTCCTCCATAATCACCCTCAAAAGCGTTGATATCAGGTCTACTCCATGCAGCAAAGGTGCTTTCTTCGACGTCTTTGAAGACCTGTTGTAGTTCACGGTTATCGGAACCTCCGTGACCCTCAACCCGTTCTTGGTCGCTAACGATAATTGCTCACCCTCCACGCCGTATCCCTTTGCATCACATCCCATCAAACACTTGAAAGCTTTCAGCGAATAGGCCCGGAAGCCACTCTGAGTATCCTTCACAGACACCCCGCCAACCTTTGCATATAAGAGATTTATCACGCCCAGTCCAAACCTTCTGTAAAACGGGGCATTCATCCTAGCCCCATCGACATACCGTGAGCCAATAACCAGGTCGCAGTCTCCCGCCTCGATTGGTTTCATAAGGAGCGGTATCTGATCAGCGTCATGCTGCCCATCCCCATCTAGGATCACGACGACATCTGGCCTCTGCTCCGAGACCTGCCAGAACAAGGTCCTCAGTGCCGCTCCCTTGCCCCGATTCTCCTCGTGTTTGACAACATCCGCGCCGACTGCCTTCGCTATCGTAAACGTCAGATCTGTCGACCCGTCATCGCAAACGACAACCCTATCCACATGCTGCCTCGCCTGCAGAATCACCTTTGCTATGCAGCCCTCTTCATTGTAGGCAGGAATAAGAGCGACCCTCCTCACTCCGTCGTTATCACTCATAAGCTCCTTCCTCTTTCAGCGAAAATGCTCAACACCAATGTAAACGCATTGATTTCTTGACACTAGTAACAGTATTACGTTGCAGATAAAACTGTTAGGAAGCATTCATCTATAAAAGGGGCTCATAATATTCTATAAAATGTGCCGCTAATCTTCTATGCGCGCGCATGATGATGAAGCTTGCGGTGACTAGAGGCTTGTCATGTTCAGCCATAACCAGACGGAACGATCATGATACTCGAAGCTTCGAGTGGTTCCGTTATATAGCCAGAGTTCAAAGAAGAGTTGGTAATAGAACCCACGCTGTTCCGAATCCCATGCTGAAGAGCAGTTAACCGGCGAAGCATCGCCATTGATCAAGACCTCACTAACAAGCGCAGACTCTCCTTGAAATGAGAAGACACACGCCGTCTCCCACAATTCGCGATCTGAAAGCAGAAAGCGAAACTCGTAGAGCGGTTCCAGAGAACTCGGCATCGTCCTATTCGCCCCAGGCTGCGTCTGATTCCGCAGCTTCATATAAACCCGATAGTAAACTGTGTACCCCAAGTTGTTGCAGACAGCAACGTAAACCGGCTCCTGAGTCACATTGAGTTCAACATTGAATGGGTAGCCCTCAGCCCTATGATCTGGACCCAGAAGCCAGAACTCCGAAAAGAACTCCCGACCCACCGGGATCGAAATAACCATACTCAACACTGGCGACGCCACAAGTAGCATGAGGGTTAAACTTGCAGTCCCAAAGAACCTGCGATATTCCTTAAGCTCCATCCTCACCCGCCTCAGGCTTGGCGCGCGCAACCCCCCGATTATAGCGATGCTTGAACCCATACCAGCTGATGATGCTCCCAACCGCGATGCAACATATACCAATCGATGAACTGATCATCCAAGAAAGGAAGTGCTGACGCCTCTCCTGCGGAGCCAATATCTTCAACTCAGCCGCATCGGTCTCAACATCCTCCGCGCTTTCTCTGCAACGATTCGCATCGTCAACCGCACCAGAGAAGTCTCCCTTCCTCAAAGCATTGTATGCCCCTGCCAGATGCTCACCCGCAACACCTAGCTGAGCCAACAGACGCGAAGCATTACCCCCCACCTCCTCTGCCTCCACAACAGCCTCGTACGCCCCTGCCAGTGACTGCTCAGCCTCAGAAACAGCGGAAAGAGCATCTTCCCTGCTAACTGATGCGGAGACTGAAAAAGTTAGCACTGAGGACAGCGCCAAGAGCAGGACGGCTGCATGGAGAAGACGCGATCCACAGACACTCAAGAGATTGACCACAAATCATTCAACCCAAAACTCACACCACAACTCTGACCTTTGCTCTATTTCGAATTGTCTTCATTGCTGAAGCAGATGGCCTCGAGCATTAACAGTTCTTCGCGGGTCTCTGTAATCTCCTGCCCGACCTTCCTGCATCGTTCAAGGTAATCATTGTACATCTGGAGAAACTCCTTTCCTCTCTGGGTGATTACATAGAAAGATTCATCCACACACTCCATTAGGCCACTCTCCAGAATGCGTCCTAGATACTTCTGCATGAGATGATAGCTCAGATTGACCCTGTACATGATTCTCGTCTTCCTACTCTTCTCTGAGCCGGCTTGCAGCAAGTCCCTTACAATCTCTAACCTAGTGCGGTTCTTGGGCCTATTCTTTATCCTAAACAACCCAACCACTCATCAGCTGCAGAGCCCAATGCAGAAAATACCGATTCTAGTAGTGGATGACTACCCCTTCATGCGATAATGCAGCCATCCCACCCCACCCTTCTTACGCTGCAGATTCTTCTTGCGATCCCGACGTGGAGCTGATTCTTCAGAGTCACACATTTGCTTCCAACGCTCCTGCCTGCTCAGAACGGTGCGCGCGAACTTCCCCCAACCACCCACCGAGGGATGAGGAGCACTCCGAATCTTATGTAAATTCAGAATCTCCCGGAAATCCAATAGCGCGAAAGCCCTTGTAGCGATTATCACAACACCACGATCAACGAACAACAAGGGATAATCCTGGTTGGCAACACTCTCGGCTCTGACCTTGTCAACGAAGCAGTGACGCCAGAGTAGCCTCCACTCCTCCCTAACATCATCATAAACTGGGCCACCAACCTTCTCAACAGTCTTAGATCCCTCCGTGCTTTCGGAGCGGAGCGACAAAATAACTAAAACTCCTTTCCCTTCGTGCAGCATAGAATAACCAGTCACCATTTTATAAAACCATAAGTAGGAAAACTATGGCTCAAGAAGATAGACATCAGATATAGAAAGT
>CP070749.1:217004-220423 GCA_020348365.1 Candidatus Bathyarchaeota archaeon
ATCTTACCTCGTTGATCCCTTGATCCGGTCTCGGATCTGGACTGTAACTGGTTCTCACAAGCGTCATCCTAACTGTGTTGCCCCTAACGTCAAATCCGTATTTGGAATCGTTAAGGAGGCTCAAGCCGTATTCCCTGTCTGAAAGGTCGACCCATCTGAGCGCTGGAACCTCGGTGCCGTCAGCTACTCTTTCAATGTAACCGAACGGGATTTCGAACGTTGCTTTAGAATCACCAAGTATAGGCGTGAAAGAAACCTTCAACATGGGAGCTTCCGTCTTGTCGTCTGATTCTTCTCCCCAATCTATGATCGTGTGGAAGTCTATTCGAGGGATGCCCCTGTAAAGCGATATGTATTGTGAAATCTTGGACTTTCGGTATCGATGAAGCACCTTGATCGTAGCCCTCACTGGACCTGCTTCTACGAGTTCGACTTCTGCCCCTCTTATGAGATTCTCCGTTCTGATTATGTCGCCTATAATCCAAGCGGACATCCTATGAGGAAGCTCATACAAAACCTGCAGAAGATTGCTGAATATCGGTCTTGTATTTGGATACCTATCCTTCTTGAAGACAGTCTTTTCCGCAACCTTGTCATAAAGAGATTCTATTGTCCCAGAGTCCTTCTCAACTTCAATCTTGAAGTACTCGTTTTCAATGGTGGTCTCATCGCATGTAGGATTTGATGATCCTTCCCTCAGTTCTTCTCCTTCGACGAGATAGTAAGTTCTATACCCCATGGAGGGCACATTAGCTAGAAAGAGAGCTTCATCGCCGTTAACTTGCACAAAGGTGTTTTCCCCGTTGTCAGCCGAGACTGCGACGGGGTTCTTCGGCATCAAGTCTTCAGCAACCCTAACCTTTACAACATCAAGACGGTCCCAAGACAGAGGGTTGAACACAACTATCGGAAGGTCTGATCTTGAAAACTTTGTCTTTTCTGATAAGCTCTTAAGAGAAGTCTTCAATGCTTCCAGAGCGATCTTTATGGCTTCTTCAGCCAGTTCTTGAGGATAGACATACGCCTCTTGAGTTCCACTTCCGTCAAGTATGTCGTGGAATTGGTTGAAGAGGATGTTTAGCCAAGCCTTTCTGAAGGCTTCTCTCGGATACTTACCTGAAAAGACGGAGAACTTCTCGGCGTCCACGAGCAGTCTCTCGCAAAGCCGGTTATACAGCTTCACGTCGCCGTGCGTCGTGTAACATCCGTCGAAGATGAACTGAAGTTCATCGTTAACAACGGGGATGCTTTTATCCTGAAGTTCTTTTTCTGCTTCCTCAAAGAAATCGTGGGTTGAACTGAAGACAACCTTCGGCAAGACTCCTTTCTTCTGAATCTTCAATGCAGCTTCAATGTCCTCGATCGTTGCTCCTCCACCGTGGTTTCCAACGCCGTAAACGAACATACTTGTCTTCAACCCATAGCCGTCATAGAGATCAATAGTTAGGTCAACAATGTTCTTCGGGGTCACAATGTTATTGTAACGGCTTGTGAAGGCTAGGACTTCCGTTCCGTCTGGCGATTTCCACCAGAAAACAGGATGTCCCCTGCCGCACCTCATGAAATAATAGTACCTGCAACCAGCCTTCTTTAAGATCTGAGGTAAAGTCCAAATGTGACCGAAAGTGTCGGGCTCCCAGCATACCTTCGGTTCGAACCCAAACTTCTCTATAACATAACGTTTAGCTTCTAGGAACTGTCTCACTAATGCTTCCGTGCCTACCATGTTCAGGTCGGCTTCAGTCCACATCGAGGCTGTTACGTCCCAGTTTCCCTTCCTTACGTAACGCTTTATCGACTCTAAGAAATCTGGGAACTTCGTCTCAGCGATTCTGTATGTCACGGCTTGACTTTGTGAGAAGTGGAAGTCCGGGTACTTATCCATCAGTCTAATCATTGTGTCAAAAGTACCTTTTATCGTAGCGACGGTGTCCTCCCAAGGCCATAGCCAATTCATATCTATGTGAGCGTGAGCCACAAGGTGGACCTTAAACTCTTTAGCTCTCCCAGAAAGGCTGGATAGCTTAGCTCGCGCGCTCTCTATTTCGTCAGCTATAGCCAAAGGGTTCTTCTCGAAAACTTTCAGGTCAAATTCTTCACATACTTTTTCAGCTATCTTTTCATCTAGAAATCTAGCGAACCTAAGTTCTTGAATGAACGAGTCAAGTTCGAACGCTATCTTCTCGACGTGGCTGTATGTTACCCTGATGGGCGGTACGCCTACAGGTTCATATTTTGAATGGAGGTGAATGGCAACGACATGACGCTTTTGAGGCTCAGCTTCCTTATCCAGAATTATAGGGCCTCTAAGCTCAGTCCAGTACTCCGCGCTTAAAACCTTCTCAGAGTTCACGAAAATGTCCGTTTTATCTAGGATAGTTGAAGAAGTCAGCTTCACTACTGACCCTGATGTATATATCCCCGCGATCTGTTGAGGAACCACGATTCTGGATCTAAGCCAAGCCTCTCCTTTGCGGGCGTCAACTGTCATAGGAAGGTTAACAGTCTCCCAAGAAGAATCGTCGAAATCTGACTTAGAGGCGTCCGGAGCTTCACCCTGAGAAAACCTCCAAGAAATCTCTTCACGGTATCTCGTCAACTCTTTGTATTTCTCTTGAAGCTTCTGAATAAGTAAAAGCAGATTCTTTTCATAATCCATGGTTTGTTCGCTTCAGAAAATGTGTTCCTTCCCTATTTTAAGTTATCTAGCAGAATAATGCTAAGGACGTGAGGCTCTTGGAGCCTATTATCTCGTATGGAAGTTCAGTTCTTCTTTACTATGTAGATCCCGCTTGACCAGATTTTCAAGACTCCGTACAGACCATAAGTTGGTGTGTTCTGAACCAGTGCAAGCAATCCGAACAGACCAAAGAGGCATGCTATCATCAGACTTGCATGAGCTTCAGCCGTGTCAGAATAGAAATCCAAGAGCGGTCCCATGGTCTCTGCTGATATCGGCTTGGGGCAAGATCCCTCAGGGGATCTTGAACCCTCATCTCCTTCTTCAGCGACCTCACCCATTCTGTTCTCACTCCCTCAATCAATCTTTTGGTATGGTATCCATTGGTCAGTCAATCTTATTGAGCGTGATCTATCTCTGCTCTGCTTGAGCCTTGGATTCACGATCGATCGGACGAGAGAAACATGAGCTGGAAATCACCGCAGGCTCCTCCTGGAATCCGGCATAACAAGCAGTGGAACCATCTCCTAGATGCTTTGGATCACACGGAATATTTGACGGCTGTCCAGGCTGCAGATAAAGCAGAGATAGCTCATAGACGCGCAATCAACTATCTCAGGATTGCTCGGGTCTTGGGCTTGGTTGAACAGGTGAAGCGGCGCGGACCACATCTCTACCGGCTAAACGGAAAGCCATAACTCAAAGACTTCTCAAAGGTATTGATTAATATCAGAACTGC
>CP070749.1:220523-223922 GCA_020348365.1 Candidatus Bathyarchaeota archaeon
CAAAATCAGCGGGTTATCTATCTCTGCAAGAATAGATGACGTCAAATACGAAGACCTCAAAATCGGGGACAAGGTTCAACTGAAAATAGTAGAATTGGAAGACGGTAGGGTATTCTACAGATTCGTGCCAAGCGAATAACCATGCATGCAAGTATGCATAAACATTTGAAGGAGAGTTAGAATGGAGCAACGTCTCTTCGAGAAGTTCCACGAATGGTACGAGAATCGGCATCAGTACGCTAAGGAGTGGAAGGAAAGGACTGGAGGGAAGGTTCTAGGATACTTCTGCACCTACGCACCCGAGGAGATAATCTATGCAGCTGGAGTCCTACCCGTGCGGATCCTGGGCAGCCACGAAGCTCAGAGCTTCACAGAACCCCACATCTTCGCCATGTTCTGCCCCCTCTGCCGAGACTGCCTAGCACAAGGGCTGCAAGGCAGATACGACTACCTTAATGGAATAATGATAGCACAATGCTGCCTGCACATGCGCCAAGCCTTCACAAGCTGGCAAAAGCACATACCGCAAGAGTACAGCTACTATCTCTACATGCCACATGGCATCCAAACCCCCCGAGCATACCCATACCTACGAGGAGAACTGGAAGATTTCAAGAAATCCCTCGAGGAGTGGACGGGGAAAAAAATCACCAATCAAGACCTAGACCACGCAATAGCAGTGTACAACGAGAACCGCCGCCTCATGAAGCAGGTCTACGATTTCAGAAAAGCGAAGAACCCAAAGCTTACGGGATTAGAAGCCATGGAGATGGTCGTCTCCAGCCAGATGACCGATAAAGAAGAACATAACCAAGCCCTGAAGAAACTCCTAAAAGAGCTACCAGGGCGTAAACTCAGCCGCAAAACAGGCACAAGATTGATGGTTCTCGGCAGCGAAGACGACGACGTAGAATTCCTGAAAATGGTTGAGTCCTTGGACGCAACCTTCGTCATTGAGGACCACTGCACAGGAAGCAGATACTTCTGGAATGAAGTCATTCCACAAGAGGACAGATTAGGCGCAATCGCCGCTCGATACATAGACCGCCCAGCCTGCCCAAGCAAGGACTGGCCGAAACGAACCAGACTCCCCCACATCCTGAAGTTGGCCAAGGATTACAACGTCGAGGGAACAATCCTCATCCAGCAGAAGTTCTGCGATCCCCACGAACTGGACATTCCAGCCATCAGATCCAGCTTAGAAACGAATGGAATCCCCACATACTTCCTCGAGTTCGACGTCACAGTTCCTGTAGGGCAGTTTAAAACCCGGGTGGAAGCCTTCCTTGAGACCTTTCAGCTCCCGACAGACCTGTTTTAGGAGGATGAGAAAATGACGGAGAATAAGTATAAGACAAAACCTCTAGATTGCTGGAACGAAGCTAAACAGCTTAGAAAAGACTATTACGATAATTTTGCCAGAGCCCAGGAGAAGGGTGGAATCCGGTGGGCAGGAGGCGCCTGGTCCTTCAGCGCGGTCCCAGCAGGACTCGGCGATGACGTGTACAGCCTCACAGGCGAGCCTTACGGGGCAACCGTGGCCTTCAACAAGGAATTCGCAGAAAAATGTCACGAAGCAGCTGAAGCCAAAGGATACGCCCGTGACCTGTGCGCTTACATGCGGAACTACTGGGGCTCCATAATCCTGAACAAGTACGCGTGGGGCGGAGAATGGCCCAAACCTGACTTCTTATGGACAACCCATATCTGCTGCAGCCACGCGAAATGGTACCAAGTAGCAAGCGAACTCGAGGGGAACATCCCATACTTCTGCGTCGACGTCAGCGTAGGCCCCTACAATGAACGCAGCGAGAGAAAACTGAACTACATGGTCTCTCAGATGATGGATGGCATCGAATGGATGGAGAAGGTTACTGGACGAAAGTATGATGACGAGAAGCTGATCCAGGCAGTCTACAATGAGTGCCGAACCACTTCTCTGTGGGCGGAAATATGCACCCTCAACAAGACGATTCCAACCCCACTAGATGAAAAGACAATGTACTCGCTCTATGTACTCGGCACCCTCATGAAACACAGAAAAGAATGCGCCGACTTCTATGAGAAACTCAGAGACGAAGTTAAAGACCGAGTTGCCAACAAAATCGCTGCCGTAGGCAATGAAAAGTTCCGCGTTATGACGGATACTCAGCCCCCCTGGGCCTTCCTTGAGTTATGGAGATACCTCCAGAACTACGGGGTTGTCTCGATAGGATCCCTCTACACCTTTGGGCTCATAGGAATCTTTGAAGTGAAAGAGGATGGAATCTGGGGACCCAGAACCCCCCCTCAAGAGCAAGGCATCGAGATAGAGAGCAGAGAGCAAGCGCTGAAGATTCTGGCGGAATGGACCCTCAGCAGACCAGAATGGCAGCATTTCTACTCGCCTGAACTCAAGAGTGACATGATGAAGAGGATAGTCAAAGAATGGCATGTTGACGGCGTTATGCTACACTATAACAGGGGCTGTGAAGGCTTGAGCATGGGCATAGCCGAGAACAAGCTAGCCCTAAAAGAGGCAGGCATACCAATCATGCACTTTGAAGGAAATATGGGAGATGAGAGGGAATTCGACTTGGAACGCACAAAAGTTGAGATAGACGCATTCCTGGAGATTCTCGGGGCAAAATAGGAGATGATGAACATGATAACTGCCGGAATAGACATGGGCGCAAGAAACATCAAAATAGTGATCCTAAAGGACAACAAAATCCTCTCAAAAGGTATGATCTTGAGCGGATTCGACCAGAAAGCCTCCGCTGAGAAAGCATTTAGTAAAACACTGACGAAAGCCGGCTTATCCCATAATGACATCAAACGCATCGTAGCAACCGGAGCGGGCAAGGACGTGGCTCCCTACGCCAACAATGAAATCAGCATGATGGGAGCCGACGCCCTAGGAGGAGCCTATCTCTTCCCCTCCGCCAGGACAGTTATAGACGTAGGCGCCGAAGAAGGAAGAGCAGTCAAATGCGACGAAAAAGGCAAGATGATAGACTTCGTCATAAACGAGAGATGCGCAGCAGGCGCAGGCACCTTCGTCGAGGCAATGTCAAGGGCACTGGAAGTGAAATTGGAGGAGATGGGGCCCTTATCGCTGAAGGCAGAGAAGGCTGTTCCAATGAATGCGCAATGCACCATATTCGCCGAGTCTGAAGTGGTCTCACTCATCCACGCCAAAACGCCGAAGGCAGACATCTCCAAGGCCATACACGACGCCATAGCCGACAGAATAGCTTCTATGACACGCAGACTAGGAATACAGAGAGATGTCATTCTGGTCGGAGGGGTAGCGAAGAACGTTGGCTTCATCGAATCTCTGAAAAGAGCCCTAGGAGTCGACCTCTTAGTACCAGATGAACCAGAATTCGTTGGTGCCATAGGAGCTGCGCGTGCACC
>CP070749.1:224022-227359 GCA_020348365.1 Candidatus Bathyarchaeota archaeon
CTTGTTCAGGGTTCAGTCTTTCCAGCTTGAGTTTTTCAAGGAAGATGGACATGGCGTCGTCGATGTTTATCAGTTTCTGAAATCCCTTGAGTCGCACCAAGTTCTTTCCCCCTTAGAGCAAGATAAGATGGAAATATAAACATACATCTCGCTTGACCTCAGACTTTTGAAGTGAAATCTTTGATAGCATAATCTTCTGGAAGGAGATTCATGCATCTGAATTCCGTAGAGAACGCACTGCTTTCATCCATCAACCCAATACTGAGGGCGATTATAACGAGGTTTGATGTTGACTGCAAGCAAGACGGAGACCTGCTTGTGAACTCCTTGAAACGTTTCCTCGGTGAGGACGTTCAGTTTTGCAGAAGCTACACCAGTTTGAGCCGCAGGATCGCAGAACCATTTTGCGAGATCGCATGCATGCAGCTGGAAGGCCTTACTTAGCTCTTGAGCCGAACGCGCGTATTCTGGAGTAAGACTTTGACGAGCTCTGGGGCAGCAATGGAATGCAGGTGGAGTTAAGAAATAGGGAACACTTAGAGAGATATAAGCTGGGTGGTGAGACGGTTGGATGTGGAAACTGCAAGGATAAATACACATGTGGAGGCTGCGGAGCCAGATTATATGAGTACTTCAGTGGAACACTGACATCAGCAGATATCGGATGCATCAAGAACGAAAAGCTATGCAAGAAAATAGCAAAGTTGGCTCAGTGAACTCTGGGCAGCTATTATGTGAAGACAATGCACGCAACAGCAGACCACCGCCGTTGAAATCACATGTGGAGCAAGAAAATCCAAAGGTCGAAACATTCTTAAGTTATTCTGTAGTAAACTGTGCACTTAAAAGGGTGAGGCTCATGTCAAAACCGTTCTACATAAAATTTGAAATCCCAAAAGAAGTGACAGATGCGGCCTATGAAGCCCTCCAGATAGCCTCACGATCTGGACAGGTTCGTAGGGGGACAAACGAAACAACAAAGGCGGTTGAAAGAGCTCTGGCGAAGCTAGTCATCATAGCTGAGGATGTTGACCCGCCAGAGGTAGTGGCTCATCTTCCTCTACTCTGCGAAGAGAGAAAAATCCCGTATGTTTTTGTGCCAAGCAAAAATAGAATCGGAACATCTTCTGGGATAGATGTCCCAGCTGCTTCGGCCTGCATAACTGAGCTTGGTGATGCAGCGTCACTGGTGAAGGAAATCTCCGTGCGTGTTGAGGGCTTGGGGAAGGGTAGCGGATGAGTAGAGAGGAAGAGGAGTTAACCCCAGCAGAGGTCATTCAGGTCATTGGACGAACGGGAATCACGGGCGAGATAACACAGGTTCGAGTTAGGGTTCTTGAGGGAAGAGACAAGGGGCGCATCATAACGAGAAACGTGAAGGGACCCGTGCGTACAAATGATATCCTCATGCTCCGTGAGACGGAGAGAGAAGCCAAGAAAATCAGGTAAGATGGGAGGCTATGTCCGTGCCGAAAAGCCGAGAGTGCTCTTTCTGTGGACACGACTCTCCATCAGGCACCGGCATGATGTACGTGAGAAATGATGGGACGGTCCTCTGGTTTTGTTCGAGAAAGTGCAGAAGGAGCTCCCTAGAGCTGAAGCGGGACTCACGGAAGATTCGATGGACAAAATATTACGGAAAGGAAGAGAAGGGGAAAGGCTGATCGCGAGTCTTTTCATCCTTAAAAGCCAAGGGTTGTAATAGAGACCTTGCAGAATGGAAAAATGAGATTCGTTATGTTCGGTCCACCAGGGGCTGGTAAAGGCACTTACGCTTCCATGTTAGCATCCAGACTCAGAATAGCCCAGATATCCACTGGCGACATAATTCGAGAAGAGATAAAGCGAAATACGGATCTTGGAAAGAAGATCGTTGATTTTGTAAACAAGGGTGAGTTGGTTCCAGACGATATCGTAGTCGAAATCGTAAGAGAAGAAACCAACAAGATATCTGGTAAAAATGGGTTCATCTTGGACGGGTATCCACGGACTATCGAACAGGCAAAAGCGTTAGATTGCATCGAAAAGATCGACGCTATCATCCAACTTGGTGTTCCAGAACAGGTTATCATAGCGCGACTATCGAGCAGACGGATATGCATGAAATGCGGCGCTGTGTATAACATAAGATATTTGAAGCCGAGAAAGGAGGGCGTGTGCGATGCGTGTGGTAGAGACCTCTATCAACGTGAGGATGATAGGCCTGAAGTTGTTAGAGAGCGGTTAAAGGTTTACGAGGCGCAGACTCGTCCTCTGATAAGCTATTATAGGGATAAGGCAGAATTCATAAACATCGAATGTAACTCTGTAGATATTCCTCCAGAAACCATAATCAGGAGAATACTCCACGAATTGCAGGAAAAGGACCTGATAGAGTAATCTGGCTTAAGGAAGCCTATTATGGCGCCGTAATATTCAGTGAGGATAATAGGATTATCGATGAGCGAAGTAGACGGTTAGCTTCTCGTTCAAGCGGTCAACTCTGACGAAGCCAAAGCGCTCGAGCTGAATGATTTCGCTAGGACATAATTCCCTACAGGCATCCTCTGCGACACCTCTCGCCACAGAGGCATTGGGCATCACAACCTCACATGGGATGCCAGTATTTGAAGTAACCCAGTGAATGAGGGGAGCGCGTAGCTTCTTCGCCTCCCTGTAGGATAAGCTGTGGAAGACAGCATCTATTGTTCTTCTTCCAATCTTTCCAACCTCGAAGTTCAATAGCTCTATCAGGCGTATCTTCTTGCCTTTCGCAAAAAGCCTTTTGTCGTCACTTGAAACCAACAGTGAGGCTTTTCCTTTTTTTGATTCTATCTCCACGTGGCGAAAGCCTCTCTGAGGCTGGTCTGGATGCAAAGGAATATGAGCCGAAATCCTGTGAGGGGTATCCTTCACGTTGAGCTTCATAGGATTGTGGACAAAGAAGTACCGGTTTGCCACTGAATCAATTGTCTTGCGATTGTGGGCGTAGAGGTTTTCCCAGCTCAGTACAATATCAGCGGTCTTGGGACCAACATCAACTATTAGACGTTGAATCGCCTCAGGGGTGATTCCTCTTCTTCTCAAGGCCGCGAAGGTGGCGAGCCTCGGGTCGTCCCAATCCCTGAAAGCGCCTTTCTTAACTCCTTCCACAATAACTGATTTGCTGAGAGAAGCGCCCTTTATCTTGAGTCTCCCGTAGTGGATTGCCTCTGGATATCTCCATCCGAAATGCTTGTACATGTACTCTTGCCTCCTCTGGTTTGTCAGGTGCTCCTTTCCTCGGATGATGTGGCTTATGCCCATAAGATGGTCATCAATGCCACAGGCAAAGTTATAGAGGGGCCAGACTCTATAC
>CP070749.1:227459-230787 GCA_020348365.1 Candidatus Bathyarchaeota archaeon
TCTACCTTCTAGAGATCTAGTTTTAACTCTTGTTAACAACCTGGGATAGCGTCACTTAACAAGGGATGTGGAGACCAAAGAAGGACTATGAGAAAACAGAGGCGAACAGGTACAGCCGCATGGTTGAGAGATACTTCTAGAGGATTTCAGAATCCAGTGATATAGAACGCGCGCGCGAAGATTTCCAGATGAGCTTAGCCCATGCATCTAAGATTGCTGGTGCAAGCATGCGTGTGTGAGTCTGTGAGAGCGACATGTGTTGTCTTCACTTTCCCTTCCAGACAGGTTTTCTCTTCTCCAGAAACGCTTTCAATCCCTCAACGGCATCCTCAGATTTCATGAGAGACTTCAAGTAAATGTCAGTCACAGCTGCCAATCCATCCTCAAAGTCCAGGTCAAACGCTTGATAGACGGCTTTTCTAGTCAGTCTGAGCACTATTGGGCTCTTCGCCCTCAGCTTTCCAACAAGCTCATCTACTGTATTCTGCAGTTCGATCGCAGGAACCACCTTGTTCACCAAGCCTATTCTCTCAGCCTCTTTCGCATCAATCCTGTCCCCAGTCAAGATCAGCTCTAAGGTTTTTCTCCTGCCGATTAGTTTTGGGAATAGCACGGTGGCTGGTGGCGGGAAGACTCCAGCGTCGATTTCGGGCTGTCCGAACGCGGATTTCTCTGAGGCTATGATTATGTCGCAGGCTGCCGCGACCTCGCAGCCTCCGCCAAGTGCGTATCCGTCAACAACCGCTATGGTCGGCCTGTCCAGCTCCTTCAGTGAGAAGAATATTTTATGAAAAGCTTCGAGAAGTTCCTGAACCTTCTCTGGGAGGTGATCTCTGATGTCGACGCCTGCGGAGAAGGCACGCTCTCCGGCACCTCTCAGGACAACTATGCTCACGGTGTCGTCCTTCTTGACGTTTTCAAGCGCTTCGTTCAGTTCTTGTATAACCTCCAAATCTAGAATGTTGAGTGGGGGCTTGTTTATCGCAATCTCCGCGACCCCATCCTTCTTCTCTAAGAGAATATTCTTGAAGCTCAAGTATTTCGCCTTCTTGAAGCATATTAAGGGCTTTCAACGAGTCTTCACGCTCTTACTGCTTATAAGTGTAAATGATGCAACTAGAAGCAGGCGCCTATCATGAATAAGATTCCAGACAAGATAATGACCTGGCAGATGCTGAACCCCTATGGCAAAGACTCTGAGACAGGCGAAGTAATCAAGGGAGCCATGAGGAAGAATGAGATTCCCGTCCCCTCGCTCCATCCCGGCGAGGTCTTGGTGGAGATAGCGGGCTGCGGCGTATGCCACACAGACCTAGGCTACTTCTACGGTGGAGTCCCCACCATCACCAAGCCACCTCTCACTTTGGGGCATGAGATAAGTGGCGTGGTTGTGGCTGGTGATGAAGACTGGAGGGGAAAAGAAGTCGTGGTTCCAGCTGTGATGCCATGCAACAAATGTGCAATCTGCGCTGCTGGACGAGGCAACCGATGCCTTGCTCAGAAGATGCCCGGTAACAGCCTTGGAATCTACGGAGGCTTCAGCAGCCACATCCCAGTGCCATCCGAAGACCTGTGTCCGGTTAAAGACCGCAGCGGCTTCGAGTTGGCTGAGCTGGCGG
The DNA here is from genome assembly GCA_020348365.1 of Candidatus Bathyarchaeota archaeon. Lineage (GTDB taxonomy): Archaea > Thermoproteota > Bathyarchaeia > Bathyarchaeales > Bathyarchaeaceae. The sequence goes on from CP070749.1 coordinate 229,079, forward strand.
TGATAGCTGACGCCGTCACAACTCCATATCAGGCGTGTATGCGGGGAGGAGTGAAGAAGGGGGATAATGTGGTCGTGGTGGGCGTCACGGGAGGGGTTGGAGGTTACATGGCGCAGATGGCGAAGGCCTTCGGCGCTAAAACAGTCATCGGCATCGGCCGCAACCCCGAGAAGCTCAGCAGAGCCCTCAAGTACGGCGCTGACTTCGCCATAAACTCAACCAACAAAGACGCAAGAGCCATCCGCGAAGAGTTCAAAGAACTCTGCAAAGCCAACCAACTTCCCCATAACTACGGTTGGGTAATCTTTGAGGTCACTGGATCACCAGCGGGTCAGGAGATAGCCCTCACATTACTATCTTTCATCGGCAGACTCGTCTGGGTCGGCTTCGGCATGAAGAAGAACGAGTACTCCCTATCACGGCTCATGGCCTTCGACGCGGAGATAATCGGAACATGGGGCTGCCTACCCAAATACTATCCAAAGGTGCTTGAGCTGGTCCTCAACGAAACAATCAAGATAAAACCATTCACTGAAACCCAGCCCATGAGCCAGATCAGAGAAGTCTTTGAGCAGGCCCATGCTAGAAAACTCATGAAGCGAGTCGTTCTAACGCCAGACTTCTAGGAACAATGGCTGAAAGACACCGCATCCATACGCCCGGAGACAGCGAATCAACATACGTACTGTTCCGGGTAGAGGTCGTCGGTTCAAATCCGGCCGGCCCCACCACGAGACGAACCGGCCCCATCAGCGCGCGCGCCGAGATGGAAGGGGCGAGGGTCTTCAGGAAGCGGAAGTAACCCCCTTTTTGCCTGCACATGCTCAAACTGTCTGTTGGGTTGAATTCTAACCCAACCAATCAGGAATTATGCTCGTGCGTTAAGCTCCCTTCTTGCCAAGCGAAGTTTCTTGTGCGCGGGTGAGCCACTCACGTTTGAACCATGAGGCTATCGCCCGTTCTGCAAAACGAACCTTTTCATGTTTGGTTGGGTCTAGAACTACCCCCATACCCGGCTTGTTACCTGCCAAATCATTGAAAAGAAAAAACACCTTTGTTTCTCTTCCTGAAGCTTTTTCATATTCGCACATAAGACATTCGAATTCCTCAATATCGGTTTTTCTAACTTCGTATTTTTCTTGGTCTAGAAGTGATTTGCGGGATTCAATATGGTCTTCGTAAGTATTCTTCTCTACTCTAGCCGGGTTTATGAGGCGTTGAATGTGTAGTCTTGGATTTCTCTGGAGAATTGCTCTTTCTTCTGCATAGTATTCTGGTTCACCCCCATATCTTGTGCACCAGAGAGCTTGGATTGAGATGCAACTTGGGTCTTCCCGCATTTCTCTGAGGGTCTTCTTCATTTCGTCTTCTCTGAGAATGACTTGTACTGGAAGTTCTTCTTTTGTCGCTAGTTCTATGTACATTTCCATAATCAGACTTAAGATGATACCCAGAGTGCCGTAAGTTAGCCCCCAAAAATAAGAGGGTAGCAGCAAATTCGTAAAATTACCTAGAACTGCAAAGCCAATAGTTACAACCAAGTATATCATATATCTCCTCGTTTTATTCAGCAACCTAAATCCTCCTCTGATTGGAATAATCCTTGTTGAACCTATAAAAGACTGCGTGCGCTTCAAGTGTGTGGGGGTTGGATTTTAACCTCAATGCACGCGCACCAGCTGACTGAGGCCGGCTTCGAGCGCGCGGCC
>CP070749.1:230887-234159 GCA_020348365.1 Candidatus Bathyarchaeota archaeon
ATTGATGGTTTCCAACCTGAAGGCGTGACCAGCCTGGCGCAGGATAGTGTCTTTATGATGCCTCATCTTGGAGTTCTATCTACCGTGCATCCAAAAGCTGCCATGGAAATATTCGAAAAGGACTGTCTTGTCAGGATCGGAGTCTGCATCGCCCCACGAGGAGTGGGAAAGGAGGGGGAAGTTATGAAAGTTGTAGTCCGCATGCCCGACGATTCATGTTTAGAGGAACAAGTAAGCTTTGGATCGGTAAAGAAGATTCCTCTCAAAGAAGGAGAGAAAGCTGAAGTAGAGATACTCCCCTATCGTGGAGGCGATGTTGGTCGAGGTTCAGGAAAGGCAAGAACGGTTGTCGTTGAGGGTGGAGTTGTTGGAATAATCCTAGATGCGCGAGGAAGACCCCTAGTTCTGCCTGATGAGGACAATGAAAGGAAGCAAAAGCTGATTGAATGGTTCAAAGCTCTCGAAGCATATCCTGAGCGATTATATGAAATGTGCGGCAGGTAATCATATTTGTCATCACAAGCCTACACGCCTGGATTGAAGAGAAAAGCTGCAACAATAGTGAGAAAGACAAGAATGCTGCCAATCCAAGGCGAAGTCTTGGTTAAGAAAGGAGATGCGGTCGAAGCCAACACGATAGTTGCAAGAACATTCATTCTAGGTGATGTTCAGGTGGTGAATGTTGCTGGACTGCTAGGAATAGACTTGTGGGAAACATCACAATACATGCTTAGGAAGGAAGGGGAAAAAGTCGAGAAAGAAGAGCCCATGGCGATGATTAAAAGTTTTTTTGGCCTCTTCAAAAGGCACGCGTATGCTCCAGTTTCAGGAACTGTCGAGCGCATATCCGACATCACAGGACAAGTAATCATCAGAGAGTCGCGAGTTCCCCTGGAGGTTGACGCGTACATCCAAGGCAAAGCAGTCGAAACATTGCCAAACGAAGGCGCAATCATTGAAACACCTGCTGCTTTCATTCAGGGAATCTTCGGCGTAGGCGGCGAGAAAAAAGGTAGATTGATGATCTGCTCTGATAGCCCAAGCGAAGCCCTGACCGCCAGAGAGATTGAATCCAAATGCAAAGGAAAAATCTTGGTTGGAGGGGCGCTGGTTACAAATGATGCTCTACAAAAGGCAATCAAAGTAGGCGCCAAGGGAATCGTAGTCGGGGGAATAGACGATAATGACCTCACTAACTTCCTCGGTTACAAGATTGGAGTTGCGATCACAGGACAAGAGAATATTCCATTGACCCTCATTATTACTGAGGGCTTCGGTGAGATGGCGATGTCAGAAAAGACCTTCTCCTTGCTGAAGGAATTCGACGGTAGATCTGCCTCGATTAACGGTGCAACTCAGATTCGGGCGGGGGTTATGAGACCTGAGATCGTTATTCCAAGACCCGAACTCTTGAGAAAGAAACTCGGTGGCCTTGAAGACAAGGGGGAATTCCTCGAAAAAGGGCTATTGCCCGGCACGCCGATAAGGATTATCAGAGAGCCACACTTCGGAGCATTAGGAGTTGTCTCCAAACTCCCAGTACTCCTTAAGAAGGTAGAGACAGAGTCGGATGTACGAGTTCTAGAAGCCAAACTTGATGATGGAAGGCAAGTCATTGTACCTAGAGCTAATGTAGAAATAATAGAAGAGTGAAGCAGATTCGATAATGAGGTAGGTTCATGCTTTTTCACAAAAGACCAAGAAATGTTGTTAGTCTGCTAAGGGAATCCTTATCCGAGGAAATGCTGAATGAGCCTCTCCTGCTCGACCACGTGAAAATCGAAGACTATCTAATGGTTGCTCTGGAGATTCGCCCCTGTTCTTTTCTTACTATCCCAGCTGAATTTCACAACGGGGATGAGCTGGGAAGAAAGATAGACGAGCTCTGCGCAGAAGACTTACAGGCGGTTCTGAACGCAACTGCCGACAAGAAAGGAGCTCTCATTCGCACGTTGAAGAATAAGATCCGAGAATCTCTCAAGAAAGTCGTCTTTGCATCTGTCACATATGAGGCGCACATGAACTGGTCTAGAAAACTCCATCTTCAAACGTTTGATGTGGAAGTGAGACCAAGCATCCATGAGTTATACCTGTTCAGAGACTCGAAAGCCAAGAGCGAATTAAGAAGCCTCATGAGGGTTAGAACCGCTACAAGAGAGAGAGTCAGGCTCAGGATGGATGCTTCCAAGAAAAGGACTCGCTTGGCTTTTCCCGAGGAGTCATCCTCAGAATATTTGGTTTCTGTTGGCAAGTTGCTTGGGTACCCTTCTTGCTGTGTTGAACGGTATGTTCGTGAACGTGTGCATGAAGGTGCGAGCGTTGAGGCGAGGGCCAGTAGGCAAGTTGAGCAGTTAAGAAAGGAAGGAGAAGAACCCGATGTTTATGCATATTTCGCCAGAAACTTCTTTCCATGCAAGCCAATATGCCAGAATGCCCGCGAGATTGGAAGAAAGACCTTTGGTCTTCTGAGTAGTCTACATCCGAAACTTGGAAACCTCTATTGCAAGTGCATAACGAATAATGTTGAAATGGTTGAGGCGTGTCCTAGACTCACTACGCGTCATAGAGAGAAATTGACAAAAAAAGCGCAAAGACTTACTAGAAAGTAGAATGCCAACCAAAACAATTTTAAACGATACGTATCAATAAATTGGGATTGCTGAGCGTGCTGAGACTTCAGTATAGCAAAGTGGTGGATCAATGTATCATTACGCCACTGAACTATCATCAGAGAGGGCAGAGTACCTAATTGAGAAACTGGCGAAATGGATAGTGAATCACCGTCTGGAAACTCCAGCGATAATGTTCTTGGAATCAGTGAAGCCTCTATCCTTCATCGGCAGTCAGATGTGGCTAATGTACGGTGTGCCGATGCTTGGAATAGTAGTGGATGAACGTCAGACCTCGGAGTTTGGTCTGCTCTTCGAGAACAGAGGAAACGTTGAAGCTCTGATCCAAAAGATAGAGAAACTGGCACGCGAAGCAGATGAGAAAAGAAAGAAAGAAAAAGAGGAAAAGGAAAAATGAATTTCATCAACGAGGGCTTAGTTGCTTCATTCACAATGTTGGTCATCGTCTTAGCTGAGATTCTCATAGCACTCTTCATAGCAAGGGGCGGCACACACGTTCCCAAAATCCGCAAAATAGCGGGTCTGGAAGCCATCGAAGAAGCTGTTGGGCGCGCCACTGAAATGGGGCGACCAATCACGTATACTACAGGGCTTGGCGGCATCAGAGACCAATATTACTATCAGACAGTTGCTGGACTGAAC
>CP070749.1:234259-237509 GCA_020348365.1 Candidatus Bathyarchaeota archaeon
TTCCAGGACTTTGGGGTTGACTAAGTTCGGTGGTTTTCTGCCATTGAAGAAGGCTGTCAGGTTTTCTGCGACCATTTCAGCCATTCTTGAACGTGTCTCGTGGCTCGAACTTGATATATGTGGAGCAACAACTACGTTGTCAAGTGTAAGCAGTGGACTACTCTGTGGCGTGGGTTCTTGCTCGAAAACGTCGAGGGCGGCGCCCGCGATCCATTCTTCCTTCAAAGCCTTGTAGAGGGCTTTCTCGTCTACAACGGGCCCTCTTGAATTATTTATCAGATAAGCGGTCTTCTTCATTAACTTAAGCTTCGCCTCATCTATCAAATGGTAGGTTTCCTTCAGTAATGGGGCATGAACGCTGATGAAGTCAGCTTCCCTCAAGAGAGCTTCTAGGTCCAGAGGCTTTGCACCCAGTTCCTTTTCCAATTCAGGTCTTGGCACAACGTCGTAGTATAGAATTCTCATGTTGAAGCCTTTCGCTCTTCTCGCCACAGCTGAACCTATCCTTCCAGCCCCAACGATGCCTATTGTTGCGCCGTAGACGTCTCTGCCCAGCAGCATGCTAGGATGCCAGCCAACCTTCCATTGTCCATTGTGAACGTATTTGTCGGCTTCGATGACACGCCTCGCAATAGTCATCAACAAAGCCCATGCGAAATCTGCCGTGGTTTCAGTTAATACGCCAGGCGTGTTCGTTACGTATATGCCTCTTTTTGTTGCTTCTTTCACATCTATGTTATCGAAGCCAACAGCCATCTGAGCAACAATTCTCAATTTAGATCCAGCATCAAAGACCTCCGCGTCTATCTTGTCGGACAAAAGGGAAGCAAGAGCGTCAACATTTGTCACTTTCTCTATTATCGTTTCTTTCGGCGGTGGAGCGTATTCAGGCCAGACTTCAGCGTCGAAACGAGCCTTTATTATTCTTAGACCCCTTTCCGGAATCTCCCGTGTAACATAGACTTTGAGTTTTGACATGTGACTCGCCAAATGAAAGTTTGCGGAACTTTTTATTAGTATCTGCTTATTACACTTGCCATTGACCTCTGGGAAATTAATGACGGGTTAGTTGAATGGCGACAATAAACAGGAAGAAGCAACTCATTACGAATGGCGTAACCCACCTCAATCAGAAAGCCAGAGCACTAGCCCTGAAGAGCCTTGAATCAGCGTTAGACGCCGTCGACCCCAAACAAATCATAGAATCAAGACTTAGGCTAAGAGACTTCACGCTCAGAATAGATGGATACTCGTTTGATCTGAAGAAAATCCGAAACATCTATGTCTTGGGTGGCGGAAAAGCAAGCGGTCTGATGGCTGAAGCATCGGAGCAGATTCTGGGCAAACTCGTGACAGATGGAATTGTAAACGTTCCACGTGGCAGTAAACACAAAACAGAAATCATAAAGCTTCATGAAGCAAGCCACCCAATTCCAGACAAAGCAGGTGTAGAGGGAACACATCGCATGCTAGAGATAGCGGAGCAAGCAAAAGAAGACGACCTCATCATATGCCTGATTTCAGGCGGAGGCTCAAGCCTCATGCCTCTACCCCGCGGTGAAATCTCAATTGCTGACAAGAGAAAGATCACAAATGATTTGCTCATAAGCGGTGCAGCAATAAATGAGATCAACACCGTTAGAAAGCACATTTCAGATTTCAAAGGAGGCTGGCTGGCAAAGAAGGCTTACCCAGCCACAATCTTGAACCTCATTCTCTCAGATGTTGTGGGCGACCCACTAGAGTTCATTGCCTCAGGCCCAACCATCCCAGACTCAACAACCTTCGGCGACGCCATCAACATCTTGAAAAAACACGACCTTTGGGATAAGGTTCCAGCATCCATCAAGAAAGTCTTGTCAGACGGAAAGAAAGGCACCATTGCAGAAACTCCGAAAGCTGATGATGAAACATTCAAGAAAGTCTACAACGTAGTTGTTGGAAACAACCGTGTGGCAACTTCAGCGGCATGTCAATCATTTGAGTCAGCGGGGCTGAACACGTTTCTCTTAACATCGGTCTTGGAGGGGGAAGCCAGGCACATCGGAATGATGCTGGCATCAATAGCACATGAGATTGTAGCCTCTGGGAATCCGGCTCAAAGACCCGCCGGCATAGTTGCAGGTGGAGAAACAACGGTCACTATTGTTGGAGAAGGGCGGGGTGGCAGAAACCAAGAAATAGCCCTGGCTGCCGCACTGAGACTAAACGGTTTGGATGGAACGGCTGTGGCTTCGTTAAGCACTGATGGTGTGGACGGTCCAACAGACGCTGCTGGAGCCATAGTGGATGGAAAGACTCTGGAGCGTGTGTCTGAAGAGGGTTTGGACGCCGAACGATTCCTACTCAGAAACGATTCCTACAGTTTCTTCTCAAAGCTTGGCGATCTCGTTCTCACTGGGCCAACTGGCACGAATGTTAATGATATTTCAGTGATAGTGGTGCTATAGCATCCAAAGAGAGGACTTGATTGACTGTAAGTGTCACGGTACGGTTTGTTGGGGCTTTTCGGGTGCTTTCAGGTAGGAATCAAGTTGGACTCAGATTAGGAGAGAGTGCAACTATTCAGGATGCTATTCAGAAATTGGTTGAGTCTCATGGGCCCGAGTTCAGGGAGGCTTTGGTTGATCCCGTTTTGGGCGAGCCTCAGCCTAACGCTCTGATTCTTTTGAATGGGAGAGAGATTGGTGTTCTGGAGGGGGTTGGGACCGGGGTTGAGGATGGTGATGAGATTGTCCTTGTGCCTGTGATTCACGGTGGATAAGAGAAGCGTGAAAACCCACACTTCTCCATTCGATTCTGTGGTCTTGACCCACTAGTCACTGCCAAAGGATCGAAAACGTTCTGGAAACAAAACCCTTAAATGAAAACCCTAACCAAGAAACCAATCTACTCAGGAATGAGCAAACATGACCAGAAAATTGACGAAGGAGCAACTTTTGGAGAAAGCCAAGAAACCAGCCAAACTGTCACTAGCATATCATCCGTTCTATGAAGGAAAGATTCAAGTTGTGCCGAAGTGCGCCATAAGAGATCATAGAGACTTCGCGATCTGGTACACACCAGGCGTGGCAGCCTCCTGCCGCAAAATAAAGGAAGAGCCACAAGAGGTCTTTAGACATACAAACAAATGGAACAATGTAGCTGTCATCTCAGACGGCACGCGCGTCCTGGGATTGGGGGACATAGGTCCAGAGGCGGGTATGCCGGTGATGGAGGGGAAGGCCCTCCTGTTCAAATATCTCGGAGG
>CP070749.1:237609-240807 GCA_020348365.1 Candidatus Bathyarchaeota archaeon
GCCGCAAAGGAAGCTGCTGATCGATTACATGTTGAAGATGTTCATGAAGTAGCTGCAGCCCTCCGAACGACGGATAAGGCAGTGTTCACGGGGATTCATACTGACGCTAGTGTAGGCTTTGCGGACGTATGCGGTGAAGTTGCGGCGATCTGCATCGCAGTCTCACAGGGGTACAGGGATTTTGAGACCATCGTTGCCATTTGGGGTAATGGCGCAGGCTCCTATAGGCTGTTGAGTCCGTGTGGGCGATGCCGAGAAATAATCAGCGATTTTAGCAAAGACACATGGGTTATTGTTGGTTCTCTAGATCACCCATATAAGGTAAAAGTCTCAGATTTACTTCCATTGAAGTACAACCAGTCAGAAAGGCTCTAGATCTTGCACAGATTGGCGCGCGCGGGTTTGTAGGAGGCACTCCCCCTTTTCACACCTGACAATTGGGACAGAAGTATACGTGGCCTCCTCCCACACTCAGCTTCTCTACGGACGTCCCACATACGGGGCAGGTCTGCTGTTTCATGTTTGAACCCATGGCCGGCGTGTAGCCACCTTGGTTTCCATAAAGGTCATAGAATTGATCTTTTCCTTTGAGCCTGATTCTCTCTTGAAGCACAAGCCTAATGGCGTCAAAAAGGGTCCGCCTCTCGTCTTTCTTCAGCTCTGAGGCTTTCCTTTTCGGATGAAGCTTAGCCCTATATACAATGTCTTGAAAAGCACTATTGCTCAGCCCGACGACAACAGCAGCTTTTCCTACCAGCACTGACTTGAGCATCCTATTATTATTCATTAAGAGTTTTGAGAAGCGCTCTAAGGTGAACCCTTCATCTATAGGTGAAGCTACATCAGGGTTGAAATCCCGCCTGTAGACATAGGAGTGATCCAGATCATCGTCTTTCACCGCGTGTATGAGACCCATACTAGCGAACCTCACCGTCAACGCTGAGCTATCACGAAAATCGATTTTCAAGTGGAACTTACTTGGAATCTTTCTCTTACGCGTGTGATAGAGGATCTTGCCGCCGTATTCAGGGCCCAGAACCAAGTTCATTCCATTGTTGAGCTTCACATGTATGACATTGCCCCGGGATATGACTGATTCGATTTCTCCATTAACAAGATGATCGAACGATTTCGTGTCCCTGTCCAGCATACCTATTCTCTGCAATCTCTCATGGTCTTGCAGATGATAAGATTTGATGCGCTTGCCCGCAAGCTCACTATTCATCTGCTCTGCAAGAATCTTTGCTTCTGGAAGTTCAATACTCATATCATACAACCTCCGACTACACTAAGCTTTCAGATCGAGCTTAGATGCTTCAATATATGCATACCATATTTAGTTCTGCTGGCCCTCTTTTCAGCGCCTCCTCAGAATGACGATTAGAGAGTTGCAGAGTTCGAGTGTCCAATGGAACATCGATTTCGTGTTGCTGGAAGAATGCGGGGTTTGTGGAGGGATGATCTAGAGAAATCTCCACGGAGGAGTAGGTTCAAATCTCTCTTGGCTCACGAAAAATCGTTTTAGGAATATTCTTTTACGGAAGAGGCGAGTCTCTTTCATGTGTGCACGAGGGTGAATACTCTTGTATGACATTCTGATTCGAAAGGGCAGGGTAATCGACGGCTCAGGGAACCCGTGGTTTGAGGCGGATGTCGGGGTTGAGAAGGAAAGAATCACCGCTATCGGCAGCCTAGCATCGGCACCAGCCGACACGATAATCGACGCCAGACACATGGTGGTTTGCCCCGGTTTTGTCGATATGCACTCCCACTCCGACTTCACGCTTTTAGTGAACCCCTTAGCTGAGAGCAAGATTCGGCAAGGTGTGACAACTGAGGTTATTGGAAACTGCGGTCTCTCTGCAGCCCCCCTCCCCAATCTCCTAAAAGAGAACATACTGAAGACGATGCCTATGTTGAAGGAAGCGAAACTAGAGTTGACATGGTCCACTATGGGCGAATACATAAGTCTCATGCGGATGAAAGGGGTGGCGCTAAATGTGGTCCCGCTCGTGGGAAACTCGAACATACGAGTCTCTCTATTAGGGTTTGAGAATCGTCTCCCAACCAGAGATGAACTGCAAGAGATGAGGCGGGTCCTAGCCAAAGCCATGGAGGATGGAGCCTTCGGCATGTCCACAGGGCTCATCTATCCGCCAAGCTGTTACGCCGACATAGATGAAATAGTGCAACTGGCCAAGGTGGTGGCCCAGTTTGGAGGAATCTACGCCTCCCACATCCGAGGGGAGGGATTCACCCTCATCGACGCTGTCAAGGAAGCCATCGAAATCGGTGAAAGAGCCGGTGTCCCGGTGGAGATATCACACCATAAAGCCTCGGGAAAGACTAACTGGGGGAAGGTGAAGCAAACTCTCCAGATGATGGAGGAGGCGAGAAGACGGGGAGTCGATGTAACCTGTGACGTGTATCCTTACACCGCGGGAAGCACAGGGCTTGACTCTCTTCTGCCCCCAACCGCCTACGAGGGAGGAGTGGAAAAGCTGATCAAAAGGCTGAGTGTCCCAAAGACCCGAAAGAAGATCAGGGAGGAGATGATTCGCGCAAGTGAGAAGGGTGGACCTGACGCACTGGGACGACCTGAGTGGGATGTAATAATGATATCATACTGCAAGGGGCATCCTGATCTTGAGGGCAGAACCATAAAGGATCTTTCGGAGGAGAAGGACATAGACCCTTTCGAATTTGTCTTCGACCTCCTCATTGAAGAGAAAGCATCTGTAGGAATCGTGCTCTTCACAATGTGTGATGAAGATATGCGATACGTGCTGAGCCACCACCTGTCAATGGTGGGCAGTGACAGTTCAACTCGGGCCCCCTACGGCGTCCTGAGCAAGGGGAAACCACATCCAAGAACCTACGGAACATTCCCCCGAATCCTCAGACGATATGTGCAGGAGGAGGGAGCACTAACCCTGGAAAATGCAATCCGGAAAATGACGTCTCTCCCCGCTCAGAAACTGAAGCTGAAAGACCGTGGACTCATCCGAAGGAACATGCTAGCAGACATCGTAGTTATGGATCCCAAACAAGTGATTGACCAAGCCACCTACCAAGAACCGCATCAATACCCCAAGGGATTTGATTATGTGCTGGTGAATGGCAGACTCGTCATAGAATGTAGAGCACACACCAAGGCTTTACCGGGGCAAGTCTTACGGTTAAGCTGATAGAAGCAGG
>CP070749.1:240907-244084 GCA_020348365.1 Candidatus Bathyarchaeota archaeon
GCGGATGACTACTGAATTGAAGATTAGAGCTCTTAGCGAAAATGACCTGGATGCTGTGGTTGAGATCGACAGAAGAGTCCTTGGAAAATCAAGACTTGAATACTGGAAGAGGAAGATAGGCTACGCTGATATCTATCCAAGACCTGCCCTGGCCGCGGAAATGGATGGAAAGGTTGTGGGCTTCATACTAGGCTATGTGAGCGGGTGGGAGTTCGGGGTGCCAGACACGGTTGGATGGATCGACACTATAGGCGTAGACCCAGAATATCAGAACCGTGGCGTCGGAAAAACCCTTTTCAGAAGCCTTATTGAGAATTTTAGGCGGACTGGAAAGGAGGAGCGGCCTGAGTCGAAAGAGACCAAGATTGAGGGCGTGAATGTGGTATACACGCTGGTGAGATGGAACGACTGGAACCTTCTACGATTCTTTCATGGGATGGGCTTCAAAAAGGGCGACATGATCAGTTTAGAACTGAAGATGCGTTAAGTCCAACTCGCCAACCTCGTGTACCTACGCCTTTTTAAGGTGTAAGAGCAGACTTACAGCATACTGGAGGCTAATCTTTGAAAGAGATAAGAAAGCCATGGGGAAAAGAGCTTTGGATAGCGCAAGAGAAAGAGTATGGGGGTAAGATTCTCATTATTAAAGGAAGCCATCATACATCGCAACATTTTCATAAAGATAAGAAGGAAACGATTTACTGCTTCAAGGGCGAAGTGGAGATAGTTATGAACGATGAGATAGTCACACTGAAGGAGGGAGAGGACGTAACTCTCATTCCAAGGGCGGTTCACAGAATAGTAGGCAAGAAAGACTCGGTTCTGTTTGAAGTGTCAACTCCACAACTGGCTGATGTTGTGAGGCTAAAGGAAGAATAGAAATACCCCAGATCAATCACTCAATCAATGTGCCGATCCTCTTCCCCTTAATGGCCAACGGAATGTTATCAGGCTTGAAGCCATTCACCACAATAGTTTTAGTCTTGCTTCTCTGAAGAAGCCGAACAGCCTCAGGGTCTAGAATCTGATGTATTCCTGCCTTGTGCTTGTCCTCTTCAAGCAAGTCCCAAATATCATCGAGGCTCAGCTGGTCGATCTTCTCTGCGTCAGTGTGTTTGTCAGGATTCTTCGTATATATCCCCTCCTGATCTGTGGCTTTGATTAGCAAATCAGCATCGACCTTCTCAGCGACCATGGCGGCCACAGCATCAGTGGTCATTCCAGGCCTCAATCCACCCATAACAATGATTTTCTTCTCATTGAGCAACTGAATAACCTGAGGAACTGATGTTGGGACAAACTCAGTTCCAAACTCACCCAACCTCATAGCCAGCAGTTGAGCAAAAAGCCTTGAAACTAAAATAGCTAGGTCGTCTTGATTCTGCTCGCTCAGACCTACCTTTCTTGCTAGTTCAATGAAATCTCTGGCTATCGATCCCCCTCCAACCACCACGACAAACTCATGTCCTTCCGCCTTCAAACCCTTTAGCAAATCAACATATTTGCTTATTAGTACAGAATTAGGCGGCGATGCTATGACGGAGCCACCGATGCGAAGTACAACTTTCATTCCAGTGATCCCCGACTTCTAATTCTGCGGCAACAAGATAAAACATCTTCTACAAGGAGCCATTTTCGTCCAGCTTCATACCTAAATAGTTCTCTTGTCAAGTATGCACATAACAAGTCAGAAGTTGTAGGATGATGGCTGAGCTAGAGTTTACCATACTAGGGACTGGAGGCGGGAGGTTCGCGATGATAACTCAGAAGAGGAGAACCGCGGGAATCCGCATCCTCTCCGAAGACGTCAACATACACTTGGACCCAGGTCCAGGCGCTCTGATACACTCTCTGAAGATGGGATTGGACCCGCAGAAGATTCAGGCAGTGCTGGTCTCTCACGCCCACCCAGATCATTACAATGATGCTGAGATTCTGGTTGAGGCTATGACCCGTGGAATGACGAGGAAGCGGGGGCTTTTAGCGGCGACGCGCAGTGTTCTCTACGGCAACAAGAATTGCGGACCAGCAGTCTCTAAGTATCATCAGCAGATGCCCAAGGAACTTGTAGAGCTGAGGCTGGGTGTCGATTTTGATGTTGGTGAGGTGAAGGCCATCGTCACTAAGGCTGTGCATTCGGATCCTGACGCTGTTGGGTTCAGGTTTGAAACTTCCGATGTGGGAGATGTTGGTTACACTTCTGATACTGAGTTTTTTGACGGGATAGGCAAGGTCTATCGTGGCGTTCGGCTTCTGTTGCTGTCTCTTCTGAGGCCTTCTAGTAAGCCTTGGAGGGGGCACATAACGACGGATGATGCAATTAAGATTGTGAGGGAGGTTGATCCTGAGTTGGTCGTGATTACACACTTTGGAATGGGAATGATCTTTGCCGGACCACGTCGTGAGGCTGAGAGAATTGGGAGGGAGAGTGGCGTTCATACAGTGGCTGCCAAGGATGGTATGCGCCTCAGAGTTGGGGAGGAGATTACGGTGGGCATTGGAGAGAGAAAGCGGAAAGGGTTGGAGGAATTCGCATGACCCAAACTATGAGAATCAAGAAGAAAATCGGCTTTTCTCTTCATATCTATTGCTGGGCAATCGTCGAATAGTAAGGTAAGCGATTTTTCTAACCATAACCGCAATTGACTCTAGCTTTCATGTGCATGCATGCACCGAAGATCTAGGGTTCTGCTTGTGTGTGAATTTCTATCTGACGAGTTCTCTCTTCTTCCACCTCAAGTTTTTGCTCCTGCACTTCCTGCACTTAACAGCAGTAGCAGCGTTCCTAACCCCACACTCTCTACAAATCTTCATACGCAGCCTGTGCCGTTGAGCAAGAGCTTTCTTAAGGGGATCCATAATAGGCAGATTATTCACCAACTTCCTAACAACAAAAGCAATCTCAAATAAATAGACTTCGGACGCCTCATGCACACATGCTTAATGCGAATTCCCCCTCAATTTCTCAGCCAGAATTGCCGCAACATCACCTGGCTTCTCAGCGACACTCACACCACTTGCCTCCAAAGCCTCAATCTTACTATGCGCTGTTCCAGCTCCGCCCATAACTATCGCCCCCGCATGACCCATTCTCTTACCGGGGGGCGCGGTTCTGCCAGCTATGAAAGCTGCCACAGGCTTGTCGTAGCCCTCTCTAGAGATGAACTCCGCGGCCTT
>CP070749.1:244184-247359 GCA_020348365.1 Candidatus Bathyarchaeota archaeon
TTTCGGCTTCTGAGCCAGAGGTGGCGGACATCTCGCAGGAACTCTGTGCTCTGATCCTCCGTTATTGGAAACGTTTCTGCCAGCCCTACTATGCTCAGCTTGTCAACGGATAACTCGTAGCCGCCCGGAGCACGTGCGTCTTTCTTCACGGTTCCATTCAGCGTGATGGAGGATTCTATCGTCAGCTTTTCTGCTTCATCCCATGCAGGGCTATCCTTCTTGATGGTGCATTGGATGATGCCTGTAACATCTCTTACAATAACGAAGATTGTGTTCTTGCTCTCCCTCTTCCGATGAACCCACCCCCGTAGGTGGACGTTCTCACTTACGTAATGATCATCCAGCATGTCTTCGATGGATGTAAAAGATGTAGCCATCCTCTTCCACACACAAACCTAGACTAGTACCCTTATGGGATTTATAAACGACTTCCCAGTGGCGTGTCATATCTATTCTTCGTTTTCCCCGTACATGTGGCCTGGTGCCAGATACTCTGGAAATCTGTCTCTGAGAGACAGGCGAGCACGGTAGCAGATGTGGCACTCATCCACAAAGGTGTCCTCATGTTCCAAATCATATTTTTTGACCAAGGCTGCCGGGCCACCTTCTATGAGCGGGGCGCAGATTGGATGTGCGGATGGGTCGTATGACTTGATTAGTTCTGAGAGGGGCGTCTCCTTGTAGTTTCCCAAGGTGATGCCTTGGCAGAGATGGATGAAACCGAAGGGGTCAATGTGTACGCGGCCCGGCTTCTGTAAGTCCTCGTGTGGGCATTCTCTGAGTTCCGTCCATGGCTTTCTGGGTAATCCCTCAACCAAGTTTTCCGCGGCGCGGCCTCTGAACATGACCTCGCCGCCAGTTACTACATCTCCTTCAAGGCCTGATCGTTCACTGACGTTTGGAGTTGGCTCCTCAATAGTGATAGCCCCTATGGGCAAGCCGAGTCTCTCCGCTGCTTCCTTCGCGTATCCTGGATAGTTTCTCTCTTCTTCCATTTGATGGAATGTGTCTTCACTGATACTGATGTCTGAGACTCCCAGTTTTGTCAGAGGGACAAGCCATTCAGTGGCGTCTTCTATGGAAGTAGCCCAGTATGGGTTTGTCACAATTCCTGTCTTGAAGCCCATATCATCGGCCACCTTTATTCCCTTCAACATTATGGGATAATAGAGGAATGGTTCGCCACCCTCAAAGAAGATCCATTCCACACTACCCAATTTCTTTGCCTCCCTACAAATCTCCGTAATGTCAGCAATCTTCATAGCCCCCTTAGCATTGGGTCCTCCGAAGACAAAGCAATGATCACATTCAAGGATACATTTGTAGGTCAGAAGAAGATGAAGCCCTGAGATTCCCACATTACCCCCTCAATCATCAAATGATATCTGACAAACAGAATAAATGTTAGGCACCGTCCTTCGAATGAACACTGATCTGATGCCTGCACGCGCGTGTGTGTATAGTTATCAACGCACCAACTCCTTTTATCTTATAAGACCCTTTCTTCTGAGCTCGTAACTCTGCTTGGCAACCACTTCTTGAGCTCTCCACTGTCCATAAACCTTTCCAATAGATATTAGCCTCTCCAGTTCTATTTTGATTGTTGGACATATCTCTCCTGCGGGCATATTCTTAAAAGGAGTGCCAACTAGCGGCATGAAAGTGTGTGCATGGATTCTTGCCCCCTTCTTCGTCAAGATCTTGGCTAGTTCTAATGTTAACCTCGCATCCTCTTCTGTTTCATGTGGCAACCCGAAAATGAGATCGACGTTAGCCTTTAGTCCAGATTTGAGGGTAAGATCTACAGCTCGCTGAATTTCGTCAACAGTATGTCCTCTGCAGATATGTTCAAGCATCCTTTCACTTCCGGACTGCCCCCCGATTACTAGATTGTCATTGGCACAATACTTCTTCACTACTTCAATCGTTTCTCGAGTTACTGATTCAGGTCTTACTTCGGAGGGAAATGTTCCAAAGAAGATCCGTCCTCTACCACCTAGAATCTTACGCACTGAACTCAAAAGGCCTTCAATTGCATTCACTTCTAAAGACTTACCATCTTCGGAACCATACATGAAGGCATTAGGGGAAATGAATCTGATGTCCGTCAATCCTTCTTTTCTCATAATATTCACGTATTTGCAGATGCTTGGAATGTCTCTATGTCTGACCTTTACGCCAAAGAGATAGGGAGTTTGACAAAAACGGCAAGTCCAAGGGCATCCTCGCGAGATTTCTATAGGGCCAAACTTCTTATGTTTTACAGCAAATGGTGGATAACGACTTATGTCCAGCCTTCTGGGAAGCGGATTCAGTGTGCAACCACCATCGTTTAGAAATGCCAACCCATTCACTGATTTGTGATCGCGCCCCGACACTATTCTCTCGACTATATCCGGAAATACTTCTTCACCTTCACCTCTGACAATAATGTCAAATCCTAAGCCGAGTGTACCCGCAGGATCTCCACTAGGATGAGGGCCACCACCGATAAGAACGATTCGAGAGGCGAATTGCCTCTTAATAGATTTGACGAGTTTTTGTGTCTCGAGTATTTGACATGTCAAAAGCGAAAACGCAACAATTACCTTATTGAATCTGGTAGCAAGCACCCCCACTTGTTCTAACAACTCTTCAGGCCTTGGGACAAAATGGACAGGTAATCGATTCAGGGCTTCTCTTGTCTCAATTGCTCCAACCAAGGCATTGAAGCTGTGTCGATTTAACCTTCGGTAGCAAAGCAACAGCGCTGCTTCCTCAAAGGAAGAGCTCATAAAATAACCCGCCTAACTAATGATTTTGCATGCATACATCTATTTAAACAGTTGTTTTCAACCACCTTTCGAAAACAACTCTTGGAGCCCTCTTGCTCTCCTCAGCAAATCCTGATTCTTTTCATTATTAGCGACGTAGTCAACTAGCGCGCGCATACCTTATTGTAACATTAAATTATGTTGAATTGTGTAAATAGTTGGGTAAAAGTTGAGTATTTCTCCTTTTTTTCAAAACAATGGTCTCCAGAATGGTCTCTGAAATCTGATTTTATGGTCTCTGGAGTCAAGAAATCCACAATTTGAAAAAGAGGAAGAGAAGCCTATTTCAGCCTTCTTTTCTGATATTTTCGTCAAAACAATGGTCTTTCATGTTGCTCAAGATGTCTCAACCTTCTTTTTTT
>CP070749.1:247459-250626 GCA_020348365.1 Candidatus Bathyarchaeota archaeon
CCCAGCTGTTCGGGACATAATGGAACCAATTCTCCCCTCTTGAAGGCTTCAACCAGCCCTGCGTCCAGCCTGTTCTCTCCGTTGAACCTGCAGTTCACTCCAACCAGACAGGCGCTCACAATCTTCATGGCAGTCTGTGAAGTCACTTGGTGTAATAAACCATTTCCAACCACCTAATACGCTTGCTAAATTCTTATATCGCCACAGAGAATTGCAGTGTAGGAGTCTGGAGATGCGGAGACGCGCTGTCATTCGGCTGAGCTTCCCGTCTGAGAAGCATCTGAAGACTGTTTTGAAGGCTTTAAAACCGGAAACTGGAGCGTCGACGAGCAGTCGGTCCCGAACCAGGGTAGAGGAGGAGGATGGTGAGTTGATAGTCCGTTTCGAATCGAATGATACAACTGCTTTGAGAGCAGCCATAAACGCGTACTTAAGATGGGTAGGCTTGGCGCAGAGCACATTGGAGGTTGTGGATGACCTCTCAACAGAGAAAGACGATGAGTAACACTTCGGACGCGCACAAGATACGGCGCCATTGCACAAACTATTCTCGACTACCAGATTCCGGGAAGTGCTCATGCATTTTTCCTGTTCCGTCAACTCTGCGTTCTCTTCAAATTCTCTCTGAAGAAGTCTCCTTTTTCTCTCTCTAAATCCTCTCTTTCAGTCTTCTTCTCTGTCTTTTTTGTGTCCCTCTAGGAGGTAGAGGGGGAGCTCCGATAGAAGCGATGATTAGACTATTATCCCCTTCGCTGCAAGGAGAATCGGAATTAGGAGAGAATTTGGACGGAATTTGGAGGGAAATAGGAGAGAATCTGGAGAAGAGAGAGACAGAAAAGCGCGTATACAGAAAGGTTCAGGATAATCTACTCGTTCAAAGAGGGACGACTAAGAAAGGGTCTATCTCATCTTTGTGTTTTGAGAAGTGGGTTGGGCATACTTCGCATCTTCCGAGCAGAGGGCCGCCTGATTCTATTCTGAGTATGAGTTTGCGGATCTTCTGTTCGATTTCTCTTCCGATCTCTGTGGCGTTGTTTTCAAGCTCCTCAATCTGCTTCATTGTCACCCACCCATTTCGTCAATAAGCCATCCTTCTTCAAGTCCTTCGAGAACAAACCATGTGATAAATCGCCGAACTTTCTCTTTGTCCCAGATCTTCTTCTCAGAAACGAAACTTCCGAGTCCTGAGAGTGAAGCGCGTTCACAATGATGCGTTTCATCACAGAACTGTGCGTGTTCATAGGTCTTCCTGCGTGGGAATCTTCGATTCGCATGGAACGCCTGTTTGGCACATCCCACATCCGTATCCTTCAAATCCATAATTCTGTTTGACGAAGACGCTGGTTTCTCGGAGATGGTTTCTGCATTTGGTTTTGTCGTGGCCGGACTTGTTTATGGCGTCGGCTGGGCAACGCGGTATACATCTTCCACAGGTGTGGCGGGAGAAGAAGAGACAGTAGGCGTGGTGAGTATCGTAGGGTCTTTCGGTGGGTTGCAGCTTCATATCGGTGACTACTGACCCGCAACGCATAGCTTTCCCCTTTTCAGTTATCAATCCATCGCACAATCCGAAGGTTCCGAGGCCGGAGGCGTATGCAGCGTGTCTCTCTGACCAGTTTGAAGCACGGCCATAACGACTGTTGTCATACACCTTCCAGATTGGCGAAAGCATAGGCGCTACCGCCCGGAATCCCCTGTTCTGCAGCGAGTCTACAACATGACCACGCAATTTATCATTGACCTGCTCACCAAAGATGCGCGCTCGGGCCCAACGTTCCGAGGGGTAGACTCTTCTCCGCCGGTTGTCAGACTTGGTTCTTTCATTGTGGGGTAGAATCCAACTGATAACAGTCAACCGAGCTGCGTCCACATCAATATCAGTGAAGGTTCTGGTGAATATCTCTAGAGGCGTTAGATAGAACTCTCCAATATCCTTCTTGTAGAACGTATACAGCGCGTCGTTCCCATTCGAGAACCCGACTAGCGGCTCTTCCCACGCCTTATTATTCTCTTGATTTCCGAGTGTGTTCTCAGGCGAGTCAAGTATGAATCCGGATACTATCGACCTGATCCAAACCTCCAGATCCATCAATCATTTCTCCATCCTCTAACTGCCTAGAGCCAATGCTACTGTTATGCTTGCCAAATAAAAACAGTCACTTGCTGAAAGCGGCGATGGAGTTCCATAAGACGAAGAATCTTCTCATTGTCAAGAAACCCTTAGGAAACAGAGGAAACAGCTCAACTGGAATCCACACTCACCTTGTGGACTTTTTGAAAATCCAGATGAATAATCTTGTAGAACAACGAACACTGTAAGAAGCGAAGGAGTTAATAGAGGCAGGGTTTGAATATGTCTCCAAAATGTACAGTTGTAAACTGTCTGGAAAACGAAGAGGTATGTGTATTTCATGAGTAGTAATGAGATTTCGAAGCTTCCGCCTAAGGTGCAGCAGCGGTTGCTAAGGCTCCAGCAGCTGCAGCAGACGCTGCAGGGAGCCCTAACCCAGAAGCAGCAGCTCGAGATGGAGCTCACCGAGGTGGATCAGGCATTGGATGAGCTGGAGAAGCAGACCGACGACGCGACCATCTACAAGTCTATTGGCTCCCTCCTCGTGAAGTCTGAGAAGGGGAAGGTGACGGTAGACCTGAACGAGCGGAAGGAGCTTCTCGACATGAGGATTAACGTCTTGGGCAAACAGGAAGAACGATTAAGAAGTCAGGTGAAGGAGTTGCAGACAAAGCTGCAGCGCGATCTGCGTCCACTCTCACCTCCACCTTCCTAGGTGAGAGCTTTTTGGAAGAGATAGGGGTACCAAACCTTACCTCTGAGCAGATTGAAGAACTGTGCGAGATCGCTGAAAAAGCGGCTAGAAAATACATCACATCAAAGACTCCGTCAAAGCAAATATCCACCCTCAACATAACCGTTGACACCGAGGGAACGAGGCCAATCACCGTAAACGTTGACGTAGAGCTTGATCTGCTGCCTGGAAAGAAAAGCTACAACGCTAAAAAGCTAACTGAAGAAGCCACACAGCAGGCCTTCACCTCCATCGAAGAATACCTGAGGAAGATCGCATGCAATTCCACAAGATAACATCACTCATAGAGAAGATCAACGCTGAATCGGTAGTTCTGCTGTGCCATCACAATGCCGATCCAGA
>CP070749.1:250726-253849 GCA_020348365.1 Candidatus Bathyarchaeota archaeon
GCGTAGTAGGGGCCAGCATGATGTCCCGGGGGACGAACGAGGGCGAAGGCATTTTCAAACTTCCGCGCCATCACAAGATCCACAGCTCCCAGGGCTCCTCCGACCGCGAATAGAGCCGTTTCAAAGCTTTTGGGCGAAACGATGGTGTCACCGAGGTCCAGAAGCCCACCGCCGGACGAACAGTATCTCTTGACAAGTCGGATGTAGTCTGGCTCATGAACAAGCTTGAGGTCGTCTAGACCAGCGCGCTTGGGCTTGATAAGTGAGCACTTTCCTGTTTCGAGGAGACCACTGCTATTCAACTCCCGCATTATAGCCCTCAAACGCTTGGGTGATTCAGGGTGGTGGGGACCCGGGTTGTGATTCAAGTATTTTGGTGTATAGAGGACTGCTGTCTTTCGCATTTTGATCTACCTTTTCCGGTATGCCTCTCGCAGGCACCTCTTAACATACTCTCGTAAGGTTGAGCCTTCTACTCTAGCTAGCCTTCTCAATGCTCTGTTCACGCCAGTGGCGTATTGAATAGCCTTCTTTGGTCTTCTAGCGATAGATTCGGGCTGGCCTAGATTCTCAGCTGTCAGCCTCAAAACTCTCTTTCTTAAGGGATCTTCAGACGATTCGATTTTCAGGCGTGCGGGTAGACCTAAAGAGAAACTCGCAACCTCTCGATCTGCGAATGGAAGTCTGAGTTCCACCTTATGAAAAGAGCAGACTTGGTTGTCTCTTTGAAAATTCTTCTCGTAACACGTAATCACGTCATGATACATAGAGTCACGCATGACCTCAACGTCAGCCGCATAATCTTTGAGGTACCTCTGGTAACCGCCAAAGAGTTCATCTGCTCCCTGCCCAGCCAGGAGGATTCGGAATCCAAGTTTTGCTGCGATCTCTGCTGTCCAAAAGAGGGGAATGGCGATTTCAGCCTTCATCACGTCTGGCTCTTCAATCAGCCATAAGACTTTCGGAAGAGCCTGTTCAACGTCGTTCAAGGTGTACGCTTGTACGTGCAAAGGCAGCTCTAAGATCTTCGCAGCAGTTCTTGCATGTTCGAGTTCACGCTGCCCCTTCAACCCAACTGTAATCAGTTGGACTTCTACTGTGCAGAGTTTGGCCAACGCGGCTACGATGCTGCTGTCGAGACCACCCGAAAAAGCCACCGCAGCTTTTTTGGTATCCGAAAGCCGTTTTTTCATCGATTCTAACAGGAGAGTTTGAAGGCGTCCTGCTGCTGGCTTCATGTACATAGGTTTCCGTGAGGGTTGTACGAAGGTTCTTATAGGCTTAAATTTGAAGCCATAGCGGCTGATTGATGCGAGGCTTCCAGGAGGAAAAGATTCTGCCGTCTCTATTCCGATCTGCCATAAAGCTTTGCGCTCAGATGCTATGGCGGCGATTGTTTCATTCTCGCCATAATAGAGTGGAGCTATTCCCAGAATATCTCGTCCAGCGATCACCACATCTTGGCATGCTATAGCGAATGTGTACGGTCCATCAAATCTCTTAATGATGGAGTGCACATTCTTCTGGGGGTCCGATCCGAGCGTGTTCTGAATTGCATCTACGTCAGAAACCCCAAAAGGAGGAAATATTCGACCCTCAAAAGCTAGTGCATGGTTCTCTCCCAAGACCGGTTGTGGATGATCTTTCGGGAGAATTAAGGACAGATTGTGGCCCAGTGCGACATCTGAACTCATGCTCTTCGTTGATATTTGGTCGATGGAGTTAGCTGTTCTTGTGAAGTTTGGAGTGGCGACTCCATGAGCGTCCGTTCCTCGGTGTTTCAACTGTATGAGCATAGAAAGCACTGTGGGAATGGCGTCCTCGCCCTTCTTGTTCATGGCAGCAGCTATAGCACCCAATATACAACTACTCCACTACTCAAATATTAGACAGAGACAAAAGTTAATCTTTTAACCCGTTACTTGTGTATCATTTGTGGGAGATATAAGGATGCCCATTCTTCCGATTGATAATGGTCGATACGGAACGCGAGAGATGTTGATAGTCTTCGATGAGGAGAGCAGGCTTCAGAGGTTGTTGGATGTGGAGGCAGCCTTGGCGTGGGCGCAGGCTGAAGTTGGAGATATGCCGCGAGTAGACGCTGAAAGAATCATGGAAATGGCTTCTGTGAATCATGTCAAACTTGATCGAGTCAAGGAGATTGAACATGAGATTAAGCACGACGTGATGTCAGTGGTTCGAGCATTGGCAGAAGTAAGCGGACCAAGTGGGGCTCACGTTCATTTTGGAGCAACAAGCTCAGACATCTTGGATACGGCGACTGCGCTTCAACTTAGAGCTGCCCTTCAGCTGATTGAGGAGAAACTGAACCGACTTGAAGAAGTCCTGATGAAGGGCGCGAATCGTTACAAGAAGACTATGATGATAGGCAGAACTCATGGTCAACACGCTTTGCCTATTACCTTTGGACTTAAGCTTGCGGTTTGGATGCGAGAGATCGCGAGGCATAGCCAACGTCTTCAAGAGTGCAGTCGGAGGGTGCTCGTCGGAAAGATGACTGGCGCCGTTGGAACCCAAGCGGGCTTAGGGCCACACGCAACACAGATACAGGGGCTTGTTATGGAAAGACTTGATCTCAGACCCGTGGAAGTCTCCACTCAAATCGTGCAGAGGGATCGTTTTGCGGAACTAATCTGCCTCCTAAGCATAGTTGCATCCACACTAGATAAGATCGCAACTGAAATCCGAGAGCTACAGCGACCAGAGATAGGGGAGGTTTTCGAGTTTTTTGAAAGAAAGAAGCAGGTCGGAAGCTCAACAATGCCTCACAAACACGATCCACAAACCTGTGAGACTGTTTGTGGTCTGGCTAAGATCATGAGAAGCCTTGTTGTGCCCGCTCTAGAAAACGTGCCAACCTGGCATGAACGAGATATGACGCAATCGTCCGCTGAGCGATTTCTGATTCCTGAAGCATGCATCCTAATAGATCACATGCTGATCTCAATGACGAGAGTGCTGGCAACCTTGCAGGTTGATGAAGAAAGAATGATGAAGAATATGGATATAACCCAGGGGCGAATGATGTCCGAAGTGGTTATGCTAGCCTTAGCTGGGAAGGATATGGACCGCCAAAAGGCTCATGAGATTATTCGAAGATTA
>CP070749.1:253949-257042 GCA_020348365.1 Candidatus Bathyarchaeota archaeon
CTGTACAACCCTGACATGTTGACGAGGAAAACTATACGCCACAAGGGCTTCCGCGTTATGCATCCTCGCCTTTCTGTCTAGCCTCTGGATTTGCTCTTTACTGATGTATATAGCATTCTTCCGCTGATTCTTAGTGGACAGGTTCTTACACTCGATTAGGTGGATTAGAGCTTCGTCGGGTGTCTTCTTTATGGCGAGAACATCTGCCGGATAGAGCCTTCTACCACTCTTGGGGAAGCGGGTGGCCAACCATCCATGCTCGGTGTATAAGCTCTCCACCCGTCGCTCCAGCCGATAACCCTTTGCGTACCTAGACAAGCCGAAACGCCACTGACGACCCTTTAGTATGGCACATCCTATAAATTGTCTCACATGCCTCTGCAGCAAAACCCTGGAAGAGACCAGGGTAGTTTCATTCATCTCTCCCTCCTCTTTGGATTGTCTTTCAATCAGGGGCTTTAAATGTCAAAAGATTCATCCATCAGCGATAGGAACGTGCACAACTTGCGAATTTTCTATATGAAGGTTGCAAAGTCCTATGTTGGACGCAACGTGAACCTCCACCTCAAGGACAACTCCGTAATAATCAACGTTGTCGTCACAGACGTGAAGGCCAGAAGGAAGAACCCAAAACTACACTATCGAACTCCCAAAGGAAGCGATGAAGTTCGATTGCGGGATCTGGACTGGGTTCAGCCTCTCAACCCGTTCTTAAACGCATGGGGAAATGAGAAAGCTTGAACCTAGACATGGAAGAATTAATGTCAAGCCAAAAGACTTGAAGCTATGACATTATCATAATTGCTATTCCAGACATTATTGGAATGGCCAAGTTATCATTTACAGGCAGAGGCAGACTCTCCACAAACATTCCGGCGGCTGCTGCTGCTAACGCCTTGATGGGATCCACAAATAGCATGGCTCCTAGAAAGGCCAGTAGGAAGCCGAAGATTGATCCCTCTACCCTCTTTCCTTTGTTGAAGGGGAAGGCGGTTCTTCCAAATGTTCTTCCGAACATTCTTGCAAAGCCATCTCCCACAGTAAGCACTGCCACTGATGCATAATTGATGGGGATTGGGAAAAGTAGAAGCGAAAGCGCAATGCCTAGAGCAAAGAAGATCGGGGAAGACGCGAACTCATGGAGTTCGGGTCTGAGTGCGGCTCTCCGGGTTACCGTGGAGAATATGGGGAAATTCATTCCTCGCATTCTGCCAAATTCGGATGCTGTGTATAACAGAGCTACAAGGAGTACTAGTAAAGAGACAACCGTGGGTTCTAGAAATGTATATGCGCACGCAAGTGGTATTGAAATGCTGCCTATATGAATTGCTTCTCTAATGATTTCTCCTTTTAGTAGACCTGATTGAGAGAGAGCTACCGCTTCTCCTTTTATGATTGGCAAGATCTCTGATAGGTTCTCCTTCACCACATGATCAGATCTAGCGGTCAAGATGAAGTCTGGGTTGTAGCCGATCTTTAGAGTGCATAGCGGAAACATCTGTAGATTGTTTCTGTCATCCGCGACTACTACACAGTCTTCTGCAGTTAGATTCTCACGTTTGAGGATTCTCTTCAGAATGAGAGCCTTGCCGCCGGGCTTTATCGCCTCACCGCCGATTTCGCCTGTCAAGCGATCACTCTCTGTCTTTAGCGTGAGGCCAAAAGCATAGTTCGCATTCAGCTTAGTTGCCAGATCTTTGACGAAGAGTTCTGGAAGCCCTGAGCTTATTAGGGCGGTACGATATCCCGCTTGACTCAGTTTTTTGAAAAGCAGTTCTACACCTGAGATCAGGGGAATTGTTTTGTAGGGCTCAAAGAGATCGCTGATTGTCAATCCTCGGAAGTTCCTGTAGATTGTTCTGAGCGCGTTTTCAAGGGAGATCAATCCGCTTTCGTAGAGGAAGCCTATAATGGCTATCTTGATGAATTCCCAAAGACTGAGCTTCCTTGCAGCCTCAAAGAGTAAGTACCTTCTTTTTGGTAGGAGAACTCCTTCAACATCAAAAACGATAAGTCGACTTCTATGATTCTCCCCCGTTTTTGCGACAACCAACGACTGTTCCTCTGGACTCCAATGGAGTAGTGTTAGGATAGATTCCTAAAAGATAGATTAGCCTTATTCCGCTTTTGATAAGCTTTATACTTCAGACAGCACCAGATTTATTGGTGGCGGGTCTAGGCGGGGGGCTAGGGGTCCCCTGTACCATAAACCCTCTATACGATGGGCCGAGAGCCTGGGTGAGGCGTCAAAGATCGTCAAGCCTCCTCAGCCTTCTGCCAGTGAGTATCCGTCCCTTGGGGCTGGCGGTCGTGGTGCAGCCGAAAGGTTGCTTCTGCGTTTGCCAGGTGAACCTGGCCAGGCCCGGGAGGGAGCAACCTAAGCTTGGACGTTCGGCGCTCAGGGGGGTGCGGGTATGAGTGTAGATGTTGGGGAGATTGGTGGAAACTGGACGTCGATCCCTGGTGACCCGCCGCTTAGATTATTCTCGAAGCTTGTGTCGTCTGCTTGAGACTATTCCCTTGCTGTTCTGGTATAATCCACTATAACCCTTTCCTGCCGAGTCTCCGAGTTTGTAGAGAATTATCTGGACTATCGGCTCGCCTTTGTGTATTGTTAGCTTCTCTTCTCCATTGTTATGTAGATTGAGTGTCAGTTGACCACGAAACCCCGGGTCTACAACAGCGAAACTTCCTGTTATGCCTTCTCTTGCAAGCGAAGAACGTATGTGAAGTGTTCCCACCGTCTCTAAACCCAATTCGACTCTTTCAAGAGTGGCTGTCAGGTCATACTGCTTGGGCTTAATGCCTACGTGGCGGGAGGACCGTAAGTCATAGCCTGCGGGGTTGAGACAGGAAGTCTCAAAGGGAGTAATCTTGAGCTCTCCTCTCTCTAAATACTCAAGTATTTCCTTGTCGGAGAGCACTGTCAAGAGGGTCACAGCCTATCATAGAAGTATGGGGAGAAGAGTCTTTCTGCCGCTCTAGAACGCATGTAGTTCTTTTAGCATCTGACATGATCTGCAGATTTCTCCGAGGGTTGGTTCCCCGCAGACCTTGCATTCTTGCAGTTCTTCCTGTTTAGCCTGCACTTCC
>CP070749.1:257142-260206 GCA_020348365.1 Candidatus Bathyarchaeota archaeon
ACCCTCTTCTTTCAGCAACAACACAAACTGGTTAGAGGTAACATCCAAGCCGCTTATGTCGACTAGAACTATGTTTGTCTGTACAGCTTCTAGGTTCACGTAGATCCCGTCCATCTCGACCAAACCTTCAGCCAATAGTCTTGCATTTCTGTGGTCTTCTTCCAGCCTTTCAATCATTTTGGTGAGGGCTACAATCCCAGGGGCCGCTATCACACCTGCTTGGCGCATGCCTCCGCCCAAAATCTTCCTGATCTTTCTGGCCTTACGTATGAACTCCTGACTTCCAACAACCATGGAACCAATGGGGCAGCTTAGCCCCTTAGATAGACAGAACATGAGATTGTCGACGTGTTTCGTGAACCTCTTCACATCAAGTTTCATCGCGACAGCAGCATTGAAGATTCTTGCTCCATCCATGTAAAGCTGCAGTCCATGGGTCTTGGCAACATTGTTGATTGCACCAATCTGTTCTGGGGTGAGTATTGTTCCGCCTGCTCGATTATGCGTGTTCTCAATGCATACTAAAGTCGTGTCTGGAAAGTGAATGTTTTCCGGTCTTATTGTGGCTTCAATATCTTCTGGATTCATGATGCCAAGATGGCCCTCTATTGGCAACGGTGTTAGCCCTCCGATAGCAGATAATCCTCCGACCTCGTACCAGTATATGTGAGAATCAGCCTCCAAGATCACTGCGTCCCCCCGTTTTGTGTTGCTCATTACGCACACCAAGTTGGCTTGGGTTCCGCTGGCAACTAGCATTGCGGCTTCTTTTCCCATCATCTTGGCTGCCATCGCCTCCAATTTGTTGACTGTTGGGTCCTCCTCGAACACGTCGTCGCCGAGTTCTGCGTGTCTAATCGCCTCTAGCATCTCCTCAGAGGGCAATGTGACCGTGTCACTTCTTAGGTCGATGCACCACATTTTCTCATGCATTCGTACAACATCTCTTGTCTATTCAGAGATTATGATCTGCATGGTCTTTTGAATCTTATCGCGCGCTCCGGGACTACCATTATGCCCTTGCCAGGGGACTAGTCAATTCTTGGCAGGAAACTTGCGCTCTTGCATTCTCACCGATTTTTATTAAAGATCAAGCATAGAACTTCATAGCATAGTGGAATTAGGGTCGGGTGTCTTTCAATGGACGACAAGCTTGTCTCTGCAGTTGAGTGGTGGAAAAAAGAGGGAAAATGGCTCTGCAGTCTCGTTTGTTATGATGGGGGTTTCAGTCAAATATGGCTAGAACCAGCTATGGATCTTTCTTTCAAGATTCACCCGGGACGATATTGTGTAGGGTATACAACCGTATCCTCACGTGCTTTAAACACTCAAGTAGCTTTGGAACCTTGGAAAGCCAAGGTACCTTGTCCATCAAAAGCCCAAATCAAGAAGGGCAATAAATGCTCACTATGCTACCAAGCAGATCTAGTGCATCCCTGTTTGATCTGTGATGGAACAAAATGTGCGGCTGAACCTTCTCTCCAAAGGATATGTGAGAAAGCTACTGCCTATGTGTATATAGCATCCTTTGGTTTGAATCAAGCAAAAGTTGGGGTTGCACACGAAACGAGAATCCCCCAAAGATGGATAGAACAAGGAGCGAATCTGGCTAAAAGGGTCATCGTCGGAAATGGGATCGAAGTTAGGAAATTTGAAAAAGCCATACACAACGCTCTTAACGTGCTTTCAGGATTAAGAACAAGCAAGAAAGCTGACACCTTGTGGAAAAGACCCAGCACAGAAGTCCACGCATTAGCCAGAACAGAAGAAGAAATAACGAGACGATTTCTTGGATTCCCTTTTTATCATGATCATCTGCACGATCTATCTGAAATCTATAGCCTTCCTCTGCTGGATAGAAGACCGATTGAACTAAAGATCAAGAAAAACCTTCAAGTATCAGGAAAAATCCTTGGAACAAAGGGTTCTCTACTTCTTCTAGAGATAGGGAATCTTCCTCACTTCGTCAACCTAAAGTATCTTCTTGGTAGGAAGATAGAGCTGAAAGAAGCTAGTGTAATGGCAATGCAAACAGCGCTAGATAGATTCTGAAATCCACGACTGCAAAATAGCAATTGCGCGCGCAACCGCCTCGGGTCATTCCTTGGAGAGCAATAAGTAGCCCATCGCACATGAAATTGTTAGAGGCAAGCGGCAACATGGGAAGTAAGATTGATGTTTCCCCACGCATGATCAACGTTAGCGGTTCAGAGGTCCTCGGTTCAAATCCGGCCGGCCCCACCACACGCCCGACCGACCCCATTCAAGCCAAGATTTTCAGGTCTCTTTGGGAGCTGAGGAAGGGCGGCCAGTCCGAGGACACGTTGCGCGCGCGATTAATCAATCAAATTGGAAGTTATTTGGAATACAGATTATGAATTGGTAACATTTAACTGGAAATCGCCTTTTCTTCAAGAAAAGAGGGATATCGTTGAGACTCTTACGTGAATCTAGGGACCCGCGTGCGCATACGCGCATGCATGGTAGTACGGGGGTGGAATGTTGAAAAAGACCACAGAAGAGCGGATAAAGACTCTCTTTGCGAAGCATTCGTTTCCGCCAGCCGAACTGGCCATACCCATCTTGGAGAAGGCGGGCAGGGGGCAGCAGGAATTGGCCGCTCAAGTCTATGACACATTCAGAAGCCTTGCTGATGGAATAAGGAAAATCTTAGGTTTGAAAGAAAGGAATATGGCGGCATTGGCAAAAATGACAGAAGCTGTTCTTGGCTTCTATGGTCAAAGACTTGAACCTATCGAGTTGTCTGACTTCAGGTTTTCATATAGCGTTTCAGATTGCCCAATGTGCCATGTCAGCAAAAATGTGAGCCCCAGCGTGAAAAGCAGATTCTGCGATCTATACTGCACAAGCATGCAACGAGCTTTCATGGACAGCGTATTGGGACGTGATCAAGCTGATTGCATTTGGGACAAGGCCCTCATAAAGGGAGCTCACAAATGCACCGTGACGTATGAACTAGTGAATCCGAAATGAATAGACTGAAGAGCTCTTTGCTTTTCATTTCCATCTCATTGATTTCGATTGGCATAGCCTCCGTTTTTGC
>CP070749.1:260306-263358 GCA_020348365.1 Candidatus Bathyarchaeota archaeon
AGCAGAAGTCTGAAAGCTATTTCCCCACCTTTCTTCTTACTCCCCCCGCCTGTAGTCAACGCCACTCTGAATGTCAGCCTTGCGATCAAATAGGCTACGAGTGGCAACGCAGAGAGAACAGTCATTACCACGAAATCTTTGTGCTTTATGTGTCCTAGTTCATGGCCGATAACGCCTTGGATCTCTTCTTGGGTCAATTGTCTGAGTAGTCCCTCGTGAACTGCCAGAGTTGCGCCTTTTGCTGTTCTTCCGAAGACAAAGGCGTTAGGCGTCTTGCCAGGGACTATTGCCAGTTTCGGTGGCGGTATCTTGCTCTTCTCGGCAAGAGCCTTCACCGTCGTCTCCAGCCAAGGCTGTTCTCCAGGCTTTAGATAACGCAGTTTCGTTGACCACCTAACCATCGCAGGCCCAATCAAGTACTGAATCAGTATGAAGAGGAGCGTGCCGAGTATGGCGAAGGCGAGGGCGGGAATGGGTGGAAGGCGGATTAGATACGTGAGAGCGACGAGGAAAGCAGCAAATATCGTCGTTACTAGTAGAATGGAAACGGTCATCGAGAGCTTCAGTCGGGCTAATCTGGCCAATTGTTCTTCCTCCTAGTAATACAAGAACCAACGCTTGCCCGAAATATGCCTTGCGCTCGCTTTCAAATCTCACCAGTCCAGTCTCAGAAAATTTATGTCGAACCTGTACCCATAACCATGCATCAGCCATGTCGATAATTCAGGAGATTAGATGCTCCAACTGCGCTGCCCCTATCAGCTTCAGACCAGGAGAGATAATCGCTACATGCCGATATTGCGGTTTCACATGCGTCATAGAAACGGGAAAAACCTTTACTCTTGAGCACTCCATGATACTTAACAAATACACGCCAGACCAGACAGAAGAGCTTACACGGAACTGGATGAGATCTGGCTTCTTAAAACCCGGAGATTTGGCAAGGTCTTCAAAGATCTTAGAGAGAAGTTTGACCTATCTGCCCTTCTGGGTTATTAAGGTCGCAACCACAAGCGAATACAAGGGAATCTTCGAGCGGGTGGCTCCGCCAGTTGTGAAGGAAGGGAAGATCGAGAGAGAGTATGACTGGCTTATTCTGGCAAGGGAAGCCTCTGAGTTCCCAACAAGAGAATATGATGTTCCTCTCAGAGGGAAGATCCCATATGACTTCAGGAGAATCGAAGATTTCGCCAAGACATTGAACAGTGAAGTGGCCAGGGATGAAGCGGTGAAGTTAGCTCGACAGCAAATTGAGAGCCACCATCAATTTCTGGCGAAGCAGGAGGTTGACAAGATCATCGAGATGAGAAACGACTTCGTGATTGGCGACTCTGTATATCTGCATGCGCCCGTATGGTTCGTTGTATACGAATACAAAGGCGAAAGATACAGCCTCATCCTAGAGGGCGCTACGGGCGTGATCATCAAAGGGGACATCCCAGCAACAAGATTCAATCTGTTCTAGATTAAACCTTTTATATTCATTGAAGAAACATAAATCGGGAGATGATTTTAGTGCCCAAAAGACCGCTAGGCGTCTTTTCAATCGGTATTCTTGTCGTAGTCTTGGCTATATCTGCGTCTCTACTTGCAGCCAACATCCTCTATAATATATCTGAGGTGCTTTCGCTCACTCTTCTCCTCTTCGGTCTGTGGATTGTGATCCTCGCTGGAGTTCGAGCGTCCAATCCCGAGCTATATGGACGTGGAGTCTTCAACATCTTTTCAGGGGGAATCCTGATCTCGGTGCTTGGGGCTGTATGGTTCCTATACCTTCGTGAATTGCTGATTGGATATCTGCTTCCAGTCGCGTTGGCAGTCATCGGAATCTTGGTTGTGATTGCAGGAGTTCAAGCGTGGCGAAGATAACCACTACGAAACTATGGCGGAAAACCGAACTTACAGAGGCTCACTAGAGAAAGCATTCATGCGTCGGTTTCGTCGCTTTCGTCGAATCGCTTGTAGGACAAGCCTGCGAACATATGTTATCTCGACATTCTGGCCAATGGAAAAGAGACGCGCGCGCGGATTTGACCGTTTAGAAAAAGCCGTATTCGACGAAGATCTGATCTCCCATAACTCTCGTAGCTGTTTCCTAGGGCGCGCGCGTTGCTTTCAGCTGACTAACAATTCCAGTTAGGTATGCATGCATAGGGTGGGCGTCTCACTCTTTTCGTGGTGCTGCACAATTTGGGCATGAGCTCGACGTCTGTGGCATCAGAGTTTCGCAGTACTCGCATGGTACCATTACTACTTCCTCCGCTTTCGGTGCTCCGGTTGGCCTAATCACCTGAAGCTCCACCGTTTCACTTGTGACATCAGGGCGCCCATCGATGGCCACAACCCCCTTGATGAACCAGGTAACGCCGCCATCCACGCTATCAAAGGATTCTCGGCCACCAGCAGGAATATTGGCACGGAAGGGAAATGTCTTTTTGAAGCCTGGCACCAGGTGCAGGGCACCGCTTGCCTTCGGATCAGCAGAATGTAGCATAGCCGTATCCCAGTAGACGCGTCGCACATTGCGTTTCAGGTCTTCATCATATTCCCACTTCTCTCGCTTTTTCTTCTCCACGCATCGAAGTTCGGCTCTCATGCCGGTTGCATCAAATTCCTCTTCGCATGAAACGATGATTGAGCCCTTCAAGTCTTCCCCCAATTCGAAAGTGCTCTTGGGAATAGTCAATGACACGTTGGCTGTTGGCTTCGTAAATCTCTCCTTTAGCTTTTTAAAGAAGCCCACAAATCACCATCTCTGGATGTCTAGTTGTTACCATCAGTAAAGCAATACGTATTTATCCTTTCTGATAAAACAACAATAGAATCTTTATATACGATTCCAAGAATCCAATAATCAGATTTGTAGCATTACAGAAAAGAGGGTTGGTGAATGGCAGAGCGGGAAACGATTGAGAAGGTGAAAGACAGGCAAGGCATACTGTCTCAGATCCAGAACTTCTTCACTCTAGGATATGGCACAAAGGAGGACCTCAGGGAACTCGACAAGAAACTTCGAGACCTCTACTACGCTGATCTCCGCGATCTGCGGCAT
>CP070749.1:263458-266486 GCA_020348365.1 Candidatus Bathyarchaeota archaeon
CCAGCGTCTTAAATCTGGCGCCTCCGTCCTTCTCCAATTCTTTTAAGATTAGTATGTCGACGTTATCGACTCGGATTGGATACGTTTTGGGGTCCTTGAGTTTATGGGGAAACTCCTCGGATGCGTTTTGAATCTCATCAATCCAACGTTTCCACTGGAAGTTCCATGATTTACCTTCGAAATCAAACCAGTCGAAATTCGGCGCAACCTCAGTGAAGTTAGTGGTGGGGTGAAAAATATGATGCGAAAACGCTTCTTGTTGCACGGCTTTTTCCAGATAGTCTTCTAGTTCTTTTTTGCACCTCGCTGGAATGGCAAAGATTGTGTAAAATCCATCATACTTTCCATAACAACGAACCATGTAAGTCCAATAGTCAAGATTGTCAATGACTTGCTGCAGCTTCTTCTCCTGTCCAGGCTTGGATTCAGCAAGAAGAATCGCCTTCATCAACCCAAGCTTGGAGTAATCCAAGTTAGCTCTTACCTTAAGAAACCCCTCTTCCATCAGTCTTTTCATACGGAAGGTTACGGTTGTAGGAGGCAACCCTATTGATTTGGCCAATGCTACAATGTTCCTCGGGCCATGCTTGCCAAGTCCTTCCAATATCTTTGCATTAGCTGAATCTAACATCCTTAGATATCGAAGCATCCATTCGTAGTCTTCAAGCTTACTCATCGAGTTGCCTCCTATTGGAATTCTTCGGTTCCTCAGAGCTCTCTCAGGGTTGGTATCAATGAGGTTTTACGTCCTCAACGGGGTCTCCCATGATATCCAGGGGTGGCCCTCGATGGGCGGGTTTCCCTTTGTGATGTGCTCCTTCGAGTACTGTGGCAGGCCAAGAAGTCACCGCATCTATAGATTGGGCTGCGTTACTGTACAAAATGGTGCTACTGCAAACATAAACGATCGACAGAGCCACCAAGCAGACTAACAGGAGACCGGCGAGTTTTTCCTTCATCTATTTTCTGCTCCTCTATGTAATTAAGTAGGCGTTCTATTTTACTTTTCGCAGAGAATCCACAAAGGCTTGCATAAAAACGTAATCTTCTTCTTCAGAATAATCCAGAGAAAGACGCGTTGCACAAATTGGTGGCGTCCAATCAGCATTTGATATAGTCCCACATATTAGAAAGCATTAATTCTTAACTCGATTAAGCCTAATGCATGCAATCACTCCAACAGAAAAGAAAGGCGCTTGCGGGAGATACCACTAACTGATGGAGTCCTGAAAGGAACAACAGTGTGAAGTCAGTGAGAGCGTGTCTTTTATGTGGTCAAAGGCGGCTGTGACGAAGAGTGGAGCGGTTCTTTTAGGTAAGCATGTGGCTTGTGATGGCTTCAATAAGGACAGTCCTTTGAGGGCAATTACTCATGCCCATTCTGATCATTTGCAGGGCTTACGAAAGAGTTTGAAGGGGTGTGAAGCCGTGATAATGACGAGGGCTACAAGAGACTTGATAAATGCTCTTGAGAATTCACCTTCTCTTGTAGGAGAGAATGTTAAATCCCTTGGGTATGAAGAGCCCTTTGAATATGAGACTGAAAGGATAACGCTTCATTATTCGGATCACATTCTGGGCGCAGCTCAGGTTCTCGTAGAAGATAATGAGGGTACACGAATTCTATACAGTGGCGACTTCCGAATCCCGTACACCCCAATAATCCAAACAGATGTACTCGTTATTGAAGCCACCTATGGAAGTCCCTATCGTGTCAGACCGTTCAGAGATGAGGTTAAAGACATTCTCATCTCCTTAGCCGAAGATGCCGTCAAGGATGGGCCTGTCTATCTGTTTGGTTATCATGGGAAGATCCAAGAGGTAATGCAGATCTTGCATGAGGCAGGAGTTGAAGTCCCCTTTGTTATGCCGGAGAAGGTCTTTCGTGTCTCTAAGATCTGTGAAAGGTATGGTATGCGGTTTGGCCGTCATCTTCTACTGTCCCACACCGAGGAAGCAAAAACAATGATGCGACACGGTGATTCTCTTCTCGCTTTTTATCATATGGCCTCTCGAAGATTTGTAAACAGCAGCGCTTTTCGTATCTACGTTAGTGGATGGGAGTTTTCAAGCCCGTTTCGCATGATAAGCAACAACGAATGCATGGTAGCGCTGAGTAGTCACTCGGATTTCTACGGTCTACTACGATATGTTGAACGAAGCAGACCGAAAATCGTAATTACAGACAATCATCGCCATGGAGATGCTGTGGTGCTAGCGAGGGAGATTCGGGGACGGTTAGGGATTCCAGCCAGACCTCTACCCCCTTGAAGGGATATCGTCGGTTAGTGCTTATCCGCGTCTGACAGGCATGTCAATGAAGACTTAGGAATACCACGTGACTATGATGTACTCTTCTACGGTGATCTCTCCAAAGCCTGGGTGGTTGTACGAGTCTCCATCTGTTATCTCTTCGTAATCTCCATACGACCATACTTCATCGCTCTGTGGTTCTATGTAGACAAGGCCCTCATCACATATTATGGCATTGAATGCATGAGCAAATGATTCAAGCGACTCAGTATAGCCAATTACTCCAACTACGCCTACATCCCATCTTTCCAATTTTGCATGAAGAGAAAGCATGACAGCGAAATCTCCGCATAGAAAATCTGGTTCATTGTATCGTATTTCATCGGTTTCATCAATGACCAACCATTGCTCCAATTCATATATCGAGGGAACTTCTTCATAGGGGGTAGACAGTGGTTCGTTGAAAGCTTCTAGCAACGCGTCGTAATCAGTGAATAGACTGGTATATTGATTCTGAAGAATTGCAAATTCGTTGGATAAGTCTGTGTAGTCATGCTCCAGCGCCGTATGGTTGTTATAGAGTTCACTGTAACCCTGTTCCAACTCTGTATGATTGTGTGTCAAAATTTCGTAAGATGCGTTGAGTTCATTGTGTTTTAGAATCAGAACCTCATGTGTCTGATTCAATTGAGTGTAGCTGTTAGCAAGAATGTGATGAGTATTGTTTAAGGTTTGATAGTCGAGTTCTAGTTCGTGGTAATCAGATTGCATGAGG
>CP070749.1:266586-269601 GCA_020348365.1 Candidatus Bathyarchaeota archaeon
CTATGATGTTGTTTACCAGATATATAACTCGAGCATCAACAGATGGCAAGACGCTAATGGAAACACAGGAGAAACCACGGTTCTAGCTGACAGAAACTCAACACATAATCCAAAACACGTCAGCGTAACATACCAAAATTGGGATAACCAAATTGGGGTTACCTGGAGAGAAGGAACTAATCAATACAATCTAATGTTCCAGAATATGTCTCTGGGAGGTATTGAGCAGGAAGATGATTTTGACGATGTGGAAAATGAGGGTATTGATAATGAATCCAAACTCCCGAATGTCGTAGACATGTTGGCAATCATTTGTCTAGCTATAGCTAGTTCAATCGTCCTCTTCGTCTCTGTGAAAAGGATTAGGAAACAGACAAATAAACTTGCATGAAATACCCTAGAGAATCCATATAAGCTCAGATATAGGATAGGAGAAGGATTCACATGAAAAAGAAGCCAGAAGAAATGACTTCAGAAGAGATCATGGAAGAACTCAACAAGCTCAATAGAGAAATAGAAAGGCTTACACCAAAAGTCCTTGGCAACCTCATAAGCATGAACAAACAACTCCATGCTCTAATGAAAAATGAGACTGGCAGAGAAGCATTAATGGAGTCACTGAGAACAGATGAGGGCTTGAGAAAGACCCTCCTTGAATATACTTCAGTGATGGAGAATTTGAAGAAGAAATTGCTTGAATTTGAGGATGTGATAAGCTCAAAAGTAGCGGAACTCAGGAAGAAACAGTAAGCTTCTTCTTTCTTCATAATCTAGCACGGTCAGAAAAGAAGAATATCAGCCTCTGATGTTGCGTGCCCGCCCCTTTCACTCACCCGCTTTCTTAGCATCTCAATACAAGCTTCCGGATACTTCTTACGCTCAACATTCCACCGATTACAAAGAGGAATAACCCAAGCAGAACAAATGCTTCTGCGGCATCAATGGAACCCAATAAATACAAACATGCCCCTAGAGATAAGAGCAGAATGCCGAGCAAGAGAAGTCTTGATATCAAGGAGAGTTCTCCTCGCACTATTGCTTCTTATTTACTAGCTGCTGTAACAATTGTCTTAATAATCTATTATTTGCCTAACTATTTCTTTCTTGAAGAAGCAACTGCGCATCACACTGCATTTTTGCTGAACATAGTCGGCGTAGATGTGCAGTCAAAGGTTGTAGGGAATAGGGCCTTTGTAGATCAGATTCGAATTGTGAAGGATTGCACAGGAATACAGGTTTTGGCGGTTTTTCTTGGTTTGATTCTTCCTCTTCCAAATGCTTCTTTGAAGAAGAAGGCACTTGCCCTTTTGATTCTTTCTGGAATTCTTTATGTTGCAAATATACTGCGGATTACTCTTGAATTTTGGCTTGTCTATTTCAATGTTTTACCTTGGATTCTGGCTCATTACCCGTTGAGTCTTGTGCTTGGAGTTGTGGGAGTGTTCCTTCTTGTGCTAGTGGCGGATTGCTTGTTGCCAGAATTCGGGGAGCTGTTATACCAGATTGCTCGGTGTGTCAAGCGCAGGTGAAGATTGGGGGCGTGGACAGCGTGTGTTTCCTTTTCATAAGAAAGGCTAGCAGGGCAATTCCCAAAACTAGACCTATTATGATCGATTCAAATGGAAAGCCTGGAATCTCTAGTTCTCCTACTGTCAGGAAGAAATTGTCTGATTCTTTCATGTTTCCGTCACTGTCAGTCGCAGTGACGTAGAACTCTACGGTTGTGCCCTCGGGCTGTTTCGATATGGATGCTTCATAAACTGAATCCTCAGGGGTCATTGCTAGGATTTGGTATGCTTCTCCTTGGATGGAATAGTGCAACGAAACTTCAGTGACAGATGCTCTGGCGCTCATAACAGATGCTGTGACAACAATGTTGTCTTCTCCTTGAGGATTTCTCGGAGTGTAATCCACGTTGGACATCATCAGGGCCAGAGGGTAAGCAGTCCAATATCCACCGTTGAAATCGGGAGGAGTCCAGCCCAGAGGATTCTGCTCACCTGTAGCTTCAACCCAGATCCACCCTGCGCCCCTTCCATCATCAGATAGGCTCCAATAGTAATTGGCGTTTGGATATTCTGGAAGCCAGATTAAGAGTGCAACATGCTCCGGCGCATCAACGATAGATGCGTCAAACCCAGCACCTATGTAGATAGTTGCACACAAGAACGCCATGTCTTCACAATCGCCTACAGCAATCGTACTTTTGGTTGCATTAAACATGTGCGCCATTTCATCAGCGTTCCACGCCCACTCCTCTTGAGGTATTCCATTCATTACAACGTTGTCAGCATCATAACCATATTCTGTCCATCTCTGAACGTAGCTCAGAATCGCCTCAGCTCTTTGCACCCTTCGTGGATAGTCAGCCCTGAACCATTCTCCCAAACTATACGCCAATTCTCTATTGGCTCCGAGCGTTTCATAAGCAATATTCGGTAAATATCCATCATTGCCATAATAGTAGTTTCTGTTGAAGCCCCAACTATCATACCAATCTCCATTCTCAAAAGTGAATGTTGGAGGATGACTTCCACCACTAGGCAATCCACTAACTTCTAGCAAGAAGAAAACAAGTGAAAGGAAGACCAGTACTGCCAAGAACTTTCTTCCAGACAAAGCACTCATGCTGTATCCTTCTAACCTAATGGAACCATTAAACTTGCATACATGATGAGCCCCAGGAATAATTCATACCCAAATAGGAAAATGCCGACAGCGATTGGGGATTTGTTGATGTCATCTAAATCAACTCCAAACGGCGTCAACACTGCAAACACATAATAGAAAAGCCATCCAACAAAAAGACTTACACAGAAACTCAGCACAACGATCAGAAGCCGCTCTATGTTGAAGTAGGCACCAAATATCACGGACTGCGCCAAAAAGAAGGGATTAACCATTGATCCGTACACAACGAGTCCAGCATAGACGAGGAATCCACTCACAAAGAGGCTGGTTGCCAAGGGGTTTCCCTTGATGATCTTGAACTCATGTATCTTCGTTGTTATATGA
>CP070749.1:269701-272714 GCA_020348365.1 Candidatus Bathyarchaeota archaeon
CGTTCGTGTATCATCTTCACGAATTCTACAAAGCCTTCGAGATCCGCTACGTTCACATCATGTGTTCCGCGAACAGCAACGGCCTTCAGGTTCTTGGATCCCATTACAGCGCCCATGCCAGTTCTTCCGATGGCTCTGAATTCGTCATTTATGATGCAGGCAGTTCGTACGAGGTTTTCTCCTGCTTGACCGATCGCTGATACTCGGATGTAGAAATCACCCAATTCTTCTCTGATAGCCGTTTCTATCTCGTGAGGTGGCTTCCCCTTCAGATGCTGAGCGTCCATTAATTGAATGGTGTCATCGTCGATCCACGCATATACTGGCTTTTCAGATTTTCCTGTAAAGACAACTGCGTCGTATCCAGCACGCTTCAAGTCTGCTCCAAAGAAGCCATGGGACTTGGATTCAGATATTCCGCCAGTCTGAGGGGATTTAGAGACTACTGCATAGCTGTTTCCCGCTGAGGCAGCCATCGTTCCACTGAGTGGTCCTGTTACAAATATGAGGGGGGTCTTGGGACTGAGGGCATCGGTGCCTGGTTTGGAATAGTCCAGGAATATGCGCATCCCAAGTCCAATGCCGCCTAGGTACTTCTTCGCCATGTCTTCCTTCAAAGGCTTGGTTTCGGTTTTCCCAGTCGATAAATCTACGTGCAGTATCTTTCCAGCATAGCTCAATTTTCGCTCCTCCATTGGATCATGATTTGAGTTTGAAGAGAGTTATCAGATAAGAGCTGATATATATTTAGTTTTCCCATATAGACTTTGATCAGAACGCTGATTCTCTTTCTGAGGATATCATAGCTTCATTATATGGGCAGTGGGAATCGCAGAGGCCACAAATGGTTGAGACGCTGCTAAATCTCAAGCTGGACGTACATTTTCGTCAGATTGTTGCAGCCCTTCTTCCCGACTTCAACGATGTCTTCTATTCGGACTCCTCCGATCTTCGGGTCATAGAGTCCAGGCTCCACCGTCAATATATTGTGTTCCCTTAATGGAAACTTGTAAACTTCACTCATGCTGGGACCT
Source organism: Candidatus Bathyarchaeota archaeon (assembly GCA_020348365.1). Classification (GTDB taxonomy): domain Archaea; phylum Thermoproteota; class Bathyarchaeia; order Bathyarchaeales; family Bathyarchaeaceae. The sequence continues at coordinate 270,736 of CP070749.1, forward strand.
TCGTGGATTTCTAGGCCGACGCCGTGACCTAAGCCATGCGTGAAGCCCTTCTGTATCTGCTTTCCTCCTCTGATCGTGTTATACCCCGCCTTTTCAAGGAGATTACAACACAGATTGAACATTTCACTCCCATAAACCCCTTCGTGCAAAGCGTCCATACACGCATTCTTGGCCTCGAGAACCGCGTCGAACATGCTCTTGACTGCCCGTGATGCCCTGCCCTTCACCACAGTGCGGGTCATGTCTGTCCAATAGCGTCTCCGTACGCTTCTTGGGTATATATCGAGGATTATCGGTTGGTTCGCCTTCAATGTATCCTCACGAGCGCCATGATAATGTGGATTTGCTGACGATGGACCACAGGCCACTATGAGCTCCCCTTCGACTACACACCAATCGTCTAGGAATCGGTGTCCCATAAGCGACTTCACATCGCCGACCGTTAGAGCCTTCTTTCTTCCATCCGCCTTACAAATCAGCGTGTTCTTGGGCCCCACATCACAGTCGGCCATCAAATCTATTGTCTCTTTGGTAATCTTCTCCACGACTTCTTGGACTCTTCTGACCTCATCAATCTCATCAGCCTCCTTTGTCTCTCTTGCTTTCTCAATCACGTTGAACATCGGTTTTATGGTCAAGCCTTCTCTTCTGAGCACGTCTGTGGCTATTGATGGAAAGTCGTGGGGTACGCTTATTGTTGTTCCCTTGCCGAGCTCTTTTTCCACGACGGAAGCAAGGAATTTCATCACTCCAAGCTTTGGAGTTTTCGCTCCCTTGATTATTCCAAGATATCCATAGTCCACGTACGATTTGACATCCTTTACAGCCGATTCATTCTGTGCTCTCGGGAATTCCATGGAGTTGACTACCATTATTGGTGGTCTGTCTGTCTTCTTCAGCAAGATGAAGGGATCTGGAGCCAAGAAGTTCGTCAAGTAGTACATGTTTGGGTTCCTGACGCTCTCCGAATAAACCAGTAGCGCGTCAGCCCCTCTTTCAGCAAGGATTTCGTCAAGATCCTCTCTCATTCTGATCTAATCCATCAAGTTTAGCCATAAGTGATCTGTTCTAGCTTAAATGTTTCTTGACCTCTGCATATGGGCTGATGATTTCTGAAGCATAAGTATCCTCTCTCATCAAAGACGAGCAAGCATCCGCTCCGGGAACCCAAAAGATAAAAATCCTGAAACGCAATAATCCAAAGACCATGGGGAGTAGCCAAACTTGAAGGAAACGCCAAAAATCGCTGTAATCGGTGCTGGAAAGATGGGTGAGGCCATAATCGCAGGTCTTCTGAAGTCAGGAGCGTATAGCCCAAAAGAGATTCAGGCAATCGAAATAGTACAAGGCCGCCAAGAATACATAACGCAAACATACAGCGTGAAATGTCACGACAAAATCAAGAAGGCGGTGGCTTTCGGCGACATTATAGTGATAGCGGTAGAGCCGGGGGTTGTGGGCGAGATTCTGAAGCAGATTGAACCCGCTTTGAAGCAGAGGAAAATCCTGATTTCCATAGCGGCTGGTGTAACGCTGGACTACATCCAAAGCAATCTGCCCAAGAACATTCCAATCGTCAGGGTGATGCCAAACCAAGCTTGCCTAGTCAACGAATCTATGATCACAATCTGCCCCTCGGACAACACTACAGAAGAACAAGTGGAAGCTGTAACCAAGTTCCTCAGCCTACTGGGGAAAGTGTTACCGCTAAAAGAGAAATATCTAAACCTTGCAACAGGCCTGGTTGGCAGTGGACCCGCCTACATTTACCTAGTCATAGAAGCACTGGCTGATGCTGGGGTCAGATTGGGCATGCCAAAGGACATCTCAATCATCCTAGCAGCACAAACAACGCTGGGAGCCGCGAAGATGGTCGTGGAGACAGGAGAACACCCAGCCAAGCTGAAGGATAAAGTCGCAACCCCCGGAGGCACAACAGTTGAAGGTCTTCTGGAACTCGAACGAGGGGGGTTGAGAGC
>CP070749.1:272814-275804 GCA_020348365.1 Candidatus Bathyarchaeota archaeon
CTGGGGTGCAGATTGGTGAAGACCTGTCGCTTGAAGACTTGGAGAATCAGTGCGAAGCCACATTCTTGGCTACAGGGGCTCCGCTCAGCAAGAGATTGAAGATTGAGGGCGCGGAGCTAGAAGGTGTTCTCTGGGGCGTGGAATTTCTAAGAGACGTGAATTCTGGAAGGGATGCCAAGGTGGGAGAGAAGGTTTTGGTTATTGGAGGCGGCAACGTGGCCATAGACGCGGCTCGCGCAGCCCTCCGTCTAGGAGCTAGAGAGGTCCAGCTGGCCTGCCTAGAGTGCAGGGAAGAGATGCCCGCTCATAAATGGCAGATTGAGGAGGCCATTGAGGAAGGAGCGATTCTGAAAGCATCTTGGGGACCGAAACGCATTCTTGGAGATGGAAACGCAGTGACTGGAGCAGAGCTTGTCCGTTGCACAGCAGTCTTTGACAAAGAGGGAAGGTTCAACCCATCTTTTGATGAAGAAGAGACAACCTCAATAGAGGCGGATACGGTCATAATCGCCATCGGTCAAGCTTCAGACCTATCTTTCCTGCACGGCAAAAGCGACATACAGGCTACCAGAGGAAGTATAGAGGTTGGCGAAGGCTCTCTTCAAACGGGGAGTCCAAAGATATTCGCTGGCGGCGACGTTGTGACTGGAGCAGCCTCAGTTGTCGAGGCTATCGCCGCGGGAAGAAAAGCCGCGATTTCTATAGACGCCTTTCTCGGCGGCGACGGTGCTATAGACGAAGCACTGACTGAATCAGGGAGGTCTGACCCTTGGTTGGGGCGAGAAGAGGACTTCGCAAAGAAAAAGCGCGTCGAGATTCCATATCTACCCCTTGAAAGACGGCTTCGAGACTTTTCCCTGGTCGAACTCAGCCTCAACGAGGAGATGGCTGTCGAGGAAGCGAAGCGCTGCCTGAGATGTGACCTAAGGCTTGAGATATCACCCGTGGCTCTTCCTCCAGAGAAGTGGTTGGAGTTCAGCGCGGAGAGTGTAAGTGTGGCACCGGAGACCAGCGGAGTATATCAGCTCTTGGACGAGAAGAAACTCATAATCTACATCGCTGGCACGCCAAATCTGCGCAAAGACTTGGAGCAGCAACTGCAGACTGTTAAGAAAGCACGCTATTTCGGATTTGAAGAAGACCCCATGTACACTAAGAGGGAGAGCGAACTCATGCAGAAGTTCCTAAAAGAACATGGCAAGATGCCCGAAATGAATGAAGAACTGCTTGACCTCTTCTGACCCTGTGCGTGGTTTCCTAAATCTTCTTCAGCTCGTATGTGATCCTCTCATCACCGAGCCTTTTTGTTACCAGTTGTACATACATACCTATCTTCAATTTGTCCTTTTCATCGTCCTTGCATATTCGAGTAAAAACTCGTACGCCCTCCTCGAGTTCTGCGAGGGCTAGAGTGTATGGTGCTTCGAAGCCAGCTGGTGCGAAATGTGCTGTGGTGTGAGTTATCAATTTGCCTCTTCCGCTCAATGGAGTCCATTCTATATTGCTTGAGAGGCATTTGGCGCAGTCAGCCCTCGGGGGAAAAATGATTGTGCCGCATTTCTTGCATCTGGTGCCCATTATTCTCCCATCTTCCAAGTGCTTCACAAAGTCTTCGACTTTGGTCTCCTTTGTGTAGCTCATAATTCCGAATTTCTCAAATCCCATGTGGTCACCTACTGAATATCATGATAGACCCGTACAGTCCAATGCCACCAATGTTATGGACGAGTCCTGTCTCAGCGTCAGCAACTTGGGTCTTCCCAGCCTCACCTCTGAGCTGCTGCACGATTGTCCTGATTTGCGAGCCACCGGTGGCGCCGACTGGGTGCCCTTTTGACAGTAGTCCTCCGTCAACGTTGACTGGAATCTTACCGCCGATGTACGTCTCTTCATTGTCAATGAGTTTGCCACCCTCGCCCCTTTTGCAGAAGCCAAGGTCTTCGTAAGCCATGATCTCAGCTATTGTGAAGCAGTCATGAACCTCCGCAACGTCCACATCGCGGGCTTTCAGGCCCGCCATCTTGTACGCTTGTTTCCTTGCCTCGACGGCGCAACTGAGTGAGGAGACAGTCTTTCTGGAAGCTAATGATAAGGGTGCAGATGCTAATCCTAAGCCGGTTATCCATACTGGCGTGTCAGATATCTTCTCTGCCACCTCTTCACTCGCCAGGATTATGCATGATGCTCCGTCAGCGTTGGCGCAGCAGTCGAAGACCTTCAAAGGCGACGCCACGATCTTAGAATTCATTATCTTCTCAACCGTGGTTTCTTTCTGATACATGGCTTTCGGATTCATCATGCTGTACATGCCACTTTTTACCTTAATCTTCGCCAATTGCTCTTCAGTGGTTCCGTATTCGTTCATGTGAGCACGGGCAAACATGGCATAGTAAGCCGGCATCATGGAGCCGAAGGGTGATTCCCACATTATGTCTCCGCCCCGGAGCATTCTCTCCTGAGACTCAGCAGAGGTCAGCTCGGACATCTTCTGGAAGCCAATGACGGCGACTATCTTGTGAAGTCCAGAGCGTATGAAAGACCAGGCAATCCTTGCTCCTACGCTGCTGGAGGCGCAGATTGCCTCGGCTAGAAAAGTGGGTTTCGGATTCAAACCTAGATACTCAGCGATTAGTCCTGCGGGGCTTCTTTGCTTGTCGTATTCAGGAGCTGAGCAGATGATTAATCCGTCTATGTCCTCAGTGGAGAGGTTTCTGGCATCGTCGATGGCTTCTCTGAAAGCTTCAAAGCACAACTCTCGAATTGAGATTCCGCAGGAGCGGGTGAATGTTGTCTGGCCCACGCCTACGACGGCCACTTTGCTGTGCATATCTTTTTTCACTCTATTTTGGGAGTTTGGCACCGCATTTCAGGCAGTATTTGGATTCTTCCGGAAGGTACTCTGCGTCACATTTTTGGCATTTGCGTCTATATGGTCCGTGGGGAACTCTTGGGTCTCCTCCTTTGGCGATGAAGGCGCGTATCTTCTCCAT
>CP070749.1:275904-278833 GCA_020348365.1 Candidatus Bathyarchaeota archaeon
TCCGCTTGAGCAACCAGCGATTATGCTAATGGTTCCTGTCGGTGCTACTGTAGTCACCGTTGAGTTGCGTATTGTCTTGTAGCCTTTCTTTTTCCAAAGGCTGCCCTCAAAGTTTGGGAAGGACCCTCGTTCTCCTCCCATTTCGACAGATTTCATCGTTGCTTCTTCACTAATGAATTTCATAACCTTCTCAGCTACCGCTAAGGCCTGTTCTGAGTCGTAGGGAATGCCCAACAGAATAAGCATGTCTGCAAAGCCCATCACTCCAAGCCCTATCTTCCGATTAGCCTTGCTGGTCTTGGCGATTTCTGGGGCAGGATACCTATTTACGTCTATCACGTTATCCAAGAAGTGAACAGCAGTCTTGGTGACCTTACTCAGTTTCTCGAAGTCTACATTGCCATCTTCAACCATCTTGGCGAGGTTGATAGACCCTAGATTGCATGATTCATACGGCAGCAAGGGTTGTTCTCCGCATGGGTTGGTGCTTCGAATCTTACCTACTTTGGGAGTCGGATTGTGCCGATTTATTTCGTCAATGAATACGACTCCGGGATCACCTCTCTTCCACGCATTCATGATGATTAGATCAAAGACGTGTCTAGCACGCAGTCTCTTTTCAACCTCTCCATTTCGAGGATTTACTAGTTCAAATTCGCCATCTTCTTCAACAGCCTTCATAAAATCGTCTGTGACTGCAACAGATATGTTGAAGTTAGTCAAGGCGCTCTCCCCCGACTTCGCCTCTATGAACTTTTCAATGTCGGGATGCGTGACATCTAGAATTGCCATGTTAGCTCCTCTTCTCCGCCCTCCTTGCTTGATGACGTTGGTAGCGGCATCATAGATGCTCATGAAGGATACTGGTCCAGAAGCTATGCCTTTAGTGGATCCCACAATGTCTCCGGCGGGTCTCAACTTCGAGAATGAAAAGCCGGTTCCTCCACCAGATTGATGAATCTTCGCCATCTGTTTCAGTGTGGTAAATATCCCTTCAATCGAATCCTCCACAGGCAAGACGAAGCATGCTGAGAGTTGTCCAAGCCTGGTACCAGCGTTCATAATAGTGGGGGAGTTTGGCAAAAATTCAAGGTTTGTCATGGTTTGATAGAACTCTTCCTCGGTCTTTGTCACATCTGCTCTTTTGTCGTGAAGAAGATCAGCTTTGGCTACGGCCTTGGCAACTCTGCGAAACATCTGGTTTGGGGTTTCAACTATGTTGCCTTCCTCATTCTTAAGGAGGTATCTCCTCTTCAAAACCTTTATCGCATTAATCCCTAGCTTCAGATCATCAACAACGTCAAAGAACGTCTTGAACTCTCGAATCTCGGCACGCTTCTGACGATATAAAATGTAAGCTTTGGCCACATCAATATAGCCTTTTTTGATCAGAACCTCCTCGACTACGTCTTGAATACTCTCAACACCAGGGATTTTTCCGGCAAATCTTTTATTGATAAGGTTCATGACGGAATCTGAAAGCCGCGTCGCCAGTTGTCCATCCTCATGTTTGACCGCTGTTAAGGCCTTCAGAATGGCAATTGTGATCTTTTTCTGTTCGAAATCGACTATTCGACCGTCCCTTTTTTGGATTCGTGAAATCACTGTCAATCTCACTCACCAGGCAAGTAAGAGTACCACCGCCTTTTTAATTTACCATTCTCGTTTATGCCCAAGGCGGAGTGTTCAAGACTGGAAGAAATGATCCGATGGAAAGGCGAAGCACTCATAGTAGATCAGGTAAAGACAACCTTTAAAAGCTGACGCTCCTTGGTAGGGTTTCATTGGGCAAAGTTAGGGAGATACTGAGTTGTCCGTCTGGCATGGAAATCTACATAAGAAGAAAGCCTCAGGCGGCAGGAAAAGATCATACAGAATGAAGAGAAAGTTCGAAATTGGATCATTTCCCACAGAGACAACTAGAGGCACTGCAAAAACAAAATATACCCGTGCACGAGGGGGAATTGTCAAGGCTAGATTACTGAATGTAGCACTCGCAAATGTTTCTAATCCAGCCACGGGAAAGACCGAGAGAGTCGAGATTATCCGTGTGACAGGGAATCCTGCCAATGTTGACTATGATCGTCGGGGTGTGATCACGAAAGGAACAATCATAGAGACACCGCTGGGAACGGCACGTGTAACATCGCGTCCTGGACAAGAAGGCGTGGCGAACGCGATTCTTATCTCTAAAGAGGGGTAGAATCTCTTTCTTAGTCTCCAGAACTGTCAACCGAGTCCGAGTTAGCTGTTTCAGACTAACTTATCAGTACTTTAGACCTCCTTCCACGTTAAGGTAAAAAGGCTGAAATGAGCTTAAAAAGGATAAAAAAGCTTGAGAAAGCCTCAGAATTCTACAAATAGATTCAGAATCATGAAAAGGTTTAAATAAAGCCATTCGGTTCAAGCTTCACGTTTTGTGAGGGGAATACGTGGATTTGCAGAGAATTGGCTGTGTCCTTCACATAAGCTCCGGTGGAAGTGTCATCCTTAAGGCGGAGAGCCTTCCATGGATCGGTGACAAAGTGGTTGATGAAAAGAAGAAGCCCGTTGGAACAGTCTTTGACATTTTTGGATCTGCCGCATCCCCATATGTCTCGGTAAAAGCGAATATGAAAGACACAAATCGCCTCGTTAACTGTGTTCTTTACGCCATCCCCGCCTCCAAGCTCAGAAAGAGAAGGGGGAAGAGAGGATGAGCGAAGAAACCTCTGTGCATCCTGTCAAGGTTCAGCAGTGCCCTGAATGTGGGAGTTCACGACTCATGAGAGACTACGACTGCGCTGAGATCGTCTGTATGGATTGCGGAGTAGTCATCGCCACTAAACTCGCTGATAGGGGGCCTGAATGGCGGGCATTTGACAAGGAGCAGCGTGCCAAGCGAACCAGAGTCGGCGCCCCTCTCACGTACACAATTCATGATAAAGGC
>CP070749.1:278933-281861 GCA_020348365.1 Candidatus Bathyarchaeota archaeon
ACCCTATTCTTGAGGCCATCGGGTGAAAGGCTGGTATGACGAAATTCATTGTCCAACGTTCTCCGCTTGGCAGGAGCCAATTTCCTTCGCCGTCTCTGGTGAATCCATTATCTTCTAGGAGCTTCGCTGCTTCTTCTGGGTCGTATCTCCACCAGCCCGGACCATATATGTCCTCTGGCGCTGCGGCTAGGGTGTGACCTTGGGCAACTGCGTAGTCTGCAATCTGTTGTGGAATCGTCTCGTCGAAGGGCTTGTACCCGTCTCTGAGCTCGAAGTCTTTTATCCACGGAATCAATATGTCCTCAAAGTGCACCTGCAGGTAGGGTACTGACATGCTGTGGAATGTTGCGATTCGACCCTTGGCGTCAAGCGCTAGAGTGTTCACATCAACCATGTTGACGGCTAGAGTCAAGGCCCACCTGACATCGGTCTCGTTTGTTGGGAACTTGGCGCAGTTGAATACTATACCATGGTCGCATATGCCGTATTGCCACGCATATGGGAAGTCCTTCCAGAAGCCTATTTCGTAGGGGTTGACTTCCCTCACCGCGTCCCAAAGCTCCATTGTGACTTCGGTTACGTCCAGTTCATGCCTTGAGATGGCGATTACCTGCTTCGGATCGGCTGGGCTGTAGTACTGGCGGAGGAAGTATAGTGGCTTGGGTTTGCCTACAACCTGACCACAGGCACTCTTCTCCCAATCCTCTCTGAGCTTCCATAGCATCCAAAAGCCGTTCGGATCGTAGTCTTCCACAATATATGGACCGGTGCCCACTGGTGGACTGTTAAGGAACGTAAGTGGATCTTCATCCTCCCATACGTGCTTTGCCATTACTAGTTGCCCGCCCATACCCATCACGTTAGTGAACGTCAAGTGAAACTTCGGGTTAGCTTCCGTGAGCTCGATGACAACCGTGTACTTATCCGGAGCAGAGACTTCACTGACCCATGTCTGGTAGATTCCGGAAGCCGTCAAGCCATCCGTTTCCAAATGCGTGTTTATCGTCCAGACTATGTCCTCAGCAGTGAACTCGACGCCGTCCTGCCAATAGACACCACTTCTAACGGGGATCGTCAAGACTGTGTAGTTGTCGGTGTACACAGGCAATCCCGCCGCGAGCATCGGTACTGTTTCCATGTTGGTGACATTGATGTACCAGAGCGGCTCGTAGTGGGGAGCCCCACCGCCTCCTATGTTCGGGTTGCCGGGTATCCATGGGTTCATGTTATCGGCTGTTGCGCTTTTCGCCGGTGCTCTGAAGACTATTACGTCTCCTCTGAGCACGCCTTCAGGTATTCCCGGTAGCTGAGCTTGCACACTCACTGGTTGAAAGCTCAATAACGTGCTGATCAGAATGACTATTGCCAACGTTACTCTTGTTGCTGCCCTTTTCCTCGTATTAGTGAAATGCAAACGATCTCACCGGCAATAGTCTAGGCAATCTGCTCTTAAAAGATTTTTGCTGCCATCTCCAAATTAGCCAGCGACAAGAGCAGCTGCAGTGATTGCTATGAGACGCTTGGGATTCTGGAAGAGATCAGCGAAATGATGGTCCGACCATTCTTGAAACGGGATGGAAGAAAGGTTCTCCCATGTAGACGGACATGCAAGAATCACAGTTTTCTCTTAGTGATCGATGGTTAGACTCCTTCCCGAACACACTTCCAGCACTTGACGAACCTGTATCCCGATCTGCTTTCTACCTCTACGTCTGGAGGGCGCTCCTTCAGGCACTTATCTTCTGAGTTGGGACAACGCTTGGAGAACTTGCATCCTGCCGTCTCATATTCTTTGACCTCAAGACCTGCGAGTTCTATGTGGCCTTCCCATCGTCGTGTGGGGTCAGGTTCGGGTAGACACTTCAGAAGCATCTGAGTATACGGGTGAACCGGATCAGTGAGGACATCCTCTACGTCTCCGCATTCTACGACGCAGCCCCTACACATCACGGCTATCTGATCGCTGACATAGTATGCCGTGTCTAGATCGTGAGTGATGTACACTATTGACATGCTGAATCGTTTCCTCAAGTCCATCAGTATATTCAGTATGCCCATCCTTGTAGAGGCATCGATCATAGAGACCGGTTCATCAGCGATCAGCAGTCTAGGATTCGTCACTAAGGCTCTCGCGATTGAGACTCGCTGAAGCTCTCCTCCTGAAAACTCGTGTGGGAACTGACCCTCTACCATCGTGTAGCTTAGACCGACTATGTCGAGAGCCTCACTGACTATTCTTCTCGCTTCGGACTTTGAGTTTGCCACCTTGTATCCCAATGCGGAACCCAAGAGGTACCTGTCCACTCTTTTGAAGGGGTTGAACGTCTCGAATGGGTTCTGGAATATGGGCTGGACTTCCTTCCTGAATCTCCGTAGCTGGCGCCCTTTGGCGTTCCGTATGTCTAGGTCTTCATAGAGTATCTGGCCATTCGTCGGCTCGATTAGCCCCAATATTATTCTGGAGAGAGTGGTTTTGCCGCTTCCTGATTCACCCACGAGACTCAACACTTTCTCTCTCCCGACTTCAAGGCTGACATGATCAACGGCAGACAGCTCACTTCCGAATAATAGGCCGCCTAGTTTGAACACTTTCGTAACGTCTTTGATCTGTAGTATTGAGGAGTTCAACGTGCTCAATTCACCCCAGAAGATGACAAGCAGCGTGATGGTCAGGTCTAACCTCTTTGAGGACAGGTTCTTCTACTTTACAGACTTCCATCATGAAGGGGCACCTAGGATTGAACCTGCATCCCGCCGGTGGCTTCACCAGAGATGGCGGCTTCCCACTTATGCTCCCCTTCTTCTCTTTATCGCCGATCTTCGGTAATGACGAGATCAAGAACTTCGTATATGGGTGTTGAGGTTCCCCATAGATCTCGTCCACTGGTCCCATCTCGACAATCTTCCCAGCGTACATAACAGCTACTC
>CP070749.1:281961-284881 GCA_020348365.1 Candidatus Bathyarchaeota archaeon
ACCGTGACACCGTAGCTTGAAACCGTTATCAACTTCAGCAGGTTGGTCAGAATTTCAGCTAGAAACCTCTCCTCTTCTGGTATAGAAGCATCTCTCAAAAGGGGTTTAAGCCAGTGAATCCTCAGGTCCTTCAGTGCTCCGACCAAGACCGAGTAGAAACCTCTCCTCCTGGTACAAACATGATGGCCTACTTCTGGAACCACGTTGGTCTTGCACTCTTCATGTTCGCAGTCAACCGTTTCGTAGGAGAGATTGTAATTGTCGATGCAACTTGGGTATAGACTTTCAAAGTCGGTCACTACCGTGTTGAAGTATGTTCCGCTCTTGGGGGCGATTGTTAAGGCTCCAGGGACTGCTCGCTTCAGTTCACTTCCTCTTCTCAGCTCTTTTGATGTGGGAATAAGTATGTTATTCCTTCGCAAGTATGTGTAGATTATCGATTTTATCCATTTGCTCACGTGCTTGCTGGAATAGGCCTCAGAAAGAGGTAGATTGGCTATTCTCGCAGTCATAAAGGCTAGGTAATACTCTTCACGGTCAATCTTCTTGCTGATGCCAAGCTTTTCTGGTTTCATCTCTGGTACAGGTTGATAGCATAGATTGAAAAAATCTTCAAGAAGACCATATTTCAGCGGATCATTCTTCTCTATCGCGGCGAATCTCCTCTGAAACTCATTTCTCCTCTCTCTTGGCACATCAGAAACCGCCACGAAATCATTCTCTTTTGGCTGATATTGTGAGCCGAAGACCATGTTGTGGTCATAGACGTATCCGCGGCTAAACTCTATCTCACTCTCCCAAGCAGTCTCAAACATTTTGCTGAATTTCCGAACGTTGCTTGGGTTCTTGATCTCTATCTTGGCGAAGGTCTTAACGTCATTGCTGAACAGGTCACGCTTTCTGATCTTTGAAACCTGCCCGAAGATCCTGTCAACTGCGGATTTGTCCTTTTCATTCAGAGGATAGGAGGTCAAGAAGTACGACTTATACTCACCATATTTGACTTCCTTGACCTCTTCGGTTGACGCATCATAGAATCTGAGTTTGACTGCCCCATTCTCGACTTGGGCATCTATCAGGTACCACGTTTCCATCTCTTCTCTAACCGGAGTGGGCTCTTTGGTCTAAGTGAATGAACTTCCGTAAATAATTGTTTCCGATGTTTCCAATTGCACACGTTTACGTATACCCGCGATTCACACGTTCAGGGTAGAAATCTGCTTCTTTATCTTAGCGATTTCTTCTGGCTGAGGGTGTCGGGGGTAGTTGTATATGGGTCCGCTGGGGCGCTCGTTGTAGTATGGTCTGTTGCAGCCGGGACAGCCCGATGTTAAGAATGGCTTTCCTGTTCTAACCGCTTGCTCCAGACACTCTCTGGGGATGCCGAAATCCTTGATTGCTCCTTCTTTGCTGAACAGCATCTCTTCGCATCGTGCCCTTCCATCTGTTATTAGAGAATGAGCGATTTGAATAGTTCTGTAGCGGCTAATTGATGGTCGAGCGCGACTCTCTAAGGTGGTTCCGCGGATTGGCGTGAAGGCGAATAATCCTGGATACACTCCCAAATCGACGCACCATTGGATTGTCCTAAGAGCCTCCTCTTCCGTCTCTCCCAGCCCTACGATGAGATGAGTGCTAACAGAACCTTTGCCGAAGATATGCACCGCCTCCCTCAACGCCATGCGCTGTTCCTCCCACACGTAAGGTCCACCAGCAAGTCGCCCCTTAACTTTGTTGAACAACTCCTCTGTGGCGGCGTCGAGAGGAACGCAGATTCGTTCCACTCCCATCTCAGCGAGCTTTCTCATCTCCTCTCGATTTATAGGCTGGCAGGAGATTGAGATCGGCACATTCACGCGAGAGAGAATCTCTTTCACAAAGTTCGCAACGTCCTCGAAGACAGTTGGGTAATTCAATGCTTGAATGCAGACCCTTTCTATTGCACCCTTCTTCACAGCATGCTGGATCCCTGAAATTACGCGCTCAGTTGGGAAGGCGGGCCAAGTCACCCTGGAAAGCATGTCTGTCCTTCCTCTGCTCTTCCTTGCTTGCGGGCAGAAGCCACAGTTTGCCGAGCACTTGCCCGATAGGAGTGTGAGTAGATAAATCGTCGTTGGCCTAGCATCCAGTGCAGCTTTCGTCAGCCCAAGCACTACGGCTGATCCTAGCGAAGCACGAATCTTCTCAGGCAGCCCTCTCGTACGCATCGTCCCGCCTCAGCGAGTCTAAGACCTATAGAATTAAATCGCTGAGACTTAACACTTATCCATCTACCCTCCGGTGCTTGCATGCATGAAGGTTTGAAGCGAATGGAAGACGCCTACGGGAGACTGCTGCACGCAGATGATAGAGAACTCAGAGCAGCAATGGCCGACGCTCGAGAGATCAGCTGGAGGAACTTTGGTAAGCAGATTAGATTCTTCGCCCCAAGCTTCGCCTATTACAGGAACAGATACTTCAATTCATCTCCGACAACCTTTCCAACAATCTCGGTGACAGGCTCCTCCTGCGCCCTAAAATGCAAACATTGCGGCGGAAAGGTATTGGAAACCATGGCGTCCGCCACCACTTCAGAAGAGCTGATTGATACCTGTAAAGAATTCAGAAGCAAAGGGAGTATTGGCTGTCTGATAAGCGGCGGATGCTTGCCAGACGGATCTGTGCCCCTGGACAGGTTCACCGACGCCATCGCCGAAATCAAACATCGCCTTGGATTGACGGTTCTGGTGCATACAGGCATAATTGACAGCTCCACTGCAAAGAGATTGAAGAAGGCTGGAGTCGACGCTGCCCTAATCGACGTAATCGGCTCGAACGAGACTATACGGGAGATTTATCAGTTGGACGCTGGAGTCGATGATTACGCGAGTTCTCTGAAAGCTTTGTACGAATCCGGAATTCCAACCGTGCCTCATGTGCT
>CP070749.1:284981-287874 GCA_020348365.1 Candidatus Bathyarchaeota archaeon
AAACCGGATGCGGGCGGCCATTTCATCCATAGCATGAGTGAGCCCTATAGCGAAGAAGACATTGAGGACAGGGTTATGCATAACTGGCTGCGCCATTTTGAACTGCGATTCCATCAACTACATGCTTCAGGCCACTTGACCCGAGAGCAGTTAACAAGCCTGGTAGAACACGTCAAAGCGAAGAAGATTTTCCCGATACACACAGAGAATCAGCGACTTTTCAAGAAAAGCTGCAATAACGTCCAAACGATTGAATATGGAAGAGAATACACCGTGTAATGGAAAGTGAACACTACGATTCTTCGTCTGCTTCCATGTCCTCTAAGTCCATTTCGGATTCCCAGAGTTCAGCACATGCAGAACATAGGCTTCCGGTTTCGCAGTCTTCGCAGATAGGTTCTCCGCACATCTCGCACCTCAAATCGTCGTCTTCAGAAATTTCCTTTCCACAGTCTACACATATCACCATTTCACATTTCAATGGTTTCTGCGTGTATACATATTGTGCTTGTGCGCGTGGTGCGTCAAGGATATAGTCGACGTTGTTTTTCCGGTTGTACAATCAATAAGAGGTCTCTCATATCCGCGAGTTCGTAGTCTGCTCCTCCTTTCTTCTTTTCGTTCTGTCCGTACTTGGCAAGTGCAGTGTTCAAGCCAAGCTTTTCTGCGGGGCGCAAGTCACGCTCTATCGAGTCGCCTACCATCAATACTTCATCATTCTCTATCTCCGGCATCTTCTCTTTCAGTTTCTCCATCGCTAATCTCAGTGGTGTTCCCTCTCGTTTCTTCCGGTTGGTGTCTTCATAGGCGACGACAGAATCGAAATATGAATCTATATTCATTGCTAAAAGCCGCTGGTACGCTTTTGTTTTTGGAGCGTCTGTAACCAAGACTAATGTGACGCCTGCATTCTTCAAAGCCCGTAAGGTCTGTTCTACATGTGGATAGGCTTTCAAGTAGTCGTTCTTCCCTTTCAAATAGGCGTTAATTGCTGCTGCCAAGGTCTTATGTTTAAACTGTCCTTGCGTCTCCAGGAATCGCGCAAACGCCGTGTCTGATTCTATGCCGACTGCGAAGTAAACCTCCATCAGCCTCGCATAGGCTGTCTCTCTATCCATCTTCAATCCAGCCCGGATCATAGCATCTACGGCGGCTCGACAGGCCTCTTCCTTCATCCGCAAGAAATCAATTAACGTATTGTCCAAATCGAAGAGTACGGCTCTAATCTGCTTCATGCCAAACACGACTTGAGAACACACATCAAATTAACCTTTTCCACCGTGCGAACATGTATGCCTGCTTCAACAAAATGTTATATTGTTGGTTCAACTATCATTCAATGATGTGAAAAACAGTTGCGTTCTGTGTTTGTCCTCGTTGATGGCTGCCGATCTGACATCCTCTATAAGATGTTGAGTCAAGGAAAATTACCAAACTTCAAGAAGCATATCGTAGACCGCGGCACTGTTGTGAAAAACGCGGTAACCGTCTTTCCATCGACCACTGGCCCCGCCCATGCTCCCTTTCTCACAGGCGCATTCCCTGGGCCATTAAACATACCCGGCATCCGATGGTTTGACAGAAAAAAGAACAGCTACAAGTATTATGGACGCCTATCCTGGTTCGAGTTTGAACGGGACTACGTAGGCCCAGGAGCCTTCGCGATGAATACGGATATGAGCGGCAAGATCAAAACCATCTTTGAAAGACTGAAGGCGCATACAACCGCCGCGATCTTCGAGCCCATCACACGAGGGGCAAGATTTGTGTACCCTCCCCTCGCGAATGTTCTTGCTAAAATCTTTGCTCCCCTAAAACTATTCACTTGGGAGCACGCAGACGCCGTTGCAGCACGCATATTCGAGCTGACTTACAGGTGCTCATCCGCGATGCGTGGCATGAAATTTCCTACAGAACCACCTGTCTTCTCCATCGTGTACATGCCCGGTGTGGACGAGGTCAGCCATGAGCATGGCCCCCTTTCAGAAAACACGCGGCACGCAATCCAGAACGTAGACAAGCAAGTTGGGCTCATGGCGAAGACTCTGATTGACCTTAACCTCTACGAAGACACCTCCATCATAATCAGCTCCGATCATGGGCTTCGCCCCACAAGTCTGCATTTCGATTTCGGACAGTTTCTAAGCACAATCGGTCTGGATGTTCGCCGTTTCCCACTGACCTTCCTACAAGGTCTCGGTGAGTTTGACGCCACAGTCGCCGTTAGCGGTAACGGAATGGCTCATGTCTACTTGGCGAGGGAGGGTGCAGAGGAGAAAGCTTTTCCACTCCAGTACATACCGCATGATTGGCCGCGGAAACCAGCTGTAGATGATCTTGAAAATTATAAGATTCGAAGCGGACATGTTAACATCATAGAGTTGGTTCGTGGTCTGTTGCCGGTGCAACATGTTTTCGTCAATGAAGACAAGACAACTTCTCACGTATACTCTACAGACGGGCATGGAATAGTGAAGAGGAAGGGGCGGAATGAGTATTTGTACGATGTGATTGAAGGAGCAGATCCTCTGGGTTACGCCTCTCTCGTCGAAGCTGGGAAGATTGCATATAGAGAATGGCTGGACGATCGGGAGTGGCTCGCCGCCACTTGCGAAACAGAATTCCCTGACGCACCAGTTCAGATTTCACAAATCTTTGAGAGCGAGCGTTCAGGAGACTTAATCATCAATTCTCGAATGGGCTGGGATCTCATGCCAGAGTTGCCGCCCCATCGAGGAACACACGGCGGTCTCCACGCAGCGGAAATGAAAGTTCCCCTCCTAGTTGCCAACTCTGACCATCAAGTAAGGCCAGATCAACCTCTACGCACATTAGATGTTCTGGACTTACTCCTCGTCTAACAGAATCTCAACCTCAACTCGGAGCAAACCAT
>CP070749.1:287974-290864 GCA_020348365.1 Candidatus Bathyarchaeota archaeon
GTCAACGTAGTCTTCAGGCCAGTCTTTCGGCTTGTAGTCCGGGTTTCCCTTCAAGATTCGTGGTATTCCCACATTCCACTGTTGAGAGAGATGCATGAAGATCCATCTTATGGAGTTGGTCTCTTTCAACGGTTGCCAATCAATCTCCTTCTCAGAGAGGTTTTTCGTTGTGCGGTCGATTTTTTCGAAGGCCATTTCAGCAATCGTCTTGATTAATTCTACTTCATCAGACATCCAAATCATCCTCGAGTGAGTGCTACTATCCTACGTGCCTGCGAGATAAAAGTATCTCCTCAAGCGATGCGGACATGTGTGGTGAAGGTTTAAAGGCGTGCGATATGCGTATAGATTGTAATCTTGATGGGTAAACTTAATGAAGATAGAAGTGGCTTGCAGTGAATCCTGGTGCATTGCCTTTTGAGTTCGTGGCTTCAGAGAAGATAACTCTTGACTACCTAAATTCTGCTGAGGCTCTGAAACAGGTCTTCCGCAAACATTTCAGAAAGCCGAGCATGCGAAGATTCAAGGTAGATCGAGAGAAGATTGTGGATAAGCTGCTGAGCTACAACCGGAGATTAAACGCGCCTGAACCAGCAATCAGGAACATTGAGTCTCTTTCTCAATCAGACACCTACGCCATAGTCACCGGTCAGCAACCAGGCATATTCACAGGTCCTCTCTACACCGTATACAAAGCGATCTCAGCCATTGTATTATGTGAGATAATGTCTGATGAGAAGCAGTCGTTTGTACCCGTCTTCTGGAATGCGTCTGAAGACGATGACTTCTCCGAAGTTGATCATATCGTGATATTCAGGAAGAATGAGCCACTTGGCATCCGATACGATCGTGAGATGGGAGGTGAAGCCTTCTCCCACATGCGCGTTGACAAATCCGAATTGAAGAAGATATTGTCCATAGTAGAGGATGTTTCTCCGAACTCAGAGTTCAAGAAGCCCCTACTGAAGGAGATCAGCATGATTATTCAGGAATCATCCACTCTAGGCGACTTCTTCTCCAGACTTATGATTCATCTCTTTGGAGAATCGGGACTCGTTATGATAGAGCCTCAACCTCTCCGGGATCTGATGGCTCCTATCTTTAACAGGCTAATTAGCAGACCAACTGAATGTACGCAGATCCTTACTGAAGCAGGTCACAAACTCAAAAAGCTAGGTTATCCGCCGAAAATCCGCAAAAAACCTGACATATGCAACTTCTTCATCTTTGACGATGAAGGGAGACGACTGCGAGTTACATACAACGGAAACTTTCAGGCAGCCAACGAAACCTACTCTCAAAGAGAGCTCCTCCGTCTCTTGGAGGATGATCCCTACAGATTCAGTGCGAATGCTGTCACCAGACCTATCACTCAGGACTTCCTCCTTCCCACATTCGCTTATGTGGCTGGGCCAAACGAGATAGCTTATCAGGCGCAGCTGAAAGGAGTATACTACTTCTTTTCCCTGGAGAGGCCCGTCATCTATCCCAGATATGGCGGTACAGTAGTCGAGAAGAAAGTCTCCAGAGTCCTCACGAAATACAAGGCGCAGATTCAGGAATTGAGGAATCCAGAGAAACTACTGAAAAGAATACCAAAGGATAGAGTTGACGATGTCTTCAGCTCCTTCAAAAGTGAGGTTCAGGAGGGAATGGTTGAAGTGACCAGACGGGCGGAATCCATTGATCAAACTCTCAAGGAACCCTGCTTTCTCGCCAGGGGCAAGATCCTTAAGACAATAGAGGGCTTGGAAGACAAGGTCGCTTCGAAGCTGAAAAAAAAGGATTCGATTGCCCGGCAACAAATCACCAAAGCAAGCAGAAATCTTTTTCCCAACGGAGACCTTCAAGAGAGACAGATAAACGTCCTAGAGTACCTCATAAAATTCGGAAAGGAGTTCTTAAAGAAGGTTCATCAAGACTTCCTTGAAGCCAACTACGGTGAACACAGGGTGATAGAATGCTAGATATGCTTGCTTTCAGCCCGCACCCAGATGATGTGGAATTGTGCTGTGGCGGCCTCATCGCCAAGCTGTGTGCGAAGGGGTATCGCGTTGGAATCGTAGACCTGACTAAGGGCGAATTAGGAACCGGAGGAACAGGCGAGATAAGGATGCAGGAAGCAGCCAAAGCAGCTAAGATACTCGGAGTGGAAGTCCGCGAAAACATGGACTATGGAGACTGCAGACTGAATTCAGGCTTTGACGAAGCAAAAAGATTAGCCGGAATAATCAGACAGCACCAACCCACAGTTCTGATAGCCCCCTATGGAGATGAGCAGCACCCTGACCATGCAGCAAGCAGGGAACTCGTGGACAAGGCGGCTTTCTTTGCCAAACTGCCCAAAATCGAAACAGGCCACAAAACTCACCAAATCAAGATGGTTGCTTACTACATGGTCCACAAAACGTTCGCTCCCTCTTTCGTAGTCGACGTCACGAAGAGTTACGATAAGAAATTGGAAGCCATCAAAGCCTACAAATCCCAGATGGAATTAATGCTGGGCATAGAAGGGCTGCTTACCTCAATCGAGCTGAGAGATCAGCTCTATGGTTTAAAAGTAGGCGTTAAACATGGAGAACCATTCTTCTGCAATAATCCCCTGAAGATAGATGAGCCGGTGGCGTTCTTGAGATGAAAATAGGTATTGCATGCTTTCCCACTTTTGGCGGAAGCGGAATCATAGCCACAGAACTGGCACACCTATTGGCGGAGAAGCACGAGTTACATTTGGTCAGCTATGATAAGCCTGTTCGATTAGGAGATGAGATAGACTTTTCCTTTCACCAGGTGGAGCTCCTCTCATACCCGCTCTTTGACCGCGTTCCATGCTGCTATTCTCTGGCTCTAGTCTCAAAATTAACAGAGATCATAAGATCTCACAAGCTAG
>CP070749.1:290964-293818 GCA_020348365.1 Candidatus Bathyarchaeota archaeon
GAAGCAAAAAAATCCCCTAGCCAAGGATCATATCACCAGTGGGGAACAATAGTAGAGATACTGAAGATTCAGGAATTGTAATGATTCCCCAAGATGCGCGCGCGTTCTTTTTATGAATCACATGCATCTATAACTATATGGCGCAAATTATACTTCTTGAGTGAGAAGAAATTTACTAGAAGTTGTAAAGACCAAAGGATATTGGAGCTGTGTGCACGCTCTTGGTCATACTGGCGTGGCTCTTATCAGATTCATTACAATAATCTGGAGAGGTCAAATGTATATTGAATTGTTTGTGTCCATGAAGAAATCTCCTATTTAACTGTTCTACTTAAGCTATGGCCTATCGTATTTTCATGGATGATCCTTGTTTATTCCAATAGGCTTTCAACAAGAAGTGCTTTAACGAGCTTACGTAGGCAGGAAGCTGGTTCAGAAAATCTTGGAGTTGCAGAATTGGGACTATCGGCGTCTTCTTATGGAACTTAACTGGGGCGGGAACCAATGACAAGATCACCGGGATAAAAATAGCCTTTCTCCAGCTGGTCAATCCCAATTTTGGATCCATTGGATGCATGCTTGCCAACGCCTTTGTCCGTTCTATCTGTGCTTCAACAGCCTTCGCGGACGCGGACTTCCCCCATCCATAACGCCAGTGTTTGCAGTCTACGCAGACAATAGTGGGTTCTTTACAGCCAATAACATCGATCTCCCGTCTTCTTCCGGCTTGTCTGAAGCGGAAGCGCTTTCTGATGGTGAAGTCGTTGGCTAGGAAGGCTGTACCGGTGATGTTTTCAAATTCAACCCACCTCAAGGCTCGACATGCTCTTTCGAAATCTGCACCAAGCCCAATGGCACGGACTGCAATCTTGACACGTTGGTTCGATGATGCCTCAATCTTCTTATCACCTAGTTGAACAAGCCCTTCATTGGAGATTTTCTGAAGTATATCCTCAGTGACTTGAACCGGAATTCGCGCATCGATACTGACCAAGCCCTTTGAGACCGGGCCTTCTCGTGTCATTTTCAGGAGAGATAGCAGAACCATTTTCTCAATAGTCATCGTTGGACCTCACAAGCTGGTCTGTTTTAAAGAGACAGTTACGCTTTATAGCGGGACCCGATAAAAACATAATCAGGTGGCAGTCTTGGTTGGGTTGAAGAACTATGGATTAAGGACTTCTAAGTCTAGACGATTGTATGAGAAGGCGTGCAAGGTGCTCCCCGCTGGAGTCTCATATATAATACGGCATTTCGAACCATACCCGTTCTATACAGCAGAGGCGAAGGGAAGCAAGCTCTTTGATGTTGATGGTAACGAGTACATTGACTTCTGGATCGGGCACTGCAGTCTCATTCTAGGACACTCTCCTCCTGAGATAATGGAAGAGGTGAAACAACAGATCGAGAAGGGAACACAATACGGGACAAGTCACGAACTTGAAATCGCTTTAGCTGAACAAGTGGTTGGGATGGTTCCGAGCGCTGAGATGGTTCGATTCACCAACTCTGGAACCGAAGCCACCATGTACAGCATTCGACTTGCCCGGACATACACTGGCCGCGAAAAGATCGCCAAGTTTGAGGGCGGGTGGCACGGAGGATACGATGCAGTCCATACTGCTGTTAAACCTCCACTAGACATCCCTGAATCTGGCGGTCTAACGTCAGGAACTTCAAAAGACACGCTTGCACTGCCGTATAACGACATCGAAGAAGTAAGAAGAAGAGTTAAGAATGAAGAAATGGCTGCGATCATTGTTGAACCCGTGATCGGAGCGGGAGGCTGTATTCCCGCCGAGAGAGAATTTCTGATGGGGCTCAGAGAAATCTGTTCCGAAAGAGGAACATTACTGATCTTTGACGAAGTCATAACCGGATTCAGGCTCTCCCCCGGTGGAGCCCAACAACACTACGGAATTCTGCCTGACATCACGATCCTTGGCAAAATACTTGGTGGTGGCTTCCCAGTCGGAGCCATTGCAGGACGCCAGGAGCCCATGCAACAGATGGATGCACTCACATATAAGAGACCACGGTTCTCTTTTCACGGCGGAACATTCTGCGCAAATCCGATTACCATGACTGCTGGCTTGGCAACTCTGAGAATGCTCGAAGACGGGCGGCTACTAAACGAGTTGGACAAGCATGGAGATTATGTTCGAGGGCAACTTTCTGATATCTTCGAAAAGTGTAGAGTCAATGTTCAGGTTACTGGTGTGAGCTCGCTTTTCCACACGCACTTCACCGAAGAAGAAGTGAAGGACGTTCATGGAGCCTTCAGAGCCGACCGAGAAAGACTACTGGATTATCACTTGCATCTCATTACGAAAGGTGTCTTTTTCCTGCCAGGAAAGAACGGTGCTCTAAGTACTGCTCACACCGATGAAGATGTAAATAGGCTTCTCACAGAAGCGGAAGCCTATGCCAGAGGCGTTTGACACCACACACGAAGCTACATCGCTGTGTATGCATACTCTCCTTTTAGTTTCTGAGGAGACGAGAGCTCGGTTCTTAAATAGGAGACGCGGGGCATAACTACTTCAACATGTGCGTCCGCGAATCTGGAGAGTTCAGTCTAAACTTTGAGGTATATATGCATTAAACGCCCACACTTCGGTGATGACAGTAATACCTACAGACAGTTAAGCAGAGCCAAAGACGCAGAAACAGCCTCCTCAGTCCTGACGGTCTCGGTCCCTTGACCAGGAACCATATTAATAACGAAATCTGCAATCTCCTCAAGCTTGACACCCTCCCTCGACACGATCTCATGCAACCCCTCAGCAGGCGCCCCAAAAGCCACCAGTATTCGGTCAGACCCTCTCCAGAGTCCAGCCAACTCATTCCTCAC
>CP070749.1:293918-296761 GCA_020348365.1 Candidatus Bathyarchaeota archaeon
TTTGTAGAGGCCGCTAAGCTTGGCACGGTCTTTCTCATCGGTGATTTCTTTCCTTCCGAAGTGTATGTCTTCAAGTTCATCGAGTTCATTCATGTATTTCGGTATGTCCGTAACCGATAAACTTCGAGCGCCGACAAACCGCTTCATCATGAGAAGTAGCAGGGATTGAGGTGACCCGTATCGGAACCAGAGCTGTGGACTGAATATGCGTCCCGCAGACTTAGAATATCGTTTCCCGCTTATGTCCAGGAACATCTCATATTTTGCGTGCATTGGTGGTGTATAGTTCAGGATCTCTTGGCATATTCGGTCGTTTACTCTGACGGAGTCTGCAATGTCTTTGCCATAGGCTTCGAATCGTATGTCCAGAACCTTCCATCTGGCTGCGAACTCTGCTTTCCAGCTGAGTTTTCCCTCTCCTTTAGTATAGTCTGCTTCATCTTTGTGCCCGCAGCCTTCCATCCATTGTCCC
Source organism: Candidatus Bathyarchaeota archaeon (assembly GCA_020348365.1). Lineage (GTDB taxonomy): Archaea > Thermoproteota > Bathyarchaeia > Bathyarchaeales > Bathyarchaeaceae. The sequence continues at coordinate 294,391 of CP070749.1, forward strand.
TTGATCTCCATGCCTTCGCAGGAGTAGAGAATCTTGTTTTCTTTAGGTAGGAAGTCATGTGCTTGAGTGGTGTAGATGCGTCCGCAGTTGGAACAAACCGCGAAGTATGGGAGGGCTTCAATGAATTTCTCTTGCCCTACTTCTTCCTTGATGATTTCTCCAATTCTTTCTGCGTTTAGGAGTATTGTTTCGATTTCCTTGTTGAACAGTCCGCTCCTATAGGATTCGTCGCCAGACATGAACCTGTAATCTATTCCGCACTTCTCCAATGCCTCCAATAGAAGGGAACTCATATGTCTCCCATAGCTTTTATGACATTTGTAAGGGTCGGGAATAGAAGACACTGGAAAGCCCAGATACTTCTTCAAGGATTGGGGCATTCCGGCGGGAACCTTTCTCAATCCATCCTTGTCATCAGAGAAGGCGATTAGCTCTGAGTTGTGCTCTTTTGCCCTCAACGCCAATGTCACCGCGAATGATCTCGCAGCGTCGCCGAGGCTGCCAACGTGAGGAAAGCCTGAGGCGGTAATTCCCATTTCAGTTCTGACTAGGTCGAGGCTCCTGCCTAGGCTGCGCTCCCTTTCCAGTATTTCAACAGCCATTTTGTCAAACCAGGTGCCGTGACCAATAATCTGTCTAGGCATTGCCAAAGGTTTCCTTTCTGCAGGTTCCACTTCATTAGTCCATTTGTTCAATAAAAAGAGTTTCACCTTTGCATCTCTTAATGAAAGTGTTAACGTGTGAGTCGCATTAATCCTGGTATCGGCCGTATAGCCAGCTAATGAAGGAATCGGTGTTCCAGAAGCCTTTCCAGATATTTATTGAGAAGATCCAGTCCACCACAGGATATTCTATGCCGTGCGTGCGCCAGTAATCCAACCAGTCGTTAACCTCGTTTAAGATGTCCTTGCTGGTTATTTCATAGAATGGAAATCCTGTATTTGTGTAATAGCGTCCTGAGGGATCGAGTATGCAGACTTCATCCTCGGCGACTGGGATATAAACTGCCATGTGTTGTGTGATGGCGATGCATTCTACATCATTCTCGTTGTTGTCGTAGGAGTGGATCATGCTGCAGAGGAGTGTTGCCATGTCATCGCAATCTCCTCTCTCTAGATCTAGGGTCTGGTTGGGGAACTGCCACATTTCGCCGAATTGCCTCACTTGATAGTTGGGATCTGCGGGTAGGTGGGGGTATAAGCCGTCGTGTCTGTATTCGATGTTGTTCACCACCCAGTCATACATCATTTTGACTTCGGTCCAGTACTCTGTCCAGTCTGATGTGTTGCTCCATCCTCCTGTGATTTCTTGAACCTTATTCTCGACGGCTGGGTCTTCTGGAGTTATCAGAGACTTCTCATCCTGACTTGGATGATCCACATGAAGGTTTATTGTAGAGACGAGTGCTCTGTATGCTTCTCTGTATGAATTGTAGGCAGCGTTAAGCGTTTGATGCGTGGTTTCCAGCTGTTCGTACTCATCTTTCAGGTCTTGATAGGTTGTGTTGAACTGTTGATATGAGAGTTGCAGCTGGCTGTAATTTTCCGTTAGAGCTTGATGTTCCCCCGTGAGGTTGTTGAATTCAAGCAGTAGCTGGTTGCAGGATTGCGTGAGTGCTTGATAGCTTTCTTCTAGTTGGGTGTGGTTTATGGAGAGCATCTGATATTCTGAGTTGGAGTGGCCGTGGGTTGCCACATAGTCATTGTACTTAGATTCTAGGTTGTTCACCTCAGTCTGTAGAATTGTCGTTTGGGTGTAAAGCCAAGCACTGGAGATTAACAAGACAATAAGCATAGCAATAGAAACTCCCAATCCGATCTTTGCTATTTCAATTCCCCTCTTTCCGGCTTCGCTCATTCCTGATCCACCATGGATGATCCTTGTTTGAAATCTAATAATCTTTCCTAGTGTCCATGCAGGCATATGGAGACTGCGGCTCAATGATTAAGAACTAGCTGTTTAACGTGGAGTTTTCGAAAAAAAGAGAAAGAAGGGATTATTGAAGTTTCTTCCCGCACTCGCCACAGAACTTGGTCCCCGCAGGGCTCTTTGCGCCACACTTCGGGCAATCGATTTCCTCAGGCTTCAGTTTAGCCCCGCAGCTGCCACAGAACTTCATCGTGGCCTCAACCTCAGCTTTACACTTCGGACACTTCACTTTGGGCACCGGTGCGAGGCTCTTCCCACAGTTCCCGCAGAACTTTGTTCCAATGGGGTTTGTGGCTCCACAGCCCTGACACACAACAAGCCGCTCAGGGGTTGTGGGACGTCGCATCTGTTCAGCCATCGTTGTCCCCATTGCCAAGCCCATACCGGCTCCGACTCCTGCTCCTGCGGCTCCTCCCCCGCCCTCTGGAAGTTCTGCTGCTGT
>CP070749.1:296861-299659 GCA_020348365.1 Candidatus Bathyarchaeota archaeon
CATCAACCTCCCTCTCTCTTTAGATATCGTTAGATCTGAGACAAGGGCGCTCCATCCCAGATTGCTCATTGACCAGAAGAACTCGAGGAGAGTGAGCCCTCCGATGATACTATATCCGGCAGCGATCGGATTATTGAGGTCGAGCATGTAAGCGTGAATGAAATACACTAGTACATAGCCGAGGGCCGCGGTCGTTTCTCCAATGATTATCAAGCTGGCACGGGCTTGATATTTATCCGATATCTTACCCCACACGAACGTTTGTGAAGTGCTATTAGCTATCATTGTGAGACTTGCCAGCAGTGTTGTCTCAGTCACTGAGAGCCCAAGCCTCACATTCAAATAGATTGACAAGAAAGTATAGAATAAGCCTCTTCGTACCATTGCCATGAATTGAAAACTTGACAATCCAAGTATCGTTTTCCTGTCCAAGTCAACCAAAGGAGAATCAAAACCTTCTGATTTCAGCCTTTTGGTTGAATTCGCATCTTACAAATTAGCAGAAGCCGGCTATGAGTGGATGCATGTATGTACGCGTTTGCGCGAACCCTTCCGATTCTGAGGCGAAATCTTATCATTTTCGATATATTGGGTGAGTGGAAAATTCCCTTTTATAGAGTTCTAGAATATAGTTCTGTATGTAGAAGAGTCTTCCACGATAATGGAAGCAGTTTTGGTGAAAAAAGGTGGAAATAAACAGCTGTCCAAAATTCGGCTGGAGCTTTGATGGAGAGCATCCGATGTGTAAGCAATGCAAGCGTGCATCGCAATGTTCCCGCTTTTCCGTTCAAGATGAAAGGAAACAGAAGATCGGCTACAAGCCAAGAATTCCATATGCCAGACGAAAGAGAAGGAGCACGCCGCCAATTCAAGTCTCACCCCCTACAATCCAAAAGGGTAAGATACAAATCACCCTAACATTCGACCTAGCATGGCTGCGAGAACACGCAGAATCCGAACATGACACCGGAAACTGTTGATTGATACAGTCGTCATTTTCAAACAATGAAGCAGATCATATGTGCACGTTTGATTCGATTTTCTTCATGAATGGCAGTATGGTTCGCGTCTCTTGACGGCTTCAATGAATAGTTGAGTTAGTTCTTTATCGTCAGCACCGTTGCGCATGGGAGTGAGAACATCAATAAGGTTGTCGTTCTTTAGCAAGCACGGTTTCAGTTTTCCGTTGCTTGTCACTCTTAATCTTGTGCAGTGTTGGCAGAACTCCGTGTTCTCTATTGGATGGACAACCTCAACTTTCGCTCTTGGCAGAAAGTATATTCTGCGGTTTTGCATGTGCTTTCGGGTCTTGATCTCGTGAGCTTCCTTCTCCAGCCAATTCTCGACTTCATCCAACTCGTAGTGATGCTTCTTGTAGTATTCTTCACTGACGTTTATCGGCTCCAACTCGATCACTTGGAGAATCGTTCCCGTTTGTTCCGCGAAGCCTATCATGCGCTCGACTTCTGTGGTGTTCACGTCTCGAAGTAGAACCATGTTCAGCTTGACAGGGAACAAGCCCGCCCTAACAGCCTCGCTGATTCCATCAATTACGTTCCTCAGATTCCCACCAGTAAGATTTCGATACTTCTCAGTGTTTAGTGTTGGAATGTTCACATTCACCCTTCGCAAGCCAGCAGCCGTTAGGTTCTTTGCTAATGATGCCAGGAAACACCCGTTGGTGGTCATGGCTAAATCCTGCAATCCTCTTAGCTTGTTGATTCCAGAAATGATATCCACGATATCCTTTCTATATAGAGGCTCTCCGCCAGTCAGTTTCACCCTAGAGATTCCCAGATTAATCGCGGCTTTAGCGATTCCCACAATCTCGTTGTCAGTCATCTCCTCAGAGTTGCCTATGGCCGTCTCCCCTTCTCTATGGCAGTATCCGCATCGGAGATTGCAGTTCTGAGTGATCGCGATTCGCAGACTTAGGGTTGAACGACCGTAGTTGTCAACGAGAACCATGGTTACTCACGAGTATGCTTCACGATATGCGAAGCCTCGGGCAATATAAGCCTTTCAACACAGAGCCTCACAGCCTGTGGACTACCAGGCAAGATAAATACTGCTTTTCCTTTGGCCACGCCGGCCAGGGCACGGCTCATCAAAGCGGCGGAGCCAAGCTCATCATAGCTCAGTCTTCTGAAGAGCTCCCCGAAGCCAGGTATCTCCTTCTCCAGTAAGGGTTTGACAGCCTCTATCGTTACGTCTCTGGCTCCGACGCCAGTCCCCCCGCAAGTAATCATAGCATCCACCTCTTTTGTGCCCAAAGCCTTCAGTACACCCTGATGGATGACCGCTCCGTCATCGGGAAGGACACCGCGCAAAGCCACTTCGTGGCCTGCCCCCTCCAGAAGCTCGACGATCAGGTCTCCGCTGGGATCATCTATCTTGCCCTTCTTTTGCCACCCTTTAAATCTGGAACTGCTGCAGACGAAGACGGCGAAACTCAACTTCTTAGGCGCTTCAGCCTTATGCTCCTTAGTTGTCTCACTCAACAGGTTCACCTGGTTGGCTCCACCATTATTGGAGCAAGGGGTTTGTTAAAGACTCTTTCTTTTTCTAGCCCTAGAGGAATACATGCGTGAGGCACCCTGGAAGTCTAAGAATTCGACTTGTCGCGGAAATCCTCTGGCTCGCGCCTATCTGAAGGTTCAACTTCTGTGACATGATCTGGTAAGATATCTTCAACATTCCGTACAATAGAAATCGCATACCCTCCAAAACCTACTAGTATCCCTAAAGCTCCAGAGATGACAAACATCAACGCCATGCCAGCTCCTGGACCAGAACCG
>CP070749.1:299759-302544 GCA_020348365.1 Candidatus Bathyarchaeota archaeon
GTGTAACCCATCTTCTTGCCGAGTTCTTCGTGCGCCGTAGGGCTGTCAACGCATGAAGTCGTGGGACCGCAGCAGAGTCCTTCCTTTGCTATCTTGGCGTATCCTTCGCGCACTTCTTTTCTCATCTTTTCTTCTTCCATGCTAAAACCTCAGTCTCTTAGTCATCGAGTCTATCCTTGGCTGAGTGATTTCTTTGCTTGTTCCTTCAGCTCTCTAATCTTGTCCACTGTTGACATGACTTTCTGAAAAAGATCTTTCCGCGCTTGCATTCCCTCTTTAATGAAGAACGCTGTGGCTTCAGATCTGCTCTTGAACACTTCCACCTCGACTAGGGCGTCTATCTGCTTCAGGTCCTCGTCGTTCAGGCGGGTCATCACCACGTTACTCCTGCCCTCCAATCTCTCGCCCAACTGCAGTAGAACCTTCTCTTTGATATTCTCTGCAGACTCGTCTTCTGGGCAACATACCGCCATTACGACCTTCTCCTTCTTTTCAACCTTTTCCTTGGTTTTGTCTTCCACCATCTTCTTCAACTCACGTAATGCTGTAGTGTGTATTTTGTAAGATGTAACTGAGATACTTAAATCTTTCGTATGCATAGCTAATCTTGCCAATGCCGTCTCAACCCAGGTATCAACATTGGCACTCTCTTCCTATATTCTTCGTATTCCAGCCGAAACTCTCTGATCAGCTCCCTTTCCTCTTTCATCGAGATGAGAACAATGAGTATCATAATTAAGGGAGTGAAGAGCAGAGAATACAATGCAGACAAAAGAAAGGAAATTCCCACGTGCGCAAGCAATCCCCCAAGATATTGCGGGTGCCTGACAATAGAATAAATCCCTCCGGTGACGACCTTCTCTGTCCTATGCGTTTCCGCCACCCTTAACGTCGTCCCTCTTACTCCATTTACCCCAAACCAAGCGCCAGGCATCAAGAAGAAAATGCTAACTATCAGATGAAGCAGAGGAATCCGCAGATTGATGGCAGGCAATACAATTGATGGACTCCCTAGAATTGGAAGGATGATTCTAGGCTGAGGCGCAACCCAGATACCTATCCAAGAGAGGAAGAAACCCCATCCTGAGATGAGCCCAAGAATAGCACATATTCTGTTTCCCTTCTCCTTTCCATATCTTCCCTGAAATTTCAGGTGCTCAACCGACAGAAAATAAGGAGGAATCATCGCAATTGCAACCAGTACGCAAATGGAGAACCAGATATACACGTCGTCACCACAAAATCTCAATGGTATGTCGTTTAAATCAATTATGCGCAAACGCTTGTCATAGTCATGAACGCATGCAAGTCTGTCAATCCTGTGCAGAGTACAGAAATTCGCGGTGGACTCGCGCACTCAAGATCCTCGTCATCTTGTTCATGATTCACATCTTAAATAAGCATTCAAGATTCAAATCATCTGCTCAGTGGGGCCAGAGTCGTCATCGCCCACCACACAACATTAATGCGAACCCAACATAAAAGGGTATATCTCTATAAACGTGTTGGAGATCGATGCTGAGGAACATCAGAGTCACCACATTAGCTGCGGAAAGCATGGGGGTCAGGTCCATGTGCACCCTTGTGGAGACACCGGACGTGAAGGTTCTTTTGGATGCGGCAGCCTCTTTGGGTCCGAGTCGCTGGGGCCTTTCGCCACATCCTAGAGAGTACCAGGCGCTGGCAGAGTGTCGAGAGAGAATATCTAGAGCTGCAGAGAAGGCGGATGTTGTTACGATAAGTCATTACCACTTTGACCATCACACGCCATCATTCACGGACTGGTTCTGCAACTGGTCATCTGCGACGATTGCAGAGGAGATTTATGAACATAAAGTTGTTTTGGCTAAGAATCATCGATCCAAGATAAATTACGGCCAGAGACGTAGAGGATGGATGTTCAGAAGGACTGCTGGAAAGCTTGCGAAGAAGTTGGAAATTGCTGATGGCAGGACCTTCGAGTTCGGAGACACCAAACTGAAGTTCTCTCAACCTGTTTTTCACGGAATCAAAAACACCTCCCTCGGCTGGGTGCTAATGGTAACCATTGACTATGGTAACGAGAGAATGATGTACACATCAGATGTGGAGGGCCCAATGTGCAACCCAACACTAGAGATAATCCGAGGAGAGATCCCAGACTTGCTGATCATCGGCGGACCCCCACTATACTTAGCGGAGTTCAGGGTGGATGAGGCACATGTTCAGCGGGGCATGAGAAACTTGGAGAAGCTCGTCAAAAGCATTCCAACAACGATCTTGGAACATCACATCCTCCGAGACGGAAATTGGAGAGCGGCTTGTCAAACAATCTTCAATGCCGCTTCAAAGGCGGGTCACAACATCCTAACAGCCGCAGAATCTCTAGGAAAGGAAAGCAATCTGCTGGAGTGCCGCAGGAAAGAGCTCTTCGAGGCGGCGCCACCCGACTCTGACTTCAAGAAGTGGATGAAAATGCCGCATTCGAAGAGGAAAGAGATCAAACCGCCAATCTAGATATGAAGGATGAGATTAAGGATGAGGCTGGGCCTTCACCTGTCAATTGTGGGGTCAATTGATAAAGCGGTTGACAGGGCTGTGGAAAGAGAATGTAACACATTGCAGATGTTCTCTCGGAATCCCCGTGGGTGGCGCTCCAAAAGCCTAGATTTGGAAGAGGTTGAAAGCTTCAGATTCAAAGTGAGGGAAAGCGGAGTGTGCCCAGTCTTTGTTCATACACCATATCTCCTGAATCTTGCCTCTCCAAAGCATGAGGTCTATCAGAAGTCCGTTGAGGGTCTGAAGG
>CP070749.1:302644-305377 GCA_020348365.1 Candidatus Bathyarchaeota archaeon
CCTTCTTCTGTTTCGACTATGGTGTCGAGCAGTAGTTTGCCATGACCGTGGAATATGTATCCTCTTCCTTGATCATCAAGTTTTATTGAGATGGCCAGTGTATTCTTGCTGACTTCTACTATGCCTCTTTCTGATTCCCATAGCTTTATGGCCTTTACTGTTTTCAAGATGGTTGAGCCTAGTTGATAGCGTCGCTGCATTATTCTTTTCTCCCTTTTTCGAGGAATTTGGTGACTCTTCTCGCCATTTTGTAGGCGGCTCTGCCGGGTATGGTTATGAGGTAGCGTCCCCTGACTTTTTCTTGTACTACTAGGCCTGCCTTCTGGAGGACGTCGAGGTGGCTGGAGAGGGTGCTTGTAGTGATTTCAGACAACTTCTCTTGGAGTCCACTGATGTATCTCCCACCATGCATTAGTTCGCGCAGTATTCTCAGCCTGTGTTCTTGTCCCAGGGCGCTCATGACTTCCGCTACTTCCGAGAAGCTGACTGGCATTTCTTCCTCTCCCCTGTCGGATTCTCTTCCTCTGGAGATTCTTACGCCTCTTGGACCTATGAAAATGGATTTCTCGAGTTCACCTTGTATACCCTCAGCAACGCCTTCCATGACATCTTCGACGTAGTCGTGCACGCGGTTGCCCACATCTATGTAGATGCCGCGCCCCCTCTCCTGTCTTATTTCAACCATCTCTCTGAGTTTTTCTTTCATGATTGCGAGTTCTTCCTTCAGTCTCTTCATCTCATCTTTCAGATCTTCTGACATTTTGACTCCAATCCTCTTTAAATTCACATTTGACTGTTTTAATTCGACAAATATCAAATAGAAAGCGACATATATAACTTTTATGCAGACACAACGGTGTTGTTTGTTGCATTGGAGCAAGACCCGCCGTGCGCGCATACAGAGTGGAATAGGTGAAGATACTTAGGTTTTTTCCAGTCTTTCAGAATAGAATCTGACAGGGGATCTGCTTCCTTCTACAGGAGCTGACGAGTTCTCTTCCCTTTTCTGCAAAAAAGTTGGTGGTCATTGCATATTGCAGCTTATGTTTCCGGTATACCCAGTCAGCGTGGTGATAGTTCATCCTATCGATCAAGACGTAATCTGCTTTTCCGCCTAGTCGTGCTGGCAGTTCTTCAGCATTTGGAAGTAAAGGTGCTATCATCGCATATGTTTTGATGCCTGCTGAATGTAACTTTCTTAGTGCTTCAATTCTTTCGTGGATTGGCGGGCAGTTGGGTTCAAAGATTCTTCTGATTCTATCGTCGGTTGTTGTGATTGTGAATCCAGCTTCGACCTCTTCCATTCCTCGTAGCAGTCCTATATCGCGCAGTACAAGGGGAGATTTTGTCTGGATTGTGACAGGCCAGTTGTGATTTGATAGAATTTTGAGGCATTTCTTCGTCATTTCGTACTTCTTCTCAAGGGGCTGGTAAGGATCGCAAACCCCGCTCATCCATACTCTGCCTATTCGTTTTCTCTGTATTTCATGTTGCAGCAGGCTTGCTGCGTTTATCTTCACGTCTACGAAGCTCCCCCATGCTTCCTTGTGGCCTGTGAATCGTCTCATGAATCTTGCGTAGCAGTAGGTGCAGTTGTGTTCGCAGCCGATGTATGGATTGATCGTGTAGTCTGAGACTTTGGATCTAGATAAGATAGTCTTTGCATAGACCTCTTTGACTACCATCCAAATCGCCTAATGCCTATGTGGACTTGGGAGGGCGGACGTTGCCCAGGTCACAATCCAATACCATCTTCCCTAAGATCCTTGAACTCCAATAGAGAAGTGCTGCTCGTGCGCGCGCGGCTGATCACCATATGCAGTAGCAGGGAAAACATTTGGCCCTCCATCGAAGCAGTTCCAGATTTTCCGCAATTCGACACTCTTGTTATTCGACAATGATTCCTCACAACGTCTCTTAGAGAGGCAGATTCCATTTATGTTTTTACACGGATCATGATCCAGTGCTCTTAGAAAAAGGTTGGTGCACGAATCAAAGGGTCGCATATGTGGCAGGTCTTCGATCTAAGAGGAAGTGTCTTCTTGCAGGGCTTGCCTCAATCTGTTCAAAATTGATGTCTGCGTATAGCGTATGATCTCTGCATTTGGGAGCACGAGCGATAACTCGTCCGTCAGGATCAGTGACGAAAGACTCTCCAGCAAACGTCAACAAGTCCTCTGCTCCAACCCGATTGACTAACGCAGTGAAGTATCCGTTCTGGAAGGCAGCAACCTGAAGCTCTGCTTCAAATATTCCTGGCGACCATTCGTCTACAGCTCCCGCTTGAGGAATCACGACTAATTCCGCTCTTTTGAGAGCTAGAGCCCTCATGTATTCAGGAAAATGGCGGTCGTAGCAAATGGCTACTCCAATTCGTCCGATAGTGGTATTGAACACTCCGGCTCCGAGATTCCCCGGTGAATAGTAGCCTTTCTCATGAAAACTTGGCGCCTCGATTATGTGAATCATTCGGGTTTTTCCAGCAATTTCCCCATTTGCATCAATCACCGGCGAAGAATCATACCTCGCATTTCCTTCCTTTTCGAAGAGGTTGAGCACGATCACTACGTTGAACTGTTTTGCCTTTCGAGAGAATATTTCAGTCGTTGGTCCAGGTATGGGTTCAGCTAGATTGAGAGCCCGAGAAGAGACAGGGTACTGTGGTAGAAAGAAATCAAAGGCCAATTCAGGAAAAGCAATTAGCTGGGCACCATGAGAGACTGCCTCCTCTAG
>CP070749.1:305477-308189 GCA_020348365.1 Candidatus Bathyarchaeota archaeon
CGCTTCAGAAAGCGGCTTTTCAATATGTCCTCAAGATCGGGCTTACTGACCTCCTGAAGTTCGTATGTAACTCTTACTGCAGGTTTGCTCATATTCAAGATTCGCCTCAGATCGACAGGGGTTCCAATGACGACCACTTCACAGGGTGTCGAATTGATGGTCTCTTCCAGTTCGCTTGTCTGTTCCTTGTTATATCCCATGGCGGGAAGTAAGGCTCCTAGATGCTTGTATTTGTTGAAGATTGTCTTTATTGATCCTATGGTGTAGGGACGCGGGTCCATTATTTCCTTTGGCTTCAACCTTTTCGTAGCTATAGTTCCTGCGCCATAAGCCATGTTTCCATGAGTCAGAGTTGGGCCGTCTTCGACAACTAGGACCTTTCTCCCCTTAATCCGCTCGGGGTCGTCAACTGTTATCGGCGAAGCCGCCTCAACTATGATGGCGTCGGAGTTAACCGCCTTAGTATTCCTTCTGACCTTTTCAATACTCTCAGCGTCCGCAGTCTCTACTTTATTAATGATGATTACATCTGCCATCTTTAGGTTTGTCTCTCCTGGATGATAGGTCAATTCATGCCCTGGCCTGTGTGGGTCGGTCACCACTATGTGTAGGTCCGATTTGTAGAATGTGAGATCGTTGTTGCCTCCGTCCCAAACGATTATGTCTGCCTCTCTCTCAGCCTTCTTCAGAATCTTTTCATAATCGACGCCTGCATAGACTGTTATCCCGTTTATGAGGTGGGGTTCGTACTCCTCTCTCTCCTCTATTGTGCACTCATACTTGTCTAAGTCCTCAAAGGATGCGAATCTTTGCCATATTTGCTTGCGCAGGTCACCGTAGGGCATGGGGTGACGCACAACAACGACGTTGAATCCCAGTTTCTTCAGGATCTTGCTGACCCTTCTGGAGGTCTGACTCTTTCCAGATCCTGTTCTGACTGCGCAGACTGATACCACAGGAACCTTAGCCTTCAGCATTGTTGTTGAGGGTCCCATTAGTCTGAAATCAGCACCACAAGCTAGGGCTGTCGAAGCTCTATGCATAACGTGTTCGTGAGTAACATCACTATAGGCGAAAACCACCTCGTTTACATCGTGCTCTGTAATAAGCCAAGACAATTTTTTCTCTGAATAAATCGGTATGCCCTTGGGATATTTGGGGCCTGCGAGCTCAGGCGGATACTCCCGCTTTTCTATGCCTGGTATCTGCGTGGCAGTGAAGGCTACAACTTCGTATTCATCACTATCTCGGAAGTAGACATTGAAATTGTGAAAATCCCTTCCGGCTGCGCCCATTATGACAACTTTGGTCTTTTCCATATATGCCCCTCTGCGACAGGTTGCACCGACATAATATTAGGCCTTCATATAAGCCTTAGCGGTTCAAAGCACATCCACGCATGCATCGTGACTAATGCCTTTTTTCTACAAAGAGATAAGAACAAGTGTACATTGGCAAGATTTTTAACGAAATGCCTACAAAATAACGCATACACCTGGACAGAGAAACAACGGAGAAACCTAAAAATGGTATTTGATTTCACAGAAACAGAGGAGCAGAAGCTAATTCTGTGGAGCCTCAAGAAATGGTGTGACAAGAATCTTACAGGTGAGAAAGTCAGGAAGATGGATGATAAAGGACACCCATTCCCCAAAGAAATCGTTGAAGGGCTATGTAGCTTAGGCTTTGTTATGGGGCCCGTTCCGGTGGAACATGGAGGTTCGGGCATCGACTGGCTGACTCAAGGAATGATTGCTGAACTGGTAGGATATTACGATCCGACCATCGCCACTGCCGCAGCCTTGATGGCTGTTGAGACTGGCTGGGGGTTCACTCTCGATAGGCATTGTAGCGGGACCGTTAGAGAGAAATACGTAAAACCAGCAATGAAGGGCAAGCAGTTTGTTGGCATAGCCACAACAGAGCCTGGAGGTGGGTCAGACGTCGCAGCGTTCCGCTCTAATGCTAAAAAGGATGGGGATGAGTGGATTGTCAATGGAGAGAAAACATTTATCAGCGGCACGGAAGAATGCAAAAAATGGGGAGGCGGCTATTGGATTAACGTAAGAACAGGTCCCCCGCTGCCAGGTGCGCCCCATAGAAATATGACTTCTTTCTTCCTGCCGATAGACGCTGAAGGTGTAGAGGTACAGAGACCATACAGAGATGCTGGTAGAATGGCTATCTCAACTGGTGGCTTCACAATGGATGATGTGAGGCTTCCTGACGAGTACAGACTGGGGGAGGCGGGCAAAGGCTTCTATTACACAATGGAAGGCTTCGACAACGCCCGAATAATGATAGGAGCCAGCTGCGTAGGCGTGATCAGGCGCATTCTCGATGAGGCAATGCCTTACATAAAAGAAAGAGAAGTCTTTGGACGTCCTCTTGCCAAGTATGAGGCAATCCAATTTGAATTGGCTGAGATATATCGCGAGATGGAGGCATTGAGGTTAATGACTCTAAGGACCACATGGATGCAAGACATGAGATATAGGGAAGAGGGGATGCTCAAGAAGACTGCCAAGGCCAAAACTTTCTCACCTCTCGAAATATCCAAGTGGATTTCAATGATCAAATGGAAGGGACCTTCGCTCGCTTTGAACGCAGCCAAGAAGGCGATGCTCTGGTTTGGAGCAGCTGGATATACCAAAGATTACCTCTTGGAAGCTGCTTGGCGTGGCGTGATGTCCTATGTAATAGGCGCCGAAG
>CP070749.1:308289-310780 GCA_020348365.1 Candidatus Bathyarchaeota archaeon
CTGTGCGAGAAATAGCTGATCTCGCCAGGAGCAGGGTCTCGTGCCTGAAACCTCATCGATTCACCCCGAGAAGATCAAGAAAGGGCTGAAAACGGAATTCATAGGCCAAAGAATCCATCATTTCACCGAGGTAACATCAACCAACGACGTGGCCAAGAAACTGGCCAGCAACGGAGTAGAAGAGGGAACAGTTGTTATTTCTGAAACGCAGACTCTCGGAAGGGGACGACTCAGCAGAAGATGGGCATCGCCACAAGGAGGAATATGGTTCTCAACAGTACTACGACCCCAAGTCAAACCTAAAGACGCTTCCAAACTGACGCTTGCCGCGGCAGTGGCTGCAGCCCAAACAATCAAAGAAATGTTTGGATTGGATGCTGAGATCAAATGGCCCAACGACGTTTTAGTAAGCGGAAAGAAGATCTGCGGCATCCTGACGGAGACGAGTACAAAAGGTGAAACGGTTGATTCTGCAGTTGTGGGAATCGGCATAAACGCGAATACAAGCCCAGATGCTTTTCCTGAAAGCTTGAGGAACAGCCTTACATCCTTGAAGAGTGAACTCTGTGAAGAGATTGATCGAGGAGACTTTTTGCGAGCCTTACTTGAGAAAATAGAGTATTATTACCGCTTCTTTGCTGAAGAGAAGTTTGATCTGATACTTCAAGAGTGGAGAAAACTGGCAAGCTTCCTTGGACAATACGTGGAAGTCATAAGTTTCGATGAAAAGATCATGGGCCGAGCAGTTGATGTCGATCAGAACGGAGCGCTAATCGTCAAGCTTGAAGATGGGAGCGAGAGAAAGGTGACGACGGGCGATGTAATCATGTGGACTGACCTTTATGAGAGACTCTGACTAAATTTAATATCTCAGGAAAACCATGCATTTGAAATCAGGAAGCGATTAGATGCCATCAAAAGAGCCATCATCCGAGGAGAAGATAAAGAAGCTCACCAAGCTCAGAGAAGAATCGAAGCTCGGCGGCGGAAAAGAGAGGATAGAAGCACAGCACAAAAGGGGAAAACTGACTGCACGAGAAAGAATAGAGCTGCTTCTAGACCCCAGAAGCTTCGTGGAGCTCGACCCCTTCGCAATTCACAGATGCACAGATTTTAGCATGGACAAGAAGAAGATTCTGGGAGACGGCGTGGTAACAGGCTACGGAACAATCGACGGCCGACTCGTCTTCATCTTCTCTCAAGACTTCACAGTATTTGGAGGGTCCCTCGGCGAAATATTCGCAGAGAAAATGTGTAAAATGATGGATTTAGCCATGAAAGCAGGCGCCCCAGTAATCGGATTAAATGACTCTGGCGGAGCCAGGATTCAGGAAGGAGTCGCAAGTTTGGCAGGGTACGGTGACATATTCTTCAGGAACGTCATGGCCTCGGGAGTGATCCCCCAGATCTCAGCCATCATGGGACCATGCGCCGGTGGCGCCGTCTATTCCCCAGCCCTGACAGACTTCATAGTAATGGTACAAGAGACCAGCCACATGTTCATAACAGGCCCCCAAGTCATCAAGGCAGTGATTGGACAAGAAGTCTCCTTCGAAGACTTGGGAGGCGCCCTAGTTCACAGCCGGACCAGTGGAGTCGCACAGTTCATAGCAGACAACGAAGAGGAATGCCTTGAGATAATCAAGAAGCTATTGAGCTACTTGCCCTCAAACAACATGGAAGACCCCCCAATAGTTGATACCGGAGATGACCCGAACAGAATCGACGAACACATAGTTGAAATAATGCCAACGGGTCCTGACAAGCCATATGACATAAAAGAGATCATCGCAAGCGTCGTGGACAACGGCGATTTCCTCGAGGTCCATCCACTATGGGCTCCAAACATCGTAATAGGCCTTGCAAGATTGAACGGACGCTCCATAGGCATAGTTGCAAACCAGCCAAAGTTCTATGCCGGCGCCCTGGACATAAACTCCTCAACCAAGGCAGGCAGGTTTGTCAGGTTCTGCGACGCATTCAACATCCCAATAGTCACCTTCGTCGACGTTCCCGGCTTCCTACCTGGAATCGATCAGGAACACGGTGGAATAATACGACATGGCTCCAAACTCCTATACGCATACTGTGAAGCAACAGTGCCCAAGATAACGCTCATAGTCCGAAAAGCGTATGGAGGCGCATACGACGTCATGGGCAGCAAACACTCTGGCGGAGACATAAACTATGCATGGCCAACCGCTGAAATCGCAGTCATGGGCCCTCAAGGAGCAATAAATATAATCTTCAGAAGAGAAATCGCCAAAGCAACAGACCCCAACAAGAAGAGAGAGAAGTTGATCGCAGACTATCGCAACAAATTCGCCAGCCCCTACGTCGCAGCCCAGAAAGGATACATCGACGATGTCATCAAACCGACAGAGACCCGCCCGAAACTCATCACTGCCCTAGAGATGCTCGTAACGAAGAGAGAAACACGACCACCCAAAAAACACGCAAACGTGCCTCTATAACAAAGGCATGCATGCTT
>CP070749.1:310880-313363 GCA_020348365.1 Candidatus Bathyarchaeota archaeon
ATTTTCTCGCGATTGTCGCAGGAATTTGACGTGACAAAGCCATCTAGATAATTGTAATCGCCTTTCAAGGCAAGATCGAAGCAGCTGCGACAGAAGGAGCACATGTTGTCGGGACAGTATGCGTCAGCCAGTTTAGCGCTTTCGGGGCTGCCTAGAATCCTTGCTGGTAGGATATCTGCAGCATAGAGGATCTCCTCTGGCGTGTATGTGGAAGCCCATCCCACCACGCGTTTATCTTGGCTTTTCCAGTCCCTTGCGATGTTATGTCGTGCTGAAAGCAGATTTCTGAGCTCTTCCGAAGCTTCCATGGCGGCATCCCTCACTCGCAGGTTTTATGAAAGGCTCTTTTCTAATTAATATGCTTGGATTCTTGTGTGGATGGCGTAGTACTGGCTTTTGAGCAAGGTCTTCTAAGGGGTTAGGTATTGATTCTCGATCGTCTTCAAGAGGTTTGTGAAGATGGAGTTTACGGGTGTGGGAATTCGATACATCGTTCCATAGCGAGCCACGGCTCCACTCATGAAATCAACCTCAGTTGCTCTCTTCTTCTCAACATCAATTAGCATTGAAGGTTTGTGGGCGCCACCCTTCTCTAGGTATGATATGAATTCAGAAGTAGCGTTGGGGCCGAAGTCATATCCATCCGCCTTTGCCACCATTAAGCCCTCCTCCACGAGCCTCACGGCCAGGTCACGGCTATACTCGTGTTCCATCGCTTCCTTCATAGTCTGCCGGGTTACAGCACAGAGCGAGCAGAGGGCAGAGTTTAGAATCGTCTTCTTCCACACATGTCCCTTGATATTAGGTGCCTCTTCGGTCTCAAGCCCGGATGCCGTCATCGCTTTAGCAATGTATTGTGTGGTTTCATCTGTAGTGTATTCTCCTTTCCGCAGGACACCGATATAATTTGGTGGTTGAAACCAATTCATGCTGACGTTTCCAGGACCTACAATGTTTCCCGCATAATTTATGACTGCGCGGTATGTTACGTCTATTCCAAGCGTCTCAGCAATAATCCGCTCATTGTCCAACCCATTTTGATAGCTGACGATTTTCATGCCAGAGGTATATATCTTCTTCAATTCCGAGAGAACGGGCTTTAGGACTGAGGCTTTTGTCGCCAAGAATATTATTTCTGGGTCGTACTCTGCGAGCTGGGAAATTGAGTTTGCCGTCTTTGTGATTCTGACAGTTAGTCCGGTGATTCCAGATACTTTCAGTCCTTCTTTCCTCATTCTAGATAGGATGTCTTCCAGAATGTCTACAGCAACTACGTCTTCTCCACTCTTAGCAAGGTGGGCGGTCAGGACAGAGCCCACAGGACCCATTCCTATTATTGCCGCTATAGGCTTCTTCATCTAATATTACATCCTTCAACTCATCTTTCCGATTGCTAATGATTTGCTCATTTCATCATCGTTTTTCAACTTGCTCGTATGTAACTAGACTGAGTCATCATATGACACAGTCTTTTAAATGTCTCGTATTCGTGATTTTCGCGCGTGCGTATGTTGGAAAGGACTGCGAATAATGATTCTCAATCCGTAATGTTTTTGTCAACTTCAGAAAGAATGAGCAAAAGGTGAGATTAATGAAGAATCTTATGAAGCGTCTTCTAGGTACCAAGGATAATACTGAATCTCCTCAAGAGCTGGACCTGTCAGACACGGACTCTGCACCAGACTCTCTCCAAACAGAGGATGTAAACGCCCCTCAAACATCGGAAGAGCCAGAGAAGCCCGTTGAACCTCTGTGCCCCAAATGTGGGAAAGTCGCATCTGATCCCGTAAAGCTGACTGACCTGTCTGGAGGCTCAAAGGAAATCTATGACGCTTGTCCCTATTGCATGTCGAGATTGGGTCCTACGGCTGGGGAGCAGAAGACTTCTTCAAAGAAAGTCCCCATCAAGAAGCCGGAGCCCCCCAAAAAAGTAGATGCGAAGAAAAAGGGCGGCTCAAGGAAATGTCCTCACCATCTAGGATACTTGAGAGAACGCCCAAGAGATGTTCCTATCCCAAATGGATGTTTAGCATGTCCAGAAGCAGTAGAATGTTTGCTCGGTTGATAAACCGCAGTACAATTGCCTATGCCCGCAAGGGTTAGTCTGCAAAAAGTTCTTCTATGCGTGCTTGAAAGAGTGTGAACATCGGAGTGTGAACGATGGACCACACAGTTGTGCGCTTCGAGATTCCTACTGAGAACGCACGTTGCCCAGATATGAGTGCAATCACTGCAGAAGTGGCAAATCCGACGGCGGACAGTGAATGAAGGACGTGAACTGATGGGGAAACTGCTCTGGCGACCATCTGAAGAACGGATCAAGCAGGCCAATATGACTCAGTTCATTCACCGTGTCAACAGGAAATATGACCTAGGAATCAACTCGTATGCTCAGTTATACAACTGGTCAATTGAAAACTTATCAGATTTCTGGAGGGCAATGTGGGAGTTTGGGGAAATCAGGGCCTCTCGTGAGTTTGATG
>CP070749.1:313463-315942 GCA_020348365.1 Candidatus Bathyarchaeota archaeon
TTGGCTATTCTGGCTTTGGGCCAGATCCTTGAGCCTTTATGAATCCTTGCATAGTCGCCGATTTCACAGCTGGCACCGAGAATGGACATCTCGTCTATCTTGATATTTGAACCCAGTCTGCATTTCTCAGCAACAATGCAATTATTCAGATATGAGCCCGTGCCTATCTGAGTCTCTTCATAAACTAAGGACCCGACCACTCTTGCCTTCCTTCCAATTTTCACATTTGACCCTATTACAGAGTTTGCGGTAATTCTTGAGTTGTGGCCGATGATACAGCTGTCCCCGATCATCACTGGCCCCGTTATCTCTGCTCCGTGCTCTATCCTGGTTCCTTCTCCGATCTCGACCGATCCCGATATTGAAGCCTTCTCGACTTCTGCATTCTCTGCCAGTCTCTTGCCCTTCAGCTTGCTTAGAATCCAGCGGACAGCTTTCATGTAGTTTTCGGGAATGCCCACGTCGGT
The DNA here is from genome assembly GCA_020348365.1 of Candidatus Bathyarchaeota archaeon. Taxonomy (GTDB): domain Archaea; phylum Thermoproteota; class Bathyarchaeia; order Bathyarchaeales; family Bathyarchaeaceae. The sequence continues at coordinate 313,931 of CP070749.1, forward strand.
CCAGAATCCACGGGTGGGAAATCCATAGATCTTCTCGCCAGAGCTTAGCAGTTTCGGAAAAACGTTTTTGGCGAAATCGTATTCAACTCCGGAGGGTATGTAATCTAGCACTTCTGGCTCGAAAACGTATAGGCCAATATTGGCAAGATCACTGAAGAATTCGTCTTGACGAGGCTTCTCTTTGAATCTTAGGACTTTGTTGTCTACGTCTAATTGGGCGATTCCGAATTGGTGGGGTCTCTCAACTGGGAGTAGGGCTATAGTAGCAATTCCGCCCATCTCTCTGTGAAAGCTTAGTATATGTTTGAATTTTATCTCCGTAATGTTGTCCCCTTGGATAACAGCAAAGGTCTCGTTCAGATGTTTCTCGCTGTTCTTTACTGAACCGGCGGTTCCCAAGGGCTTCTTTTCCTCAGGATAGACTAGCCTGACTCCAAAGTCTGAGCCATCACCGAAATAGTCAATGATTTGTCCTCTACAGTAATTTGTGGTAACTAGTATGTCAGCAGATTCCTCTCCAGCTATGGATTCTACAATGAATTGAAGGATAGGCTTGCCAGCCAATGGCAGCATGGGTTTGGGCTTGGTGTAGGTGAGAGGTCTCAATCTGGTTCCATAACCACCTGCCAGTACAATAACCTTCACGTTAACCATCACTAATAGTTGATTTCACTCAGAAATATAAGAGAGCGCTTTGGGGGCACCACCCAATGAAGACTTGAATCAATTCAGCCAGGGCTTAGGGTGCTGGCTTAAGCTTGACTCCGCATCTGTCCTCTAAGAAGGCCTCAAACTCCTGGAAGACGGGGCTCTCGGTCATATTCAGCTTTACACATACAGGTATACCCTCATAAGCCCAGCTCAAGTCGTATATGGCGGTTCTCTTAGACAGTTCAGGATTATTTGCGATCCACTCTATCAGTTCCTCTGGTGGCGCTCGAGGAAACAGCCAGGCAGTATACGATACATCCACGACCTGGTAAGAAATGCCTTGTCTAATAGCGCATTTCTGGTTCATGGCGACCTTTTCGAAAGTTGATGGGTGGATCGTTTGAATCCAGAGGAAGTTGTGGTAATCATCATTGGTCCTTATCCAATCTTCATGTTCAGAAATCTTCCAACCCCGTGATTGACATGATTCCTTAAAATTCTTGAGAAGGTCCCATACCTTTGGAATAGATAGAACACTACTCATAGAATGCACCAATTAATCAATTCTATAGAAGTTTCTTCTACTTGGATTGATTTAAGGTTAATCGACAAGAAGACTGCAAAAAATGTAGGAAAAATAGGCTTTTCCTGAAAAAAATTCGGAAATTGAAATCTTTTTGCTACGATTTTCCGAACTGTTCTTCGAAAAAACTACAAAATCTTATCCACTTTCCAGACAACAAAGAATATAATCGCAGACAGTTCATGTATTGATCGCCTCAAGGTCGAGATCATGAAGACAAAAGGGGAAGCGGTGGTTCTCGACGAGCTAGACCTGAAGATTCTCCAAGCTTTGCAAGAAGATTCGAAGCAGACTTACACAGAGATTGGTCGCATCTTAAGCGTGGCACACTCCACTGTTTACGATCGCATCAGAAAGATGGAGAAGAATGATATCATCAAAAACTACACCACAATCTTAGACCTTGAGAAGGCTGGAGTGAAACACGTCACGGCAATTATGACTATATTCACAGATCCGAAAGAAAGCGAAAACGTCGCAGAAAGATTATCAGAGTTGGAGGAAGTTCTGGAGGTCTCAACATCCCTCTCCGAGGAACTGCTGATAATAGCAAAGGTGATCGCCAAGAATCAAGAGAGACTTCATTCACTCATCGCACAATCAATTGCACCCCTTCCAGGCGTGCTACGAATCCGAACCTCAATCGTCACAAGAAAATACAAAGAGAAAAGCGCGAACAATTTCTTACTATCACAAGAGTATTGATTATTGGAAATGGACACACACAGAAGATTATTTATTAAATAACTTCACATTAACTTGAAAATGAGGGACCCTG
>CP070749.1:316042-318521 GCA_020348365.1 Candidatus Bathyarchaeota archaeon
GGATCCCCCACTGATCCCCGGGAGCGAGGCACTGGAGACCGTCTTGTCAAGCATGCTCACCCCTAAAGACATGCATAACAGACTGCTGACTCGACTGCTCCAAGAGATCCCCCAAAGAGATGACCCACCAATGAAGGGGGTAAGACTGCTAGTCTCCGGGAGCGTGATGGATGACGCAGAATTGCTGAAGATTGTGGAGGCCGCAGGTGGAAGTGTCGTCGCCGATGATTTATCCACCGGATCTAGATATTTCTGGGATTTGATCGATTCAAATACCAACCCTCCACTACTTGCTATAGCGAAGCGATATTTGGACAAGGTTCCATGTCCATTTATGGGTCAGTCGGAAGATCGATTCAGACATGTCAAGGATATGGTCAAAGGATACGATGTTGAAGGCGTCATAATCTTTGCGCTGAGATTCTGTGATCCACACCTGTTTGATGCTCCGCTCTTGAAAGAGGAGTTGGAGTCTTCGGGTGTGCCCGTCTTGTGCCTTGAGTGGGAACATGCCGTGACTGGAGTGGCTCAGTTGAGAACTAGAATTGAAGCTTTTCTAGAGATGATCAGAGGGGTTGGCTGAATCATGCCAGTGGTAGAAAGCAAAAGGAGGCTGCAAACGACTCAAGGCTTCTACCGAAACTATGTAAAGAAGTTCTATGAAGACGCCCACAGAGCAAAAAAGGAAAAAAGACCTGTAGCTTGGGTAGCCTCCACATTTCCCATTGAGATACTGCAAGCCATGGACATTACCCCTGTCTGGCCCGAGAATTACGCTTCTGTATGCGCTGCAAGGAAGGTCTCTCTCAGGCTTTGTGAGGCAGCTGAGAGGGCAGGCTTCTCCAAAGATCTCTGCTCTTATGCTAGATGTGTTCTCGGGTCAATTCTCGAGGAGAAAGACCTGCCCGAGGGCGGATTGCCCAAGCCTGACTTCCTCGTTGCCTCCACAGGGGCTTGTGACACGCATTTCAAATGGTTTCAGGTGGCGAGCAGAAGGCTGAATCGGCCCCTATTCCTCTTGGATGTACCGTACAACACTACTGGCGCCAAGGTACCTGAGGATTATCAGGTGAAGCATTACGTGGCTCAGCTTGATCTGCTGATTTCGTTTCTTGAAGGACAAACTGGAAGGCAGTTTGACATGAATAGGCTTAGGGCGGTTGAGCGTCTTTCAGACCGAACGAGCAAACTTTGGATGAAGATTCAAGATTGCCGCAAAGCCTTTCCAACTCCTATGAATGCCAGAGACGCCTTCTCCGCAGTCTTCTTCATGCTATGCATTCCTGGATCCGAGATGTCAATCAAGTTCTATGAGAGGCTTCGCGATGAGCTTAAGGAGCGCGTTAAGAATGGAATGGGCGCAATCGAGAATGAGAGGTACAGGCTTATCTGGGACAACCTACCGATGTGGTTCAACCTCAGATTCTTCAACCACCTAAACAGTCTAGGCGCAGTTGTCGTTGCTGAGACTTTTTCCCACGTGTGGGCGGGAGGCCTTGATACTTCAAAGCCATTGGAGAGTCTGGCTCGGAAGTACCTACCAAACTTCGCGAATGCGGTTGCGGAGAGACGTATCAATCTTATTCTCAGGCTCATCAGAGAGTGGAGTGTCGACGGAGTTATCTTGCCCACCAACTGGGGTTGCAGGATGATGTCCATTGGCATGACGCTTCTGAAGGATGTGATTCGTGAAGAGCTGGAGGTTCCAAGCTTGATACTCAATGTTGACTCTACTGACTGGAGGAACTACAACGAAGCCCATGCTAAGGCTGAAATCGAAGCATTTATAGAGATGCTGAGAAGAAAAGGCTGAACAGAATATGTAAGATTTAGCAATCGAGAGGCAAAAGCCATGAGTGGAGAGGCTAAGGAAATTGTGGATTCGTTGAAGGCTATTATAACGAAGTTGAATAAGCTGGTGATCGCGTTGGAGCCTACAGACAAGAAGATCGTGAAATACTTGGAGAATAGAATTCTCAAGATCTCCAGAAAACCCCCAAAAGAAGAAGAGAAAAGATTTATGACTGTTCTTGAGGCCTTGCACAGACTGGCGCTGGAGAATCCACACTTCCAGCAGATTAGTGAAGAATGGAAGTTCTACCATAAACCACAAGACACATGGAAGAAGATCAGACAATACTTGGAAACTTAGCACTGCAACGAAGCTAACGTCAAAGAGATGATTCCAAAGGAATTCTTCGTAGCAAGGGGCAAGGTCATCAGCTCAGTTTCTAAGCTGAATGCGTTCGACCGTGCTCTGAGAGACACTGGGATAGCCCAGTGCAATCTGGTTCAGGTAAGTTCTATACTACCCCCCGGATGTAGAGAGGGAGAATTGAGGGAGATACACACTGGGTCAGTAATCTACGCAGTCACCGCAAGGATGGATGGGACTGAAGGGATGACTATCAGTGCGGGGATAGCTTGGGCTTGGGAAAAAGAGGGAAGGTATGGACTGGTGGTGGAGACCCATGGACGG
>CP070749.1:318621-321095 GCA_020348365.1 Candidatus Bathyarchaeota archaeon
GTTGAAAATTATACGGGAGGTTCTTCTCAGCGCATCCACGTTCGATTTAACTTCCAAGTTTTCATCCCCATCCATTAGTAGCGGCTATATACACAGTATTCAGTCTTAAGATACACTAATAGTGTATAAAACCATTAAGCCAAATCATATAACGTATCCGAATCAAGCATATACAGAACACTGAAACAAGAAACAGCCCAGAAAGAAGCAGCATCCGCCAATATGGGCGGGTGCCAGTATTCAGAATAAAGATATCTCTAGAGGGCTCCTCTCATCCACTTTAAGCGGACTGCAGTATCCACTACTTGATCAATAATAGAAAAAAAGGGATTCTTTGGACGGCTACCTTCTGCTTCTTAACCGGGCCCTGGAGATTCAAACTAGCTTAGATAGAGCGAGATGAATGGTATGTTTTGGCCGTAATCCTCGTCGCCGATGGTTCCATATAGTAGAATGTTGGCGGCAGCTTGATGGCCTGCAAGCGCTTCAGCCTTTGCAGGGCCGAAGTGGACCAAAGTTGGTGAACCGTATTCCAGTCTCTGAAAATCAAGGGGTAGAAATTTCTCGCCCTCTACCTTTACAATGCTCCAATAAGCCATCGCGTTCTTTGGGGGGACGGATAGCCAGAAACAAGAATATTTGCTGATTATAATGTCTTGTCGACGGGGATCAAGATTCGTCAAGACCACCCCGATAATCGTTTCCCTCTTTGCTGGGAGGTTGAAACTGTATTGTGCAGGTCCCAACGTATAGCCGATCACTTCATAGTATCTGAATGTGGGGAAATCCATGCTTATGGAGCCGATTCCTTGGGCAATCTCCGCAACTATCACGTCTTCGGAATCTGCGACTGGTACTGTGTTCCCTCTTGCCGTCACAAACCACGAAACGAACCGGTGACTCGCATTTGCCCCTGGTATAATAACTGTCGGTGACAGCTCATCTCTAAGATATAAGACCTGTCCTGGACTCAGACCATAATCACACGACTTGTTTGCATACCTCTGATTTTCATGGTCGGTGTCGAAGATCCAGAGGTTTATTATGTGAACTGCCATCGAGCCCGCGTTTTTGAGTGTGACCTTTATCCTGACCTTGTCTTCCGAAACTGTGTAGTTTGCATTGTAGGCAATGACGTTCTCTCCTTGACGGTCCACGTTTTGCTGATTCTCTTCTCTCACGGCTTGTGTGTAGTCAGCATTTCGTGAAAGGGTCCAGATGAATACGTTGGTGGATATCGCAAAGATTACCAGTGTGAGAAATACTGTTCCGATAACTGTGGATAAGCCTCTTGAGCGGCCCCGCCAAATCTTCTTATACCACAAACTATACCACAAACCCCGAGTCAAATGTGGCTCCCCTCGCAGTCACAATTCTAATATTGTAGAAGCCGCGTACCAGCTCCAGAAGTAAGATGAGGCGCCCCTCATCTCCTATGTCCAAGACCTGATCTGGGATCTCATCCCAGCCTTGAAACGAATACAAAGTGGGATCCATAGAGATATTAACGAGGTCATTATCGCCGTCGTTGATATAGACAGTCTTGATTTCGATGTCGTCTATGGTGCCGCAATTCAACAGGAAGACCGTCAGATTGCAGGAGTAATCATCGTAGAAGATATATTCGAAAGCCAGCTTCTCCTTCAGCCTTGCCGTCTCTGAATCCACAGTCTCGCTGAACTCGCTATTGTAGTCTGAGGATCTAGTCTGCGCCCAGGCGAATACTGTCAGGCTTAGCGCGATCACCACACCAGTCAATATGGTCGCGGATACAGCGTTGTTAACAGCTCTTTTATTGGAGAGGATTCTTGGGAGTCTCTTCACCAGCGCCTGTAAACTCTTCATCATGGCTTCTTCCTTACTGGAACCTGTTTTTCCGTTCTTCCAGTATACATAATATATAGGGAACTTATATATTAAGTATTCTGTCTCAAGATACATTATAATGCTCACGAAGTGACTTATTCAACATCAAATTCAGTGGAGACAAGAAAGAGAGGTGGCTAGCACTGCGCGCGCTAGCCCTTCATATCATATCGCCTAGAAACATGGGAGCGAATTTTGAGGCGACAAGGGCGATTATGACCAGGATTGCGGAGTGTTTGAAGCCAGCAGCCAAGCTCTCCTCACTGATCTTACCCGCCACCAGCCCTATCAGGAAACAATGGATGATTCCGGACGTTGTGAAGATCATCGTGAGAAAATCTAGGTCAAATGATACGACGCCACCAACCTCAAGGGTTTTTGCGGTGAAGGTTAGAGTCATGACGGTGGTGGCTACAAGCATAACCGCGGCGAAGTAAGGTATCATTATGTATGGCCTGACCGCCATCTTCTTCTCCCTCTCAATCTCCTGCGTCATAGAGTTGAACCTTGCGAGAGACTCTATCATCGCTATGGTACCGCCCCCCACATCTATCGTCTCCACCAAAAGGAACATCACGATCTGGGACAACCAGCTTTTGGTCCGCGTG
>CP070749.1:321195-323658 GCA_020348365.1 Candidatus Bathyarchaeota archaeon
ATCTTGAAGACTATTGGCTATGTGATCTCGGTGAACAAAGAGTATTTCAAGGCAAAAGACCTGACGAACATGCTGGGAATAAAACCTAAGGGGCGCCACAGATTATCGCATTCCTTAACAATCTTGGTCTACAGTAGGCTCATAGAGATATATCATAAGAACAATCGCAACTTGTATCACATTCCGGTGCTAGAGAGATTGCTAGATGCATATTATCAATCCCTCTGGAGCCATGTTCAAGATTCTCCAATGCAACGCAAGGTTCAATCATGAAATTCTGAATACTGCCTGCACGGGCGCAATCAATAGATACGCAGAAAGAAGTTTGAAGAAACTGTTCATGATCAATATTTCTGATTCATAAAGCTTTTTTTCCATGTTTAGTCCTAATCAAGATGATGAGACTGTATGAGTAAAAAGAAGCTTCATTATGGTGTGCGCTTACGAACTGATCAGTTGGATTACTTGAAAGACGTTGACAATCCTTCAGATTGGGTAAGGAAAGCGATAGACGAAAAGCGAAAGCGCGAAAAAAGGAATAAGATTGAACGCAAATAAGCCCTTATGCCCTCCAATGGACGCGACAGCGCTGCTCAAGCAGTTAGTCCAATGCGTTTGGTAAGAGCTTAGCTGCACCTACCTTATCATTTGATCTCTTGTCTTCTAGATTTCCCTTGTGAGGTGGAGGCATATATCACAAGCCTCTATCACGTGAAGCCCCTTCTCAGTTGCCTTCCAGAAACCAGCTTCCTCATCCATGAACCCCGCTTTCTTCAAAGCGCCAAGATACTGTTCAAGCTGGGAATAACTCAAACGCGCCTCATACATAATTTGTGTCTTCTTCTTACTCCTGCCTTTGGCGTGCCTTCAAAATCTCCAAAATTATGTCATGCCTCGCTCTTCGTCGAGGTCGCTCAGCCATCTAACCACCTACCACACACAATGTATTGCGGTCATATGCTCAATGAGTAATCACAGGGTTCTGCTTATAAGCTCACAACAGCAAGCCCGCCTACACAACGATCCACCATCTTCTTGATATCTAACTTGCTCTCCGCCTCCATAACTTCCTCCAGTTTTGCCTTTGTTGCAGGTTTATAAGGCACCGCTTCACACCCCTCAACGCTTCTAGCTGAAACCTCGTAAGTCCCTATTTTCCTGGCCAGCATTTCAGTCTCAGCCTTGTCAAAACCCAAGAGAGGTCTATGAACGGGATATCTCTCAGCAGCCTCGTCCAAAACCCTTAGATTCCGGAGGGTCTGACTGGCTTGTTCTCCGATGGCTTCCCCAGTCACCAACCCCTCAGCCCCAACCCTGTCAGATATTCTTTCGGCTATCCTATACATCAAACGCTTGCAGAGAATGCATGTCAAACGCCTAGGTGTCCCCTCAACGATCTCTTTGAGACTCGCGCCATAGCTCACGATGTATAGGCTTCGTGGAAAACCAACAGCCCAATCTGATAGTACTCGGGCAACCTCCACAGTCCTCTTATTCACGGACTCGCCGGTATACGGGTCATTATCGAAATATAGAGGCACTACAGAACAGCCTCTCTTCATTACAAGCCAACAAGCCACTGCGCTATCTAAACCACCACTCAACAAACCTACAATCCGTCCCTGAACCCCGAGAGGAAAACCACCAACCCCCTTAATGACCTCCGCGAACACAAATGCCAAATCATCTCTAACCTCAACACCGATTCTCAAGTCAGGATTATCTAAATCAACCCTAACCTTACGGTCAGCAAGCGCCTCCAGTATCCTGCGCCCAACAACCCTGCAAACCTCTTGGCTGGTGTAGGGATGCTTACCTACCCGTTTGCACCTCACAGCAAAACTGTTACCCGCCGTCAGTATTCGTTGAGCCACAGACAGAGATACATTCACAATCGCATCTAAATCAGTTCCAGTGTTCAGAGCTGGAGAAACGGATGAAACTCCGAAAATCCTTGACAATCTCTTGGCCGATGCCTGAGCCTCACAAGTCGCTACGAAGACTCTGCCGTTTCTACGGATAATCTGGTCATAAGCCACATCGTAGTGCTCCAACACTACCCTGATGTTCCGCACTAGACGCCGCAGATACCATCGTCTTGTCCAGCTTTTCTTAATCCAGATCTCCCCACCTAACCTCACAATAACAGAATCAGGCGCCCAGTCCATGACAGATCAACGGGTAAGTGATTCTGCTGTTACTTATCTATCCTTTGATTAGGTGACTAGTGTGTATGTGTTCACCCGTCGTTTCTTAAATCCATCAAATGCATGCCAGAGCGAATAGTGTTAGATCCTTTCTTATCGCCTAATGCATTTCTTCAACTTGTATTGTGCATGGAAGCTATTCTGCCTAGAAAGCTACAAACCTAAAAGCTCAAAAGTGACCTACCGAATAGGGAAAACCCATGTCAATCAAGTTCGGTATTCAAATTGAACCTCAACTAGGTTTTAGCCACAAGGC
>CP070749.1:323758-326207 GCA_020348365.1 Candidatus Bathyarchaeota archaeon
GATTTGAGTTAACTAACACAATCTGGTAACCTAACGATTTCAAGGCCTTACATGCTTGGGTACCAGAATAATCGAACTCACAAGCTTGCCCAATAACAATTGGTCCGGAACCAATAATCATAACCTTTTCAATATCACTACGTATAGGCATAGTCATCTTCCTCTCGATAATACCAATTCTCTATCCATTCCCGTTCAATTCCTTACCACAGACATGCAATACCACCTAGAAATAACTTTAGCGGAATCTATACTAATCACTACGAATCTGCAGAGAGATTAGTAAACACTTCTATTCCCTGAAAATTAGAGCGCGCGCGCGATCTCGGAAACAGCAGTGCCATGGAATGAAGAGTCTCTAACATCATCGCTTTTGCATAGGCATCCACAATGGCATCGATCGATCGATCTGGACTAGCCAGGGGACCTTCAAAGAAGACCACTGTGGACTGGCTGAAGTAGATGGCCTTATATTCTCTACCTCCCACGTGGCAGAGGAAGAGTTTACCTAACTGGTGCATGATGCCAGCACTCAGGAGTTTCCGGGCTGAGGCTGCCTTCACTATCAGTCTCTTGCTCATGGCTGATCATGATGGAGTCTCTAGGTCTCCCATATAAGCGATCTGTGAAGTTCTGGGGAGGGGAGTTATCTTACTGTAGGTTGCGAGAGATCTTAACTGAACGGATAAGTCGTTTCCATCTCAACGTCTACCGCGAATCCGACCAACTTTCGCAGATCGGCTTGGATTGACTGCAACTGATTAATAGCAGTGGTATGATCCCCAGAGGGTTTTTCTCCTCTAGCAGGGGGGTCGAGAACCTTATCGATCGATCGATCGTTGGGCAGGGGTCAGTTGAGTGGAGGTTCCCATGTGAATTCTTTGTCGAGTGGGTAGATGGGCCTTCTGACATTCCTGTATCGGAGCTGATCCAGCTGTAGGTTCGTGAACCCAGGTGATAGAGCCATCAAGGAGAAGGCTGCTGCTCTTCTGAGCTCTGGAAATAGATATCCCTGTTTGACAACGACGATCTGCCTCTCTAGCGGGTCAATCCCATACGGTCTGAAGTCCTTAAGCGTAGTGAACGCTTTCCAATGCGCCGTCAGAATCACGTCCACGCTCCCGATCCTGACCGCTACTCCGTCATCTGATATGTTAGTAACTTTGCCTTCGATCTCAAGAGGTTGTCCGTCTATTCTATCGAGTTTCCCTCCGATCTCAAGTCTTGTCCGGTTCCCAACTCCGACCTTTCTGCACAAGGTGACCGCAGCTGGATCCATGATGCCAGCTACCAATGCGTCTTCCACATTCAGGGAAGTCAAGCGCTCAACGAAAAGCGGATTGTCTCCTGCTGCGCCACCCGTGATGTTGTCTCCTGAGTCAGATATGAAGACTGGCTTCTTTGGATAGGATCTGGTGATTTCTATTGTCTCATCTACTGCTCCTGATGGTGCGTCTAGGCAGAACTCTTCCCTTTTGCTCCAGATCTCTTCGGCAAGACCACAAGCTTTCCCGTAGGCTTGATCCCGACAGTCCGTATCCTCTGCAACGACTATGACGCTTGCACTAGCGTTTGGCGTATCAGCCCAAGCCATACCCACCAGTATAGATGAGTCAAGCACGCATCTTGACTTGATGACCCCGGGGAGTCTGCGATATAGACTAGCTGCAGGCTCAACGCTTGTTACGGCCATCTCGCCTGGCAATAGGATGGGCGGCTTGACCATGACTGAAACGGGTTTCTTTTCCTTTCCAATGCAGTTCGCCAGCAACGTCGCTGCTCTCGTTCTTGTCTCCAAGGCATCGATGTGAGGAGCCGTTCTGTAGGCGGTCAATATGTCAGTGATTCTGACGAGTTCTGGCGTGATGTTCCCGTGGAGGTCTAGGCTTGCAGAGATCAAAACGTCGTTGCCGACTACTTGTCGAATGCTTCTGACCAGATCGGTCTCGCCATCGCCGACCCCCTCAACCTCCATTGCCCCGTGCAGGAACAGGCATATCCCGTCAAGTTTGCCAGCCGCCTCAATCCGGCTTAGAAGCTCCTCCCTCAGGCTTGTGTAGGCACGTCTCCCTATGAGGCCTGAGGGCGGTGCAGCCGCATGAATGGCGGGTATGACATCGATGCCGCTTTCTAACAGAGGTCTTGTGGCGCCGTTTTTCAGCAGTTCTTCTTCTCTTAGTATCCTGAAGGCCTCGAGTCCGGTAGGTATAGGGTTGAAGGTGTTCGTCTCATGGGAGATCCCGCCTACTGCTATACGCAACATTTGTCGCCTCAATCCATACGTTTCACTGTTACCGAGCTCTTTTCTTTCTTAAATAGTGGTAGAGTGCAGAATAGTGGTGTGGGGTGAAGCTTTCTACGCCGTCCAAAGGGAAGCGCGTTCTCAGGGGAATGAAGAGCGGAGTGATGATGATATTGTCCAGTCCGGTTCGCTGCTTTTTCCTCACAC
>CP070749.1:326307-328711 GCA_020348365.1 Candidatus Bathyarchaeota archaeon
TGTGATGATCGGGGGAGAAGCTGGAGCTGGAATAACTCGTTCTGGCTTCCTCTTTGCCAAGGCCTGCTTAAGGGGAGGACTCCACGTCTTCGGCACCAATGACTATCAATCCCTCATAAGAGGAGGGCACAACTTCTACGTTGCGAGGGTGGATGCTGAAGAGATCTACTCTCAAGCCGACACGATTGATCTGCTTCTGGCGCTAAACAAAGAGACAGTTCTCCTCCACAAAAACGGACTTGTCCCAGGTGGAGGGATAATGTACGACGAGGAAGAGGTCAGTGTAAGCGACGAGGAACTTGGCAGAGACGATCTCAAACTGTACTCGGTGCCCCTGAAGAAGGTCGTTAAGGAACTGGAGGGGCCACTCATCATGAGGAATACCGTGGCTCTGGGAGCTGCTGTCAGCCTTGTGGACTATGATCTGGAGATTCTGACTGGCCTAATGAAGGACGTGTTTAAACCAAAAGTGGCGGAACTAAACATCAAGGCCGCAAAAATCGGTTACGACTATGCCCATGATCACTACGGTGGAGACTTTGAATATCAACTGAAGAGAACGAGCGCTGCTGAAAAAAGATGGATGTTTCTCACCGGAAATGAGGCTGTGGGGCTAGGCGCCATTCGGGCTGGCTGCAAGTTCTATGCTGCCTATCCGATGACTCCAGCCACACCGCTGCTTCATTTCATGGCACCTCTCGACAGAAAATACGGCATGATCGTGATACAGGTAGAGAGCGAGATTGCAGCAATCAACATGGTCGCCGGCGCTTCTTTCGCCGGAGCTAGAGCCATGACAGCCACTTCCGGGGGAGGTTTCTGTCTCATGAGTGAGGGCTTGGGCATGACAGGCATGACCGAGACTCCCGCGGTGATAATGCTGGCTCAGAGACCTGGACCTAGCACGGGTCTTCCCACCTATTCAGGGCAAGGAGATCTCCGATTTGCAATCCATGCCTCCCAAGGAGAGTTTCCCAGAGTGGTCATAGCCCCAGGGGACGTGGAGGAATGCGTTTACAAGACCATGGAAGCCTTCAACCTGGCAGAGAAATTCCAGATACCTGCCATCCTGATCACCGACAAGTATCTTGTGGAAAGCCACGGAGCGGCGGAACTCTTCGACCAGAAAAGGATCGGCATCGATCGAGGGCCTCTGCTGACCAAAGATGAGTATGTCGGAGAGGAAGAATATAAGAGGCATAAGTTCACTGAAGACGGCGTTTCACCTAGAGCAATGCCGGGAATGAGGAGAGCCATCGTAAGGACCAGCGCCGACGAGCACGATGAACGTGGATACACAACTGATGATCCTCAGTTGACCACAGAAATGTACGACAAGCGGTTCAAGAAATTCGATGCCCTTGTCAGAGAACTGAGAAATTATGAAACGACTAAGTTCTACGGTCCAGCGGAAGCAGATGCGACCATCTTGGGATGGGGATCAACAAAAGGACCAGTAAGAGAGGCTATGAAACTTCTCAGCAAAGAAGGTCTAAAGGTTAACTATCTCCAAATCGTGTATCTGTACCCTTTTCCAAGTGCTGATGTTCAAGGGATCTTGAAATCGGCTGAGAAGACAGTTGTCGTGGAAAACAACAAGACATCTCAGCTTTCCAGTCTCATAAGGGAACACTGTCTCATGAGCGTCGACTACAAGATTTTGAAGTACGATGGGAGACCATTTGGTCCCAGAGAGCTTAAGCAAAAAATCAAGAGGGTACTTTGAAATGACAACTCTCCAAGACTTGAAGACCCCAGCAAAGAATACATGGTGCCCCGGATGCGGAAACTTCGGAATATTAATGGGATTCAAAGGGGCTTTAGTGCAGTTGGGAATCGAGAGAGATCAGGTTGTACTCGTCTCTGGAATAGGCTGCCACGGGAAGATAGTTAACTACGTGAACGTCAATGGATTTCACGGTATTCACGGGAGAGTATTGCCGTTGGCCACGGGCATTAAACTCGCGAATCCCAACTTGACTGTCGCCGGATTTGCCGGGGATGCTGATTGCTACGATGAGGGCTGGGGACATTTCAGCCATGCTATCAGAAAGAACATCGACATCACCCTAGTGGTGCATGACAACATGGTTCTGGGTTTAACTACGGGACAAACAACTGCCACCAGCCAAAAAGGGTTCAAAACAAAATCGACTCCCTTCGGTTCTATTCCTCCTCCCTTGAATCCAATGGCTCACGCTCTCGTAAGCAATGGCACATTTGTGGCTAGAGGATTCGCCGGAGACATGAGGCACCTGACTGGATTGATCGCTGAAGCCCTTAAGCACAGAGGGTTTGCCTTTGTTGACGTCTTCCAGCCCTGCGTGACCTTCAACTACTTGAACACCTACGACTGGTTCAGGGAGAGAGTCTACAAACTGGAAGAAGAGGGTCACGACGTAAC
>CP070749.1:328811-331181 GCA_020348365.1 Candidatus Bathyarchaeota archaeon
AGACCATCAAGAATACAGTGAAGTACAACCATTTGATCCATTTCGAAGATGACGAGTTTTGAGGTGGCAACAACAACCCTGGAAGAAGCGAAAGAGCTGGCCGCAACAGGCTTTGACAACTTCACCACGATGAATGGCATCCAAATCTTTCGAAAGCCCAAGATGTTCGAGAAGTATAGGTATTAAAGCCAGGAATTAGGCAAAAAGTATTTAAAACCTCAACAAGTCGATAAAGACGCCGAGGAAGATTTGGCGATGGTGAGAAAAGCGCGAATCCGCCTAACCAGCACGGATTACAGGAAATTGGAGAATGTGTGTGTGGAACTGAAGGCCATCGCCGATAAGACGGGAGCAAAAATGATGGGGCCCATCCCCTTACCAACAAAGAAACTTCGCGTCCCAGTTCGGAAAACCCCCTGCGGTCAGGGAACCGCAACTTGGGACAAGTGGGAGATGCGCATACACAAACGCCTCATTGACATCGACGCCGAAGATCGGGTCATGCGAAGGATCATGAGGATTCGAGTTCCCGAAGAGGTTTTCGTCAGTATTGAACTGATGTAGCAGCAGAAGCGGATACTTCGCACATGCGGAACTTGTTGTTAGATTCTAACTTGAAAAGGTAAAAATCGCCAGCATAAGAGACGTGATGAAGGCTAGAGTCCAAGCCAATTTGCTCCACCGGAACACCTTCAACCCATCCATCATGCCAAAAGGGATCAGATTGAATAAGGCTATCCACGCGTTGAAAGCCGCACTATACCACGCGATGCTACTCGGGAAGAAAAGCACAAATGCTACAGATATTATTGAAAGAAGAAGATTTGTCAGAGGCCCCGCAATAGCAGTCTTCCCCGCAATCTCTCGGTCTATGGGACCCATGATAACAACTGCTCCCGGCGCTATCAGTTTGATTGGAGAGAGAATTGACAGCAGAGTGATCAGCACGCCTGATGTTGTAAGTCGAAATTCTGCCCACAAGCCGTAGTGTTGCGCTGTTAGTTTGTGGGCGACTTCATGAAGAAGGTAGAGTGAGGTGAAGACTGCCGCGAGGCTCAGAAGGCTTCCAGGGCTCACGCTCGGTAGAGCTGCCTGTGGATTCCATAAGAGCATAGATAATCCAACGCCTATGACCAGCAGCGTACTGAGGGCTAGGTGTTCTATTTCAGTTGGGCTAAACCGAAATAGTCTAGTTGATGGTTCCGTGCGGTAAGTGACTTTGCATTCGTATGGCTGCTCTGGTGTGATTGTTGGTGAAGGCTGTGAGCGTGGTGGTCTTGCCCTCCAGTGTTCGGGGCAGCTGTGATTCTCTGGCAGTCTGTGCTCTGGGCAAAAGTAACGGTTGCAGTAGGGACACCTAAATGGGAGAGTTGCTTCTTCTCCGCAGTATTCACATCGCCCTATTTTGTTCAGCCTCCTTCCTGCTTGTACTTGCTTACGTGGTTTATATGCTATCTTTATAAGATTAGTTTAGTTTTACAGTGGGAAGGAAATGTAGATGGCGTTTCCCAAGAGGGTCTACACGGAAGACGAGGTGGCAAAAGCTAGGGCACTCATAGATGAAGGCTATAAACATGACCTAACCGTGGGTGGACGCCAAGACTTCAGAGATAAGGTGAAGAAGGCGCTGAAGCTTATCGAGACAGCGAATTATTATGATTTCCTTCGAACCTACATCAGACAGATCGTTGAGATTGATGGTCTGAGCCAGCTGCGTGAGGGAGAAGCCTCTATCTGGGCAAACAAGTATGTCGTTGGAGACCCTGTGGAGGCCGCAGGATTGTTTGTACAGAAGGCGCAACAGATGAAAGACTACATTGAAGGCAGACTATACTATGAAATGGGTGAAATCAGAGCGGTCAACAAACGCATCGAATTCTTGGAGGCTCTAAAAGAGAAAAGTACGGACCAAAGCCTCAAGAGCAGATGTGAGAAGCTTCTAGAGGCATGGACCGAGACCATATACCCTTGAGTCAGAATTGGATCTTCTCAACCCTAATTTTGGCACCGCTCTTCACGCTTTCGAAAACTTTTAAGTTATTTGTCACTCTACCTACGATGTTAACTGGACTGTAGGGTTGTGAGTTTCCGTAGAAGATGCAAAATGCCTTTCCCATAGGCCAGTATGCGATCGTTCCCTTCTCCACTGTAGGCTCGGCCTTCTCCTCTCCCATCTTCACTTGGGTCTCGAAGTAGATCTCTTCTTTCCATAAGGCTGCTCGACCCTCAAGTGGGAGTTCCTTTACCAAGGCTTCCACTGTTCTTGGGGCGAGGTGACGAACAAACTCTCCCTCTGCTTCACCGCCTCCTTCGATTTCGAACTTGATGGGTATGCGAGATATGCTCTTCTCCATCGCGTTTTCTCTCTCA
>CP070749.1:331281-333605 GCA_020348365.1 Candidatus Bathyarchaeota archaeon
AAGGAGAGCGCTATTCTTTACACGCATCCTCCTCAATCCCGAATCTGAGAACTATCTGAACTCGTCTTCATCATTGGTCTCTGATTTGCCAAGATTTGCTTGTAGAAGTCGCGAGCCATATATGCTATATCGATTCATTGAGTAATTCTGAGATGTCCCTTACCACGATCTCGTCTTCTATATCCAAGACTTTCACTGCATCTTCCAGGGTTGTTACACAGAAGGGGCAAGCAGTGGCGATAATGTTGACTCCGAGTTCAAGTGCTTCTTTAGCCCGCTCTACACTGGGCCGATTCTCAGGTGTTGCCTCCTCTGTCCAGACTCTTCCGGCCCCTCCTCCGCAGCAAAAACTATTTTCTCTTGATCTTTTCATCTCAACCAGTTCCAAATCGGGTATTGCCTTCAGAATCTCTCTTGGCTCGTCATAGACGTCACTTCGCCTGCCTAGGAAGCAAGGGTCATGGTAGGTAGCTTTCGCCCTAATTGCCTTGGAAGGCTTGAGTGTTCCATCTCCAATGGCTTCTGCAAGGAGCTGAGTATGGTGTTGCGTTTTGATTCTGGCGTCCACATATGGTTTTTCGTTTCTGAAGACGTAATAACAATGAGGCGATAGAGTTACGGCCTTGTTGAACTCGTATTCTTTGAACATGGAGATGTTATGCTCTGCAAGTTCTTCAAAGAGTCCTTTCTCGCCGAGTCTTAGTACGTGATCCCCACAGCACCACTCCTTGTCCCCCAGAATGGCAAATTCATGTTTCATTTTTCCAAGTAGTTGAGCCATAGACCGAGCTATCTCCTGATTCCGCTCGTCATAGGCGGGCAAGCAACCCACAAAGTATAGGATATCCGTCTTCCTAACGGTTGGAAGCTCCTTGATCTCCAAACCCGCACTCCATTCCGCCCTCTTCCTTGGAGCCATGCGCACAGGGTTGTGATACTTAAGCACACTGCTCAAGACGTCTTTAGCGATTCGGGGTACAAGCATTCCATCTTCCACAATGAGTCCACGTTCATCATCAAGTGCGCCTGCACAGTCGATCTCCTTGGGGCAGTTTAGTGTACAGGAAGCACATGAGGTGCACAGCCATATGGTTTCTGATGCATCTTTCAATCGTTGGCTGAGACCTTCATCGCGCGTGTCCATGATGAATCTGTAATTGGAGGTTAGGCTAGCGGGTCCGAGGAATCTGGCATCAATTTCGATCGGACAAGACGCGTAGCAAAGAGAACACTTCGTACAGATTGATTTGTCCCAGTACTTCTTGAGATCATCCGGTGTCTGGATGAATTCGGTGGTCTTCCTGAGTTCCTCTGAAGCTTTTATCAGAAGCGGATTAACCTTTGAGAACTTCGTGAAGAAGGAATCGAAATCTACCACCAAGTCCTTTATTATTGGCAGGTTGGAGAGAGGTTCAATCTCTAGGCGGTCAACTCCGAGTTGCAGCACTTGCGTGTAGCATGCCAACATTGCCTTACCGTTGACCATAACTCCACAACTTCCACATTGCCCCATCCTGCATTGGTGTCTGAAAGTGAGCGTTCCATCCAGATTATCTTTAATGTAGTGGAAAGCATCAAGTATGGTCATTCCCGTGCGGGCAGGTACAGGGTATTGAGAGAGGTAGTGTTTGCTCTTTTCAGGATCGAATCGGTGTATCTGGAATTCGACAACTTTCTCTATTTCTGGAGACATATCGAGCCCTCTAGTAGGCCCTCATTGTGGGAGGCCATTTGGTTATTGTGACAGGTATGTACTCGAGTCTTGGTCCTTGCTTCGTGTAGTAGGCTAGAATGTGTTTTAGCCAGTTCTTGTCCTCACGTTTTGGATAATCCCGTCGGGTGTGGGCGCCTCTTGACTCTGTTCTGGCAAGAGCGCAAGCAACTGTGATTTCGGCAAGGTCCAACGTGAAGTCGAGCTGTATTGCTTCGACTAGTCCAGTGTTGAAGCCTCTGCCTTTGTCTTCAATTCTCACATCCCTGAACCGTCTCTTGAGTTCTAATAATTCTTTCAGGGCTTTCTCAAGGTCATCACCGCTCCTAAAGACCCACACCTTCTCGCTCATGATGCGCCTCATCTCATCTCGGATGAGGGGAACTCTTTCGTCGCCCTCACCACCAAGGATCTTGTCAAAGACTCTTGTCTCCTCTGCTAGGATTTTGTCATTTGAGACTTTTCTGAAACTGCTAGATAGGGCGTGTTGTGCGGCTTCTTCTCCAGCAACAAAGCCGAAGACTAGGCAACCACTCGTCGAGTTTGTGCCGAGTCTGTTCGCTCCATGGGCGCTCAAGCATGAGCATTCACCTGCAGCGTAGAGTCCCGAAAC
>CP070749.1:333705-335971 GCA_020348365.1 Candidatus Bathyarchaeota archaeon
TACGCAGTTGCCCAAGGTCACACTCTAGCCGCAGCGCCAGAGGACATATATGGTCCGGGCTGGTGGAGGTACGACCCAGAAGAAGCAGCGAAGCTGTTGGAAGATAACGGATTCACCAGAGATGCCCAAGGCCAATGGCTCCTGCCAAGCGGAGAACGTTGGACAATGAATTTCGTCATACCAGCCTTTCACCCGATGGCCTCAAGAATAGGGTACGCCATTGCGGAGCAATGGAGAGCGTTCGGAATAGACATCATTGATGAAGCTCTAGCGAGCGCCATGTGGAACCCGCGTGGCCAGCAAGGGGACTTCGACACTACGATGCATTGGTCATGGTGTGGCATGCTCACCGATCCTTGGAATTGGTGGCAAGCCTGGCACAAGAAGTACTACAAACCAATTGGAGAGGCAGCACCCCAGTCCCAACAGTGGGGTCGCTGGGCCAATGATGAAGTCAGTGATCTACTCGATGAGTTAGGAGCTTTGAGACCAGACGACCCAGATGTCATACCGATCGTGGCCCGGATTATCCAAGTGAGCTACGAGGAAATGGCGTTCATGAACTGCTACCTAGGTAGCAAGATGATAGTGAGCGACACCTACGTCTGGAAGAACTGGAATACCGGAGATAACTGGTACTGGGAGAGATCCTACTGGAACCCAATGTGGTGCCTGCCGGTACTAGTCAACCTTGAGCACTCCGGCAACGTTCCGTTCACTGAGGAGGAAGCGCCAGTGACTACCGTAACAGAAACAGTGACAGATATTCTGACAACCACAGAGACGCAAGCCGCAGAAACAGTGACAGAAACAGAGACTGTTACACAATTGGACATGACCAGTCTCGCAGGAGCCGGGATCGTCGCCCTCGTCGTAGGCGTCGTAGTTGGCTGGCTCGTCGGATCAAAGAGAAGCTAAACCATATCCCCAACTCCCCTCTTTTTTTTGGGATCTGCAACCAAATCCCTTTTGGTACAATCCTTTCCTTTCATAAGCTGCATAGATGATCGAAAGGCTCAATAGCTCACAAGATGCCTTTTTCATTCGCGTCTAGGGTAGAGAGTCTCGAAGCCTGTCGAAAGGAGAACGAGAACAGACCCCAGAAGCGAGAGCCAAAACCCCCACATTGGAGAGCATCTTATGCCGACGTATGTCACTTCAGATGGGAGCAGAAAGTAGAAGAACAGGGTAGAGGCTAAGGATACCAAGCCAGCTATGGCCGAAATCTCAGAACTATCTGTGTAGTCTCCAACGAAACTAGCAATAGCTCCTAGAATGCATGCCAAACCTACCAACGAAGAACTCACGCTGTAGAAGGAATCAGAATTCTGGCGAAGCACTTCAATGTCTTCATAGACCGAGCGATTAGAGGTGGAAGTGACGACAGTGGTGAAAATGAAGGGAGACACAGAGACATGAGCCATCGCATTTGCGAAAGGTGAGCCGCCAAGCCTTTGGGGAAGATGGTAATCAAACCAAGGACCACACAACCCCACAAGAATCAAGGTTACACCAAGCAGGTTTGGCAGATTTCCCTTAAACATAAGCGGCCATCGATACCAATACAACATTGTCTCAGATTTAAGGATTCTTTTCGCAAATCGATCGATTCAACCACACACTATTTCTCAGCCTTCCTTTCTCGTTGAATATCTTTGAATAACGTGATCGTTTGCTCGACACTTGTTCGATTCTTTCTAAGCAAGTACTCGTGAAACGGTGACAATGATGGATCACACAGTTCGATCATTCTTCCAGGCAAAGGTTGCCCAAGAACAGATTCTATCCGTCTCCTTTGTACGGCTGCGACTTCTGTATGTTCAGAAGCAACGTTTCTCCTTTCTTCTGGGTCACTGGGTAGATGATATAGCTCAGTCTTTGGATCTTCTTTACCGATTGTGCAGACATAGTTCCATTCGTTGTCTCTTACTGAGACTCTTCCGATGGCTGGACCTGAAGACCATCCAGCCCAAGCGATAACGGCGTGATTCCTGATCTTTTCTTTTTCTCCAATTACTAGCGGCCAGACAGATTCGCCGTCAAGATTCTCGATGGGTACACGTAAAAGGTCAAGTATCGTGGGCATAACATCGTGGCCTTGAACGAGGGACGTAACATGTTTGCCACATGGGCCGTCTGGATGGGATAGGTACCACACTATTCGAGTATTAAACGGATGCATCTCTTCCATTCCTTTCCCGAATCTTCCATGATCCAAGAGTTGCGTCCCATGATCAGACAATACCATGATTATGGTGTCATCTCG
>CP070749.1:336071-338308 GCA_020348365.1 Candidatus Bathyarchaeota archaeon
GAGGCAGGCGCTGACGTGATAGTCTTCACGGAAGAAGGCGCCTCGCTCAACAACATCTCACCAAAACACTTTGACACATTCGTCAAGCCCCATCTCACCGATTTAATCAGCAGGACAAAACCGCCTCGAGTCATTCATATTTGCGGAAGCCTGATAAGCAGAGGACATGAGGTGATCACCTCCATGATAGATTGTGGAGCTGAAGCCATTACCATAGAGGAAGGAACACCGATGTCTGAGGCGAGGAAGATAGCTGACGAACACAAGGCAGGCTACATAATAGGCGGAAACATTGACCCGTACAATATAATACACGGCTCATCAATCGAGGTCATCAAGAAGAGAGTGAAAAAGGTCATCGACGAAGGAGCAGACATGGTCTGTCCGGGCTGTGACTATTGGATAGAAACACCCACAGAACACATCAGAGCATTCGTCAGCTCCGCCATCGAATACGGAACGCCGCCACGATGGAAGAAAAGCGAGACTTAATAAATTCCCATTCAGTCTTACTAGATTTCAAATAATCAATTGAAGATGATGAGGATGAGTGAAGAAGCGGAGATTTTTGAGAAACTCAAACAGACGGTGATTTCAGGCGAGACCGACGCGTGCGCAAAAGCAGCTCAAGACTCGATTGACGCGGGAATCGACCCAATGAAGGCAATCACCGAAGGATTGGCCAAGGGCATGGAGGTGGTCGGCGAGAAATTCGAGAACAAAGAATTCTTCCTGCCCGAAATGCTCCTCGCAGCTGAGGCTATGTACGAAGCGTTGGAACTCTACCTTCCGCTACTAGAGAAGGGGGAGGGCGAGAAGAAGGAAAAGGTCATTCTCGGCGTAGTGGAGGGGGACATCCACGACATAGGGAAGAACATTGTGAAGGCAATGCTCACCGCAGCCGGCTACGAAGTAATCGATCTAGGCGTAGACGTGCCCTCCTCAAAATTCATTGAGAAAGCTGCGGAGGTAGAGGCAGGGGTCATAGCAATGTCAACCATGATGACGCCAACCCTCATGTCCATAAAGGATGTTGAGGAACAGCTGGAGAAGAAAGGCTTGAAAGGAAAGGTTAAGACCCTCATAGGCGGCGGCACAGTCACAGAGCAATGGAAGTCGAGGATGGGCTCAGACGCCTTCGGCAAAGACGCCGTGGACGCAGTAAGCAAGGTCAATCTATTAGTTCAAGAAATCAAAGCCGCAGTAAAGCTCATGAAAGAGAAGAAGAAATAGAGCGCTAACCCGGTGAACATCGATGACTATGAGAGAGGAAGTCAAGAGGCCTGGACATGTAAAAGTCGTGTTCTTTCCATACGGAAGGAGAGAGTGGTTCAAAAAAGGCGGGAATCTATTCGATGCTGCCAAGGCCTTAGGCATCGACTTATCCTCCCTTTGCGGAGGGAAAGGTACCTGCGGAAAATGCAAAGTCAAGATTGAGGAGGGTATGGAAGGGCTTAACTCTCTCACAGAGCAAGAGCTGAAGCACATAACAGACGAAGAGATCAAGGCAGGCTACAGGCTTGCATGCCAAGCAACACCAACCACCACCCTTTCAGTCTATGTTCCGGAGAGAAGCAGGATTGGAAAGCAAAGATTGCAGACAGCCGGTCTCGAAGTCCCGGTGAAGCAACTCAACCCATACGTTAAAAAATACTTTGTGAAGATGACGAAGCCAACCCTACATGACATCCGATCGGATGAGGACCGGCTTCTAGACGCATTATCTGCGCAGCACAAGGTTACCCGTGACCTGCACCTCGACTTCGAAATAAGCGTGGATCTCGCCAGTAGGCTGAGAGATGCAGATTGGTCTGTTACAGTGGTTGAGTGGAACAACAAGATAATAGATATTGAACCCGGAAACACCTCTGATAGATGCTATGGTTTTTCCGCCGATATCGGAACCACAAAGCTTGCAGGATTCCTAATAGACCTCAACACCGGAAAGGTTGCTGCAGTCGCTGCCAGGATGAACCCCCAAATCCCCTTGGGCGAAGAAGTGATGTCGCGGATAACACATCAGATGCTCGAAGGACAGAAAGGCGTCAAAGAACTCCAGGCAGCAGTGGTCACGGGAATCAATGAGATGATTGAGGAATGCTGCGAAAAAGCAAATATAGAAAAGAGTGAGATTTACGAGCTCTGCTTCGTTGGCAACACGGCAATGCAGCTCTGCTTCCTCGGCATCTATGGTCGATACGTCGCATTTGCCCCCTACCCCCCAGTGCTACGGAGAG
>CP070749.1:338408-340639 GCA_020348365.1 Candidatus Bathyarchaeota archaeon
TGATACAGCAATTTGGCACGCAACCGATCACAGAAGAGCTATTGAAGCGACTGGAGAAGCACACGGGGAAACTGCATCTTCAACTGCAGAGAAAACTATTCTTCTCTCACCGGGATCTAGATTGGATCCTCGATCGGTACGAAGCCGGAGAGAAATTCGGATTATACACTGGGCGCGGCCCATCTGGACCAGTCCACATCGGACACTTGGTTCCATGGATATTCACCAAGCATCTTCAAGACGCCTTTGGCGCGAACCTGTATTTTCAGATGACCGATGACGAGAAATTTCTAGTGCATCCTGAGCTCACTGTTGAGAAGACTGTTGGTTTCATGTATGACAATGCGCTGGATGTTATAGCGATTGGCTTCAACCCTGAAAAGACCGTGATCTTCTCCGATTTCAAAAACATCGAAGCTCAATACGAGATTGCAATGCGAGTCGCCAAGCGAGTAACCTTTTCCACCGTCAAAGCTGTATTCGGCCTCGAGGACAGCTCCAACATCGGCATCATATTCTTCCCAGCCATCCAAGCCGTACCATGCTTCCTAGAGTCAGTCCAAACCGGGAAGAACGTGCCATGCCTGATCCCCGCTGCCATTGATCAAGATCCCTATTGGAGAGTCACACGCGACATAGCCCCGAAGCTCGGCTATTACAAACCCGCCCAGATTCACTGCAGATTCCTACCGGGCTTAGGCAAAGGCGGAAAGATGTCAGCATCTCTCCCCGAAACCTCCATATTCACCACAGACTCCCCAGAAGCCGTGGAAAGGAAGATCTCGAACGCCTTCACAGGAGGCAAACCAACAGAGAAAGAACACCGAAAGACAGGTGGTGACCCAGCAATATGCACCATCTATTACTACTTCAACTATCTCTTCGAAGAGAACAATGATAAAATGAGAGAGCTAGAGAGAGGATGCCGATCCGGAGAGAACATCTGCGGCGAATGCAAAAGAGTCTTGGCTGAAAGAGTGAAGAAATTTCTGAAGGAGCACCAGAGGAAAAGAGAAAAAGCACGCGATGTCGTGGAAGATTTCTTTCTCAAATAGCCTCTTGCATGTGTATTCCTGAACATGCCTTCGCCAACTCCGCAAGGCTTATTTGAGCCTAGACCGAAAGTTCACGAATCTGCGAGGAGGGTAATTAATGGGGTTTTCCGTTAAATGGTTGGGTCACGCAAGCTTCCAGATCAAAGCTGAAGGAAAGAACATCTACATCGATCCTTATGAAGGAGAATACAAGGATAAGGCCGACCTTGTGTTGGCAACACACTCCCATCATGACCACTGTGATCCTTCCAAAATCAATAAGATACACGAAGATGACACATTGACAATTGCCCCAGAAGACTGCGTCGCCAAGATAGGCGGCAGAAAGAAGACGCTTAAACCTGGAGAGAAGGCTACGATGGGAAATATTACTGTGGAGGCCGTGGAAGCCTACAACTGTAAGAGGTTCAGATCCCCTGGAAAGCCATTCCATCCGAAAGGATTGGGAGTTGGATACTTGGTAACAATTGGGGACAAGACTGTTTATCATGCCGGAGACACGGATTTCATCCCTGAAATGAAGCAGCTGAAGAACATTCACGTAGCTTTGCTGCCCAGCGGAGGCACCTATACAATGGATAATGAGGAGGCGGCTGAGGCGACCTTAACGATAAATCCAGAAGTCGCTATTCCAATGCACAGGTGGGACACCGACCCTGAAGACTTCAAAGAGAATGTGGAGTCCAAATCTGGCATCAAAGTTGTCATCCTCAAACCAGGAGAACAAATAAAAGTTCAATAAAGATGTGCACGTCCCTGTCTCTCACGTCTTGCCCTTTCTATTAGCATACATGCAAGCGCTCAAGCATTTCGTGAACAAGTTTCATGCGCGCACGTGAAATGCGTAGCGTTCTTCATTATGCAGCTTGCCCGTGGCAGTATTGCTCACGCTCAAGAATCTCTTCAATTTCTCTAACGACCTCATCAAGTGGTCTGCATCCAATGATTTCCCCAATCTCTCTGTCCTTGCAGAAGAGCTTCAGCGTGGGAGTTTCTTCCACACCCACACCTTCAGCCAGCTTTAGATTCTCCAGACTCGAAACGCGCGCGCAAAGATTTTTCCAATCTTCATTTCTTCTCGCTTAGCGATGTCGATGTAAATTTGGCAGTCACGGCGTGGATCTATGACTACCGCTTCGTTTTCAGAACCGATAAAATATGAAAAGTGAGCTAGAC
>CP070749.1:340739-342851 GCA_020348365.1 Candidatus Bathyarchaeota archaeon
CTCTGGTTTCGAATAGCGACAGCCACAGCCCCTGGCCATGGAGAATTGGGAGGGAAGCCAACGTCCTTGAACTTGAACAACTCACCTATCAAGACTTGTCTAGTGCTATCCGCAGGAACAATTCAGGACAATTCCAGTTCACCATCGAGACCAATCCAGCCTATGGAAAGTATCACTGGTCAGGTCACCGAAACTGTAACATCTCATTGCCGCCTGAAGAAGCTGCGAAATTCGGAAACATATGCCCTGTCTGCCGCCGAAAACTCACTAAAGGAGTTGAGCAGCGAGTGGAAGAACTTGCTGACCGCTCTGCAGGCTTCAAACCGGAAGGCGCCCCAGGATACATGCATTTGCTGCCCCTCTCCGAGATCATAAAGGCGGTTCTGGAAGTCACCTATCTTGGAGCGCGGGGAGTGTGGAGCGTTTATAATCGCCTTGTGGAGGAGTTTGGCGACGAATATAAGGTGCTAATGACTGCTTCACATGATGAACTGTCAGAGATCGTTGACCCTAAGATTGCCGAGGCGATTGTTCGCGTGCGAGAGGAGAAGGTTGAGGTCATACCTGGCTACGACGGGGTCTATGGTCAACTTCATATCTTCGGAGAGCGGCCTGTGAGAAAGACTGGTCAAATACGCATGGCCGACTTCGTATAATTATTCTCAAATGAAAACCTTTTATGACACTAAACATCATCTTAAAGAACCGTGAACCTCAAAACCCAGAATACAAGGAGAGCAGTTTAGGTCTTGGCTGAGATTAGAGACGTGCCACTCATCATCAAGAAAGCGATTTGGAGGATAGAGACCGCCCGAAAGATCATCCAGCTTCTCTCTTTTGTGCTAGTTAGTGCTACTATTTTCGGGGTGGGTCCTTGGGAAGTACTTTTGCCGATCGCCTATAGTTTGGGGACTCCTCATAAGACGGTTGGTGACGCCTTCACGGTGCTTCAGAGAGTATTGTATGAACAGGCTTTTCCATGGCTTCCTATAGCTTCATTCGTTTTGATAGCAGTTGTTTTGGGGCGGTCTCTCTGTGGCTGGGTCTGTCCCTTCGGCTTCATTCAGGATTTGATGGCTTATGTGAAGAAGAAGCCTACAGAATTTTCCCTGCGCACTCATCAGAGCATGCTTAACGTCAAATACTTCATTCTAGGGGTAACGCTATTTGTCAGCGTTACTCTTGCAGTATCGCTGGCCATGGGCGTTGGACAGAGCTATGAGGCGGCTATCGGCATCTTCGCCCCTGCACCCTTCAACGCTTTGAGCCCATCTGACACCCTCTTCGCTATCCTGCCCCGGATTGTTTTGAAGGTTTGGTTTGGCGTTGCCGTTGAAGGCGTGTTGCTGTCGCCGTTGCTGTGGGCTCGGTTCGTCATCTTGGGAGTGTTCTTGGTTCTGGCAGCGTATGTTCCGAGAAGCTGGTGTCGATATGCATGTCCGCACGGGGCCTTGCTGGCGATTTTAAATCGCTTCAGTTTTCTCGGTTTGAAAAGAGACCCGGTGAAGTGCACGAAGAATGGTTGCCGCATATGCGTGGAGGTGTGCCCAATGAAGATTCGCATCCTCGAGTTGCCATGGGAGAAGTTCACTGATCCAGAATGCATATACTGCCTGAAATGCGTCGACGAATGCAAGACCCGAGCAATAAGACCGAAGTTTCCCTAGAATAGTAAACGTGCATGCAGATCATTAAAGCTAACAGGGAGACTGAACAGAATCGCTTCACATAGTAAGGATACGCGCGTTTTTTGGGCGAGTAACTGAACATACGATGGGCACATCGTTGTCGGATAACCCGGCACAAGAATCTGCGTTTTAGAGTGATACGCGGATTTTTAACCATTATATACATCGAATACTCTCATTATTTATGATAAACTTGGGCTCTTCAGATGTTGTTTCTGATGTTCTTGTGATTGGAAGTGGAATCGCAGGTTTGTCCTTTGCATTGAAGATAGCAGATTTTGCTAAAGTAGTGCTAATCACTAAGAAAGGGAAGGCGGAATCAAATACAAATTATGCGCAGAGTGGGATTGCTGCAGTTTTTTCTCCATCTGACTCCTTTGAGAAACATGTGAAAGATACGCTAGATTGTGGCGATGGTTTGAGC
>CP070749.1:342951-345062 GCA_020348365.1 Candidatus Bathyarchaeota archaeon
TGTGATGATCGGGGGAGAAGCTGGAGCTGGAATAACTCGTTCTGGTTTCCTCTTTGCCAAGGCCTGCTTAAGGGGAGGACTCCACGTCTTCGGCA
Source organism: Candidatus Bathyarchaeota archaeon (assembly GCA_020348365.1). Taxonomy (GTDB): domain Archaea; phylum Thermoproteota; class Bathyarchaeia; order Bathyarchaeales; family Bathyarchaeaceae. The sequence continues at coordinate 343,047 of CP070749.1, forward strand.
CCAACGACTATCAATCCCTCATAAGAGGAGGACACAACTTCTACGTTGCGAGAGTGGATGCTGAAGAGATCTACTCTCAAGCCGACACCATTGATCTGCTTTTGGCGCTAAACAAAGAGACAGTTCTCCTCCACAAAAACGGACTTGTCCCCGGTGGAGGGATAATGTACGACGAAGAAGAGGTCAGTGTGAGCGACGAGGAACTCCGCAGAGACGATCTCAAACTGTACTCGGTGCCTCTGAGGAGGGTCGTTAAGGAACTAAATGGACCATTAATCATGAGGAATACCGTGGCTCTGGGAGCTGCAGTCAGCCTTGTGAACTATGATCTGGAGATTCTGAATGGCGTAATGAAGGACGTGTTTAAACCAAAAGTAGCGGAACTAAACATAAAGGCTGCAAGAATCGGTTATGACCATGTTCGTGATCAGTACGCAGGAGACTTCGAATATCAACTGAAGAGGACGAGTTCTGCTGAAAAAAGATGGATGTTTCTCACTGGAAATGAGGCTGTGGGCCTAGGCGCCATTCGGGCTGGCTGCAAGTTCTATGCTGCCTATCCGATGACTCCAGCCACTCCGCTGCTTCATTTCATGGCACCTCTCGATAGAGAATACGGCATGATTGTGATACAGGTAGAGAGCGAGATTGCAGCAATCAATATGGTCGCTGGCGCTTCTTTCGCCGGAGTTAGGGCCATGACAGCCACTTCTGGGGGAGGTTTCTGTCTCATGAGTGAGGGCTTGGGCATGACAGGAATGACCGAGACTCCAGCGGTGATAATGCTGGCTCAGAGACCTGGACCTAGCACTGGTCTTCCCACCTATTCTGGACAAGGAGATCTTAGATTTGTGATTCATGCCTCCCAAGGAGAGTTTCCCAGAGTGGTCATAGCCCCAGGAGATATGGAGGAATGCTTCTACAAGACCATGGAGGCCTTCAACCTAGCGGAAAAATTTCAGATACCGGTGATCCTAATCACCGAAAAGTACCTTGTTGAAAGTCACGGAGTGGCGGAACTCTTCGACCAGAAAAGAATCGGCATCGACCGAGGGCCTCTGCTGACCGAAGATGAGTATATCGGAGAGGAAGAATATAAGAAGCATAAGTTCACTGAAAACGGCGTTTCGCCCAGAGCAATGCCAGGAATGAAGGGAGCAATCGTAAGGACTAGCGCCGACGAGCACACTGAACGCGGATACACGACTGATGATCCTCAGTTGACTACAGAAATGTTCGACAAGCGGTTCAAGAAGCTCGATGCCCTTATCAAAGAACTAAAAAACTATGAAACGATCAAGTTCTACGGTCCAGCCGAAGCAGATGCGACCATCTTGGGATGGGGGTCAACAAAAGGACCGATAAGGGAGGCTATGAAACTTCTCAGCAAAGAAGGTCTAAACGTCAACTATCTCCAAATCGTGTATCTGTACCCTTTTCCAAGTGCAAATGTTCAAGGGACCTTGAAATCGGCTAAGAAGGCAGTTGCAGTGGAAAACAACAAGACATCTCAGCTTTCCAGTCTCATAAGGGAACACTGTCTCATGAGCGTCGACTACAAGATTTTGAAGTATGATGGGAGACCATTTAGTCCCAGAGAGCTTATGCAAAAAATCAAGAGGGTGCTCTGAAATGACAACTCTGCAAGACTTGAAGACTCCAGCAAAGAATACTTGGTGCCCCGGGTGCGGAAACTTCGGGATATTGATGGGATTCAAAGGAGCTTTGGTGCAGTTGGGAATCGAGAGAGACCAAGTGGTACTCGTCTCCGGAATAGGTTGCCATGGTAAAATGGTTAACTATGTGAACGTCAATGGATTTCACGGTATTCACGGGAGAGTGTTGCCTTTGGCAACGGGCATTAAACTCGCGAATTCCAACTTAACGGTCGTAGGATTTGCCGGGGATGCTGATTGTTACGATGAGGGCTGGGGGCATTTCAGCCATGCTATCAGAAAGAACATCGACATAACCTTAGTGGTACACGACAACATGGTTCTGGGCTTAACTACAGGC
>CP070749.1:345162-347268 GCA_020348365.1 Candidatus Bathyarchaeota archaeon
TATCTGGTATGGTATGAGGTTAGAGTCCTGAGCGTTCAGGGAACAACCATGACTTTTGATCTGAGGCGAAGGTTCGCTGATGGGGTGCTGGAGACTGACACGCTTACTGAAGACCTCGAGATAGGCGTATACGAGTTATTTATCATCCCTGCTAACTTGAGCGCCGGTGATGTATTCAGCCATGAAGGTTACGGTTTCGTAACGATTAATGGGGTTGAAGAGAAGACCTATGGAGGGGCAATACGGACAGTTGTGAAAGCAGCCATCGGGAACATGAGTTTCATCTGGGACAGGAATGCAGGAGTTCTCGTTGACCTTCTGTTTTTTAACGAAATTTTCGAAGCATATATGAATGTTAAAATGATTGGGACAAACATGTGGCAAGCTGAGTTTTCGCTTCCCATCGAACCCACGCTTTTCTATGCTATAATAATACTGGTAGTGGTGATGGTTGTAGTCGTCGTGTTCTTCGCTATAAGCAGAAGGAAGAAGAGAACGGGTAGAAGGAAGAAGAGAGTAGGCAGAAAGAAGAAATAGTGTCTCCTGCACCCATGTGTGCGCAACCCAATATTAGGTCATATACATATCCAGAACCATTCCATGTACTCAGGGGAGTTTATCACCCTCAAATCTGAGGGTAGATGGATATGATTCTTGAATCCGAATTTCTTTTCACCACACTCGTAGACAAATCCACACCTTCCAAACGCTTCATCATCGTTGATTCTGTCAACGTAGTAGTCTTTCACCTCAGAGGAAACTATCGTTGCGTACCATCTGAGGTCGTAGGATAACTCTTCCCGATCAGCGAGACTCATGATAACATCAACAGCAGTGATGACCCCAACTTTGATTGTGTCATTCCGCAGATTGTGAGCCTCAACTGCTACATTCTTGAAGTGCAAGGTTCTGAATCTGCCTCTAATGGTTACTTCTGGGACAATCATCTCTTCGCTTTGCTCTCTTCTCATAATCTGATTCCGGAAACTCGTGAATATTGCGTCTATTTCGGATGGAGTGGTTTGGAAGATTCGGATGTACATCTTGTCTTTGACTGGGTAGTGATCCATTCTGAAAACGTTTGGTTCTGACCAGCCCCCATCGTAATGAACCATATACCACCAGTGCTGTTTATCATCAATCGAGTCTACGACGTAGGTGTTCATTTCCTCATCGAAGTGATATTCAAGGGCTATCTCTTCAGCTTCATCCAAGTACGCTAGGATATCGAAGACTGAGAAGTGTCCGGGCTGGAAGATGTCAGGTCTCTTCGTGGTAATTTGATCTGGTTTGAAGGTGAATGTTCCAATGCCTGCGATGGTGATTTCTCCATTCAGTCTTAAGTCAGTATTCTCTACTCTTCCGAAGATGTTGCTGCCTAGAGGAGGAATGTATGCAGTAGAGTTGTCTGGGTAGTCGTGAGATCCATTTGTACCATTTCCACCGTTGTTGGGGGGCGTGTATGGGGGATTGTTTGATGGCCATCGGGACAGCATTAGCGCTGACAACAATATCACTACCGCAAGGATAGAAAATGTCGTGATCTTTTCTATTCTGTTTAGTCTGGTCAGACTCTTGCAACATCCAAATAGGCTATTAGAACTAGGAAGATTGATCCTAGCATGAACACGAGCGAATTCAGTAGTTTCGGATTCCTGAATCCCCAGCGTAGTAGCGAGAATTTGACTTCAATCATCACGTGTACTAGTAGAAGAATCAATAGTGGCACGTCAAGCAGTGTGTGGAGGTAGAACGCGGTCTGGTGGTTAATCAGCCCACCAGTCAAGGAATGAATTAGATTCGGTTTTGTGAGTCCGTAACCTGTGGCGACAAACAGAATCATTAAGAGGAGCAGAACCCAGACAATTGCTCTGTTCGTCTTCATCAGATAGTAGTTTAAGGGTTTCTTTGTAGACAGCTGGAAACTTCCTTCAGCATTTTATGACATATGTCATATTGTAGAAGGCGCTACTGCATCATATATATGTTGCGTCTGCCTGAAACATCTCCATAGAAATAGGGGTCTCTAGGGCGGAGATTATTCAATATATCCAATCGCTAGCTACCAGTGGGCATCATTGAAGTAAGCCTAGAATCCACAACAGG
>CP070749.1:347368-349474 GCA_020348365.1 Candidatus Bathyarchaeota archaeon
ACCACAAGCCAACCATGTAATAGCCTCGCCTTCACAAGCCTCCCAACGCCGGATGGTGTCTTCTTGTAGATGAACAAGGCTTCTTTCCCTCGGAGTGTGACTTCGCCGACGACGAATGCGGCGAGGAGCGGAAGTATCAGCTGGGGCATTAACAAGGCGCCTTCAGGATCATCAGGGCGACCGAAGAATATGTTCACCAGAACGAGTATACCCACCATATAGAAGATTTTCGAAAGGTTCTCAAGCCTCCGGCTATAATCCTTGAAGACAGAGACCAAAAGCGTACCGAACGATCCACCTCCTCCCAGAGACCTGACAGTCTTGTAGAAGACGCCGTCTGGCTTGGCCCGTGAAGACGCAAACGAAACGGCTTCTAGACTGTAAGCGCGGTCAGCCACCTTCGCACCCAGCCACAGCGCCACCACGAAGAAGGCGACAAGTCCGCCAAAACGAGCCAGCGTCAACAATCCAACGGCGCCAATGTTGCCTGGCGCGAGTGCGAAGTCACCGAAGACCTCGGCACCCCAAGAACTGGGCAACAAGCCGAGAATAACCCTGACCATCCCGCTAGTCGCCGGGTCGGCAAGGGCTTGGAGCAAGCCTCCACCCATAATCGCGTACATCACTGCGACCATGGGCAACGCGATTACCAGTGCAAGGGCTCTTCCAATATCCTTTCCACGAGCCGTCTTTCCAAGTCTAGTTCTTAGAATCGCGGCGATTACAGTGCCAATCCATAATGCGGAAAAGAACGTGACGATGAAGATAATGATGATGATCGCTATCTGAACCAGATCCAATCCCATATGCACGCGTGCGACTGCTGTGAATAAGCCAGTTATCAAGGTGATGGCGATGGCGTAGATGGGCATAACCCCAAGAAACTCACCTAACAGAATGTCACTCGGCTTTATGGGAGCTGCAAGAAAGATCTCAAGCTGTCCCGCCTGCTCTTCTCTCAACGTGTACGTGATTGGAATTATTATGAAATAGAAGAAGACCATGAAGAGAATGATCTGCATCATGGGCACGAGAGCGTAGGGGGGCAGGGAAGCAAGGAAGTCACCTATGAATAGGCTGACAATCGCCGGCGTGAAGAACCCAATATAAACCGCCAGCAATCCTATGACCAGATAGGGGAAGAATGGTCTTATCTTCCGTATCCTGCTTGTTCGAATACGATATTCATTCCTAGCAACCACAAGCCATTTAGGCAGTGGCACCCTTCTGCTCCCTCCACGCCAGAAGCTCCTTCTCTTCAACACCGCCTGTTATGGCGATGAACGCCTCCTCCAGAGTCTTCGTCTTGGCCTGGGCGATGATCTCATCCACCGTGCCCAATGCGATGAGCCTTCCCTGATTGATGATGCCTATTCGGTCACACAGCTCTTCCACGATGGGAAGAATGTGGCTGCAGATGAAGATGGTCTTCCCCGCAGTCTCTGCCAGCTTCTTGATCAAATCCTTAACCATAAGGGCGGCGCGGGGATCCAGCATTGATGTGGGCTCGTCAAGAAACAGGATAGGCGGATCATGGATCAATGCCGAGGCGATCAAGATCTTCTGTTTCATACCTCGACTGTAGCCTTCAAGAAGGTAGTCTCGCCTCTCATAGAGTCCGAATAGCTTCAGCAAATCATCTATCCTCTCATCTAGAATCTTCCCCGGAACATCGTAGAGGGCCCCCATGAACTCCAGAAACTCGCAGGCGCTCAGCTTGTCATATAATCCGGGTGACTCAGCAAGTAAACCTGTGACCCGCTGCACCTCAGTTTGCTTCTTGAGAATGTCGTGTTCATTCACGGTGGCTGTGCCACCAGTTGGTTTTATGATGCAATTTAGCAAGCGAACGGTGGTCGTCTTGCCCGCTCCATTCGGACCGAGTAACCCAAAAGTTTCGCCTTCATAAACCTCCAAGTCAAGTTCATCCACGGCCTTAATCTCACCGCCTTTGCCATAATGCTTGGACAACTTATCGGTATGAATCACGGCGTTCATGATTAATCGTCCTGGTTCGTATTCTTGAGAACTAACCCGTGGCGGACAGTGAATATATCTGTTGTCTATCTAGCAGATTCTGGGAATTGGATCTCCTATTGGAGGAGC
>CP070749.1:349574-351678 GCA_020348365.1 Candidatus Bathyarchaeota archaeon
CCTGCCTCAAGGGTCATTCCGCCACCCCGCTCGCGGAGCACTGCCGCAGTCAAGCCTGCAGCCGTAGAGCCGCGACCAGAAGTATACAGTCCTCGTGGAGCAATCCTTGATACATATTGCAGAAGCTGGGACTTGGCAGTCCCAGGATCTCCTATTAGTAGAAGATTCATGTCTCCTCGTATTGTTATGTCGGGGAGCTGCTTGGGGACGCCCCCAAAGAGGAGGTACATAATCGATTCTTTGATGTGCTCGTAGCCGTAGATAGAGGGTGCAATTGATTGGATGACTTTGCGATGAACCCACGGGTCCTTCGTGAGTTCGAGTATCTTCTCCTCTTCTTCAGGTGAAATGATTACCTTTTCAGGCTCTTTGCTGACTACGTCGATGAAATTCGCGGCGAGATGCATCCTGAACACGCGTAGCTTCCCGGCGCGTGGGAGTGTTGGTGCCACAGCTCTCACAACACCAACTATCGATATGATGTCACCTGGTCTAGCCACATCAACCAGCGCCCGCCCCTCAAGCTTTATGTTTAACCAACGTGGGAGCTGTCCTGGGGGGAGGTCTTCAGGTCTCTCTTGGATGCGAATCTGCTGGGAGTCGATGAATGTGGATTCTTTCTGAAGGAATTCGAAGGGTCCTTTCCTTCTGCATGCTGGATCGCTGCATTGAACTGGGGTTCTCAAGAAAGGAATCGACTGATCGATGTAGGTTGCGGTTCCGCATCTCCTGCATCTAAAGGCTGCGCGGGTTACCATGGGCCTAGCAGGCGTGGCGCGGATGATTATTCCTTCCACCATAACGAGTTTTCCTATGTGGATAGAACCCAGAGCTCGCAGTGATGTTGTTATAGGTAAGCCTTTGAATCGTACGTCAACTTCTTCGATTCTCTCAGCATATTCTGGCTCTTCTATCCGCAGCTGTGCAAGAGCTGCTCGATTTATGTGTTCGAGATATTCATCTGGTTCTTCGATTATGCTCTCTGCCAGCTCCGAATCCGTTGTGAGCGCATCTTCGAAATCTACGACTAGGGATGTGGCGCCAGCAATCGCCATTTGAGACAGTTTCTGGCGATACTTCTCGATTTTCAGGACGTCTTGAAATCGCTCCTGTGGATCTCCCACCAAGATTTCTTCTGTCAGGATATGCCCTCTCCTTCGAGTATCTTGCCTCTCCAGCTGCTAATTGTTGTGTTCAGTTGCTCATGTAGGGTATATTCTTCTCTTGTGAGGTTGTTGAGAGTCTGGTTGGTTTGTTTTGGTGCTGAGGCTAGGGAGATTATCTTCTTCAATCTGCAGTTGATTATATCTCTGGAAAGCCTCTTAGCTTTATTATACTCCTTCATCTTCTCAGGCTTTTTTATGGCTTCCTTTCTTTGGCTTGCTAGGTAGCGGCGTAGCCTTGGATAGAAGTCTTCAGACAGGGAGATTATCTGTTTGGCTGATTGGACGCGTTCTTTCCAGTGGATCTTGTGCAGCTTCACCGCATCCAAGGTTTCTTCGTCGTGAAGATGAACTATTCCTGCTTTTCCAAGTTCACGTGCTATCCAGTACATGAATTCGTATTCCTTCCCCTCCTCGAGAGGACCCACTTCTAAGCCCGCAAGCTTGATCTCTGGGCAGTCTCTGCGTGCAGTAGTCTTGACGGGTGTGTTTTCAAACTCAAAATCCGCATCTCCAATTGATGCTGAAGGCTTTGACAACATCTAATCTCCTCTCCAAGAATCGTTTCATAGGTAGGAGCTGCGGATATAAAAGCTCTAGTTAGATGAGAGTAGCTAAAACCTTGATGGAGGGATGACCATTTTCACATGTTTAGAGTAACTCCGCCTTGAGAATGAATAGGTTGGTGCTGGTCGGAGTCGCGCATACACTTCCAACCATCTAGTATCGTACGCTCCCCTTAAACAGACAAAAACCATAAATCCACTGTTAGACAACGAATGACTATGCATTATTACAGTGTGTTCAGAGACGAGACAAAGTTGGACATAAACTACACGCCGCCGAAACTACTTCACAGACAGGGGCAACTGAACCTCCTAGACCAGTACCTACGCTACACGACAACAGCCCCGGGAAAGATGACCCAACGCATACTAATC
>CP070749.1:351778-353866 GCA_020348365.1 Candidatus Bathyarchaeota archaeon
GATGTCGACAGGAAAAAAATGGCGGAGGAGCTTACAACTCACATCAAAGAAGAAAACAGAATGCTTAAACAAGCGGAAAGACTCAGCGGGTCCATAAGAGATAGAAACTTCAAGCAGATTCTGGAGCAAATCGTAGAGGACGAGAGACAACATCATAAAACTCTTCAGAGACTCTTTGAAATACTGAAAAAAGAAGGGGAAGAGTGGACCCGTTATCTCTACGACATGTTCACGGGTGCGGGGATTCCATAAATATCAAGAAACGGCGTTCATTCCCTTTTTGCATGCATACTGATGTTGAAGGGATTGGGAACGCTGAGCGTGCTATTCTCAGAAACGTTCTATTCCTTTCCCTCAACATACAGAGGTGGTATCTAGGAGACTATGTTATTTAAAGATATGTAATGATAACATGTCAGTGTATTGTGTGCATTCGATGGGCTATTTAATGGCCTCTAAGAAATGACCAGAGGTAGTGGAACCATGGACGAAAACATGCATGAGCCCTCTTCCTTGAGCCAAAGGAAATGCTAATATTCCCACAGTTTGACTAGTCTGAGTGAGGCGGTTTGTTTGATTTTCATTGTTCTGATCAAATAGAAGCAAGCGCCTAAGAAGGAAGTTGTTGATAGAGCTACCAAAATGCTTGAAGAGCTGGAGAAGCAAGGCATCAAGATGCGTCCCTACTGGACTATGGGGCGTTACGACGCAGTCACATTTATTGAAGCCCCAAACGAAAAGGCGGCCACGAAAACGATCCTCCGTTTCCAAGACATAGTTGATACAGAAACGATGGTGGCTATTCCGCGGGAAGAAGCGATAAAACTCCTTTAAACCGAGACCAGACAATTTTCCCTTCTTTTTTGAGATACAAACAACACGCACATGTGAATAAAGCCTGTCCGGATGCAGTGTGAATGTTGTATACGTGCACTTATATGGACAGAAGAGCAAAGCATAGGGGAAGAAAAGGTGGAGAGCATAAGAATGGGAAAATACGAGGACACCCTGAAAGATATAGAGACCACGATTGGATCAGTGCCAGGTTTCATGAAGGCCTTAGCAGAGGATGTACTGATCAAAGAGTGGCCTCTCTTCAAGAAATACGTCTTGGGAGAATCAAAAATACCAGCTAAATACAGGGAAATGATAGGATTGGCTATCGCTGCAAACACCAGATGCCCGTACTGCACACTTTTCCATACAGCAGCCGCAAAGCTACATGGTGCTAATGATGATGAACTACAGGAGATTTATTTCCTGTCAAGTTTCACTGGCAGATGGAGCACGATGCTATTCGCGCAACAGTATGACCTGGAAAAGTTCACTGAGGAAGTCCACAAGATAGGTGCGCACCTCCGCAAATAATCAACTAAAAGATAAACATTGATTCAAGAGAACACTTCCCCCTTTTTTTGCAATGATATTAATGGCTCCGAACATCTTCATGAACCCTTTAACCTGGAGCGTTGCCAAGAATACAGCGTAACACACAATTAGGGAGGTGAAACATTTAATGAAAGTAGAAGAGAACATTGCAATCCTGAAGCGGGCCATATAAGCCATCAACGATCGGGATCTAAGCATCGTTCCTAAGCTTGTAACGCCAGGATTCGTTCGCCACGATCTAGCAGGTGCTTTCCGTGAAGTTGGAGGGCGTGAGGGAGTCACCGATTTTCTCCAGCTCCTTCTGAAAACGCTGCCGGACCTGCGATCCAATATAGAAGACATCTTCGGCACGGGGGACCGCGTTGCATTACGGATCACCTTGGTGGGTACTCACAAGGGCGGGTTTCAAGGCATTGCGGCGACTGGAAAGAAAGTTAAGTTCAGTGGGAGTAACATATATCGTTTCGAAGATGGCAAAATTGCCGAGGCTTGGCAGCTTTATGACGTAGCAGGCTTTCTGCGCCAGACCGGAGCGTTAACCACCTGAGCTTACAGCATACATGCGAAGAACAGCTACGTAGCCTCATCAGGAAATCCTTTGTATTCTATAAAGCCGAGCTGTTTCAGGAAATCCAGTTGGTCATAGACTATCCATCCTTCTAGAATCTTGTCCTCAACGAGACGCCAGATAGTAACAAC
>CP070749.1:353966-356050 GCA_020348365.1 Candidatus Bathyarchaeota archaeon
TTCGAAAAGACGATTATGTGGGAGTCAAAATCGTGAGAAGGCTACAGGGTAGAGTCTCGCAGAACGTCCACTTGATAGAGTGTGAGACCGTACCTGAGAGCTTCATAGAATCTATCATAGAATCCAATCCAACACATATACTGCTTATCGACGCAGCCATGCTGGATCAGGAGCCAGGATCCTCAAAGCTTATGGGACCAGATCAACTGGCAAACCGACCAGCCGTATCAACCCATGCCTTACCTCTCCAGATATTCTGTGGATATCTTGCAGAGACCACTGGCGCCAAGATTGTTGTGTTCGGGATACAACCCGAAGACGCTAGCTTTGGAGAAGGCTTAACGATGAAACTGAAGAAAACCGCAATAGAATTATCTGATCTTCTGTCAAGAATGCTTCCATAACGCAGTGTAGGCTTGCTGGCTTGGCCTCAAACAACGACGGAGCATAGAATTATTGGTGAGAAGGGAAGGTAATCCCTTCAGCTATACTGTCGCTTTAAGGGCTTCTTGGAACAGTTTTTTCACAACAGCAACTCTCGCCTTATGCGCGAGAATGTCCTTCGTTGTGAAGTCCAAAGCCTCCTCGGGACACCATTCCACGCATTTGGGTTCGCCATCACAGAGATTGCAGACGAATACAACCTTCGTTTCAGGGTGTAGCTGGATAGCTCCGTAGTCGCAAGCTTCGATACACCAGCCGCATCCGTTGCACTTCTCCTCGTCAATCAGGATTATACCGTTTTCCTCGGATTGCTCCAGTGCGTCTCGTGGACACGCGGCTACGCATGGAGCATCTTCACAGAGCCTGCAAGCGATGGCTATGTTCACGAATGGATTCAGGCGAACCGCCCGTATCCGGGACTTTGTCGGGTTAAAGGTTTTTTCATGTTCTGTTGAGCAGATATATTCGCAGACGCAACAGCCGACGCATTTGGCAGGGTCTCCAGAGACGAATTTTCGTTCATGCATTGACGCCACGTTATTTCCCTCCCTTTCCCTTCTTTTTTGCCATCCTTTTCTTTACGATGGGAACAAGATTTTGCAGGCCCAGTTCCTTGAGCTTCTCTACGGTGGGGATCCCTTCTTTTGTCCATCCTCGTACCTCATAGTAGTCGTCTAAGCCTATGTCAAACTCTTTCTGGTTGACGTGAGCTCCCTTTGCAAATCCTTCGTCGGGTACCGGCACTTCCATTATCTTTGGTGGCAACTGGTCGTATTCCCTTGTCCCTTTGCCTTCTCGTATGTTCAAGACTCTTGCTAGATTGTTTATTCTCTTACCCGCCTGTACGAGTTCCTCAGGGGTTATCTCGATCCCTGTGGCCAGAGTGTAATATTTCGCTATGTCTTCGTATGTATCGTAGTATATGCCTCTTGAAAACTTACATAAGATAAGCGAGTCGATGACGTTGTATAGGTCTTCGCCGTCCACAACAAGCTTTCCGCGTCCTTTTTCAATCTTGAGGCGGTCGACCTTTCCCTTCATATCTGGCGAATAAGCTCCAGATCGAAGGTGGCAAGCTCCACGGAAGGAGACAGCGAATCCTAAGGCAGCAGTTTTCAACGTTCTAAGTTCATAGCCAGGTAGCTCCAATCCCTTGATATGGTTGGCGTATTTTACTGCTCCCTTGCCGATTTTTTCTGCGGCTCTCATGGTTCCTTCTGCGAGTACGTCTCCCAACCATCCTTTTCGGGAGCCTATTCTCTTTGTCAGCTCTACCATGGCCTCTGCGTTGCCAAAGTGAAGATCCAAACCGTCGGTATCCGATGCAGTTAGTATCCCGTGTTCGTAGCAGTCCATGGCAAAGCCTACGATGACGCCTGTGGATATGCCGTCCATGCCGTAATGATCGCATTGATAGATTGCTTCGATGATTGCGTCTAGGCGATCAACGCCGCAGTTTGGTCCAAGGGCCCATAAACATTCGAATTCCACTCTCGCTGTCGATCCTTTGTATGGTCCTTCTGAAACCACTCCAATATGGTCGCAACGCATGCCACATGTCGCGCATCCAATGATCTTCTTGATGTAACGCTCGTTCAAGTATTCTCCGCTGACTTTCTCCGCACCTTCGAAACTGGCCT
>CP070749.1:356150-358219 GCA_020348365.1 Candidatus Bathyarchaeota archaeon
GGAACCAGATATGGAGAAATTGGCCATAGAGGGCGGTGAGCCTGTAAGGAAGAAACCTTTGCCTGCCGAGGCAGATTCAATTGGAGATGAGGAAATAAGCATGGTGTTGGAGGCTCTGAAAGACAAACGTCTGAGGCGGAGTGCGGTCGCGGATGAATACGAAGCTGCACTAGCTAAATATTTCGGGGTCAAACATGCCCTTGCGGTAGCTAACGGCACTGTGAGTATGCATGCAATTCTTGCAGCGCTAGACTTGGGACCTGGAGATGAAGTGATCACAACCCCCTACACTTTTGTCGCAACGGCTAGCGTAGTCTTGATGCAGAACGCGATCCCTATATTTGCTGACATTGACCCTGATTATTTGACGATTGATCCGGAGGATGTTGAAAGAAAGATCTCTGAAAGAACCAAGGGGATTATACCAGTCAGCATAACTGGGCAACCCCCAGATATGGGATCTACAATGGAAGTCGCGGAACATAACCATCTATGGGTAATGGAGGACGCTGCTCAGTCACCTGGTGCAACCTATAAAGATAGGCTGATCGGGACATTTGGCGTTGCTAGCTCCTTCAGTACAATCTCGGGCAAAATAATTGCAACCGGTGAAGGAGGCTTCATACTCACCGATGATGACGACTTGTATGAGAGAATATGGTCTTACCATAACTTCGCTCGCAAAAGGGAGCTTGGGTGGGCATCCAAGTATTTCTGGGGGATTCCTTGCACAAATTATCGGCTTACAGAGATTCAATCCGCTATCGGACTCGCCCAATTGAGAAAGCTTGACCAGTTCCTTGAGATAAGAAGTAGAAACGCCGAGTATCTGACGAGAGGAATAAAGGATATAGAGGGGATCGAACCCCCAAAGGAACCTCCTTGGGGGAAGCGAGTCTACTATTACTACGTAATAAAGCTGGACCTCGGAAAGCTCGGCGCCTCGTTGCTGGAATTCGCCAAGGCCCTCAGCACTGAAGGGGTCTACGACTATCACTATACCACAACTACCCGTGTGCCAGTTCCCTGCCATCTGCAAGAGATGTTTACAAAGAAGGTAGGGTATGGAAAGACGAAATGCCCGTACGAATGTCAATATTATGGCAAAACCGTTGAGTACAAGAAAGGTCAGCATCCCAACGCTGAAAGGGCATGCAAAGACGTTCTCTGGTTACTGGAACCACATCCACTAATGATGAAAGAAGACCTTGACGATGTAATAAACGCCCTAGAAAAAGTGGCAAGAACATTCACCAGAAGGCAAAGCAGCTCCAACTAATCCCCGTGCCATGTTGCGAAGTGGCAAATCTCACTCCTTTCTATGAATAAGGAAATATTGGAACTTCAGAGATTCGGTGTTGAAGTATGGTTGTGAGGATAGATTTTGAAAAAATCCGAAAGGGCGCAAGATGCGCTGTTGCCATTGGATACGACGTCGACATGCCTAGTGACCTCGAATATCTATACAACAGAGATCTAGGCTGGCGGGGCGGTTGCCACGGCCACCTGAACAAGGACGTATTGAACTATATACAAATGCTTGGGAGAGTCGCGGAAGATTACGACGCAAGACTGCAGTTCTTCCTTCAGGGCAACACGCTTGAAGATCCGGTGGAGCCTTGGATTGATATCGTCAAGAGGGGTCATGTCGTCGATCAGCACTCCTACACGCACATGAGTCTAATACACGCCCCCTTGGACAAGGTAGAGAACGAACTCACTAGGACGAAGAGACTGCTCAAGGAGAAGCTGAAAACTGTGAGTGTTGGGTTGAGAGGGCCTGGAGGCTACTTGTACGGTCTTCAGGGTAGAGAGGATGTGCAGAGACTGATTCTTGAAACCGGTATCAGATGGGTCAGTACACAATATCCCTTCCATACGGACGCTCCTGACGAGCTCTTTAGTCCTAGAACTGATGAGAGGACAATACAGATGATTCCTTATACCCAGCCATACTACTATGATTCGGGTTTGCTGGAGATTCCTTTCTGCTGTTATCAAGATAGATCTTTCTTCGACGTCGACATGGACGGTGATCCACGAAGACCTGTGGAAGACTGGATTACATA
>CP070749.1:358319-360372 GCA_020348365.1 Candidatus Bathyarchaeota archaeon
GCTCTTCCAGCCATCTGTTTGTACTCTAACACTCTTATGGGGTAGTAGCCGTATCCTGGCTCGTATCGTCTGTAGCTGTCGATGACAACCATTCTGGCTGGCAGGTTCACGCCGAACGCGAGGGTTGGTGTCGCTGTGAGTATCTTGAGTTTTCCAGCTCTGAAGGCATCCTCGATTATTCCTCTGTGGCTGCCGCCGAGTCCAGCGTGATGAAAGGCTGTTCCATGGTGGACAAGGTTCGCCAGCATCTCGCTTATTCGAGTTCTTTCACCAGTTGTGAGGATTCTATCGGCGACTTGCTTCAGAGAACGTTTCAGAGGTTTGGACAGGAAATCTTTGAGGCTTGATGCGCCTTTCTTAGCCAGACTTACTGCGTTTTTCCTCGTAGAAGCAAAAACCAACGCTTGGCCGCCGGCTCTTACAATATGCATTGCCAAGTTTATAGATGCATTACCCGTCTTCCTCTCTATCTTGAGGGCGGCTCCATCTTTGAAGTGGGCTTCGTCACGTAATAGCACGCCCTCTTTCAGCACAACCGGTCGCCACTCGGTTGTTATAGACTCAGCGTTCAGCCACTCAGCAGCCTCTTCAGCGTTCTTCACTGTGGCGCTGAGGGCCAGTAACTGGGCATCAGGGTTCATCTGCATGAGACGGGCAAGCACCACCTCCAGTGTGGGGCCACGCTCCGCGTCATTAAGTAAGTGCACCTCATCGGCAATTATCAAGGAAAGATCATCCACCCATGGCGCCCTGTGCCTGAGCAATGAGTCTCCCTTTTCGTTTGTAGTGATTATGATGTCAGACTTTCCGAGCCATGGATCGGAGCTATCGTAGTCGCCCGTGCTTATGCTCACGCTGATCTGTCTTCCGTTCGATTTCTTGATCGAGGTGTACTTCTTGAACTCCTGGTACTTCTCGCTGGCGAGGGCGCGTAGGGGAGTCAGATATAGAATTTTACCATCATTTTCGATTATGCGTTTTAGCGCGCATAATTCGGCGATTAGAGTCTTTCCTGAGGCTGTTGGGCTGGCTAAGACGAGGTTTCTCCCGTCTAGGGCTCCGGCTTCTATGGCTTCCTTCTGTGGTGGGTACAGCTGAGAAATTCCAGACTTGGCTATTACTCGCTTTACAGACTCTGGTATTGGCAGCTCTTCGACTTTCAACATCTATGCCCTTTGGCTATGTCTTCTTGAGATATCCTTCTTTCGGCGAGTATATGGTCCCTTCCTTCAGCAGCTGTCCTATGAATCTTTCAGCCTCGGGACCCACAATCTCATATTCACTCTCAAGCTTCTCTAGCAGAGCCAACCTCTGCACCATCCCTGTCTCCCGCTCCATCTCAACCATTGCGCCTAGGATTGTCTGCAACTTGTCGCGGAGGCTCTTTGGCTTCCCAGTCATGATTATGTCTATGTCTATCTTTTTGGAGGACGTGTCGATTCCGACCTCCCCTAACGACCTCTTCATTATGTTGATTGACGCCTCAGCGTCCTCAGCCAATATTTCTTGTCGATGGGCAACTCGGGCCCTCGCTTCTGCAACCCTGACGAGCGACTCAAGCTGTCGTGCAGTTATGGCTATAGGCGTTCCTTCAGTTTCGCTCGCCGAACGCATTACCAAGTAGAAGTCTTTTAGGCGGCTCGTGGCCTCGTCAGTCAGCGTGGGTTTCAGGTTTTTTGTGTAGCTTATGTATTTTCTAAGGAGATCCGGTGCTATTGGGGGCTCAACTGGGGTGATTCCTGTTCTGTGTAGATCAAGTATGTGTTGGGTCATTTCTGCGTCCATTTCTTTTTCTGGTACGTCTCTCAGCACGAAGATTAGGTCGAACCTTGATAGAATAGTGACTGGGAGAGATATGTTCTCTGCGACTGTTTGGTACGGCTCGTATCTTCCGAGTGCAGGGTTAGCCGCAGCTAGGATTGCTGTTCGGGCGTTGAGCGTTGCCACGATGCCTCCTTTTGCGACGGAAACCGTGTGTTGCTCCATAGCCTCGTGTATGGCTACTCTGTCTTCTTGTCGCATCTTATCAATCTCGTCTATACACGCCACACCC
>CP070749.1:360472-362520 GCA_020348365.1 Candidatus Bathyarchaeota archaeon
ATTTGTCGTCAACGAGGATGCAAAGAAGACTATGTGAAGAGCATAGGTGAACATGTCTTCCACCTTTCACTAAGAAACTAACACTACTAGCAGTCATACTCTACAGAAGAAAACAAACTAGCAACGGCTCAACTGTGTGTGAGAAAGAAGAGGGTTGTCGAGTTCAGGCTATTCTATGCCCCATTTCTTGCTGATTTTCACTAGTAGGAAGATTACCAAGGCTACTATTAGGAAGGTGATGAGCGCTCCTATGAAGTGTCCAATCATGAATGGACCTGCTGCTATTTCGTCCCATTGACCCATTCCTGGAATCAGTTGTATGATGGGCATGATGAGGTCGCTTACTAGTGCTTGAATTAATGCTCCAAGGTATATGCCCATGATGAACGCAACAGCAAGACCCATTACCTTGTATTTTGACATGAAATCCATGAATTCGTTCCATAGTCCTTTTGGTGGAGGTGGAGCAGGCTTAGGTTCAAGAGCCTCTCTAATCTTCTTAAGTTCTTCCAACATATCCTTTTCAGTAGAGCTTGGCATATATTTCCCTCAAAGCATAGTTTCTGATCTGTATTCACTTAAAACATCTTCGTGAATGCCAGATATAACGTCAACACTACTAGCAGCTATACTCTACAGAAGAAAACATTCTATATGACTATACTAGTTGCATGCTTGTTCCATGAGAGACTTGACCGTTGTCTCAATCGGCCTTATTCCTTTCGTAATAGCAACTGTACTCATCGGAGGAGCACTTGCGGTCTAAGGCAACATGGAGTGATATGAATCTTACGAATTACCCATACACGCCATTCCGGTTGGAGTGTAATCATTGAGAAAGAAGTTTAAATCTATGCGCGGCGCTTATGATATCTTTGGCAAAACGAGGCGAAGATGCTTGACCGAGAATGCTCCGAAGATTCTGCAGTTGCTTTTTACCCGTAAGACCATCAGAAGATTCAAGCCCACACAAGTCGTGGATGCTGTTGTACAGAAGATTGTGGAGGCTGGACAGCGAGCACCCTCAGCCTGCAACCTTCAAACCTACACCATAATCTGGATAAGCAATCCACAGAGAAGAAAGAGAGTGCTCGATGCTTGTGGGGTCTCCACCGTCACCGCCCCAGTTATTCTAGTAATCTGCGCAGACGTAAGAAGGCTTGGCAAAACCCTGGACAGCCTAGGTTTCGATCACTGCCTAGAACATGGCTATGGCAACTCGCTGAAACTGTTGAGCATAGTAGATGCCGCGTTAGCAGCCGAGAATATGACGATAGCCGCCGAATGCTACGGTCTGGGTTCTCTATTCATTGGCTCTGCACTTGCAAACCAAAAGCTATGTGAAATACTGAAGGTTCCAGAAGGAGTTCTGCCCCTGAGCCTCCTCTGCATTGGGCGTCCAGATGAAGAACCCCCTACAAGACCCCGACTACCCCTCTCCTCCATCCTGCAGATTAACGAGTACCGAGACGCATCTCCCGAAACAATCAAGTCATACCTGCAGCACATGGACTACAAACTGGATGAGGAAGGATACTATCAGAAATATGGTGACAGAAAACTGGACTATCACTACACGAATCACATCAAAGGAAAAACAGATCCCGACAGCATGAAGCGAGAGGACAGAGAGATAGAACAGGTACTGAAGAAGAAGGGCTTCCTGTTAGAGAAGCCCTAAATTACTCTGCGGTCTTCGAAAAGTTCAACAAGCGAGACGTTTGGGAAGATCCGTTTTCGGATTGGCACTCCCATCTGAAGAGAGAGACCACCAGAGGATAATGTCGCGCTTGATGCATCTGGCTTCTATCCTAGAAGAAGGTCTATGGAATTGTGCCTTTGAAACAGAGTAAAGTGAAGAGATTGGAAAGTGAGGTGGCTTATCCTTTCTTTGTTATTTCCTTGACTATTCCT
Source organism: Candidatus Bathyarchaeota archaeon (assembly GCA_020348365.1). Taxonomy (GTDB): domain Archaea; phylum Thermoproteota; class Bathyarchaeia; order Bathyarchaeales; family Bathyarchaeaceae. The sequence goes on from CP070749.1 coordinate 362,387, forward strand.
GCGGCAACAGTTGTTCCCATGTCGCGAATCGCGAAACGTCCAAGCTCTTCAAACTCCTTATACGTTTCGATTGCGATTGGGTGAAGTGGTTCGAATTTTACGAGTGCTGCATCTCCGGTTTTGAGGAAGTCTGG
>CP070749.1:362620-364654 GCA_020348365.1 Candidatus Bathyarchaeota archaeon
TGAGTGAACTTCCCGATAAGATAAAGACCTGGCAGATGGTTAGGCCATGGAGCAAAGACCCTGAGACAGGTGAAGTCATCAAGGGCGTTCTGGAGAAGACGGAGATTCCCGTCCCTCCACTCAAGTCAGGTGAAGCTCTGGTGAGGATTGAGGGCTGCGGCGTCTGCCATACAGACTTGGGCTACTTCTACGACGGAGTTCCCACAGTCACCAAACCGCCTCTTAGTTTGGGGCATGAGATAAGTGGCGTAGTTGTGGGTGGGGCTGAGAGATGGATAGGAAAGGAGATCATCGTACCCGCCGTTATACCATGCAATAAATGCCCAATCTGTGCTGCTGGGAGAGGCAACCGATGCCTAGCCCAGAAGATGCCAGGCAACAGCCTCGGAATCTACGGAGGTTTCTCCAGCCACATCCCGGCACCCTCAGAAGATTTATGTGTGGTTGAAGATCGCGGTGACTTTGAGTTGGCTGAGCTAGCGGTCATGGCCGACGCCGTGACAACCCCATATCAGGCGTGCGTGAGGGGGCGACTAAAGAAGGGCGAGAATGTGGTCGTCGTCGGCGTCACAGGAGGCGTAGGAAGCTATGTGGCCCAGATGGCAAAAGCTTTCGGTGCCAAGACAGTCATTGGCATCGGTCGAAATCCTGAGAAGCTTGAGAGAGCTCTCAAGTACGGCACCGACTTCGTCATCAACTCAACCGGCAAAGACGCGAGGGCTGTCCGCGGAGAGTTCAAAGAACTCTGCAAGGCTAATGGACTTCCTCACAACTACGGTTGGGTGGTCTTTGAAGTCTCTGGGTCGCCAGCTGGTCAGGAGATAGCGCTCACTCTTCTATCCTTTATCGGTAGACTTGTCTGGGTTGGTTTTGGTTTGCAGAAGAACGAGTATTCTTTATCAAGGCTTATGGCCTTTGACGCGGAAATTATAGGAACGTGGGGTTGTTTGCCCAGATACTACCCCAAGGTTCTAGAGCTAGTTCTCAACGAGACAATCAAGATAAAGCCATTTACTGAAACCAGACCGATGAGCGAGATTATAGAGGTTTTTGAGCGGGCGCATGCCAGAGAACTGATGAAGAGAATCGTCCTGACTCCAGACTTCTAGAAGAGCTTCTCCTTTTTCACCCAGTCTGGGAACCATTGATAGTATTCGAGTGGCTTGGCTTTTTTAAGTCCCTTATAGGTAGCTCTTGCCAATGCTATTCTTCCACGTCTATCTCGGTAAAGTTTCACGAGGCCTTTAACCTCCAGTGACTCCAGCAACTTGTCCAACTCGTCGTCTTCTATTTGCATCCATTCTTTTGCGTCATCGCGACTCATGTAGAGGCCTGGGTTTACTTTGTAGTTTCTTGCGAGTATCTCTAACACTGACGCTTCGGTGATTTGAGCTATCGTCGACGGTTTGGTTGTGGAGATTGGTACTCCGAGCTCCTTATGTACGCGCCTAGGAGGCATCTTCAGATCTTCAGCCATGGCTTTTAGTCCCCATCTGAAGAGGACCATCCGCATGACCTCGCTTGTTCCGGCTCCTATCTCGTTGCCCTTGGAGTCTCTGGCGAAGCCTTCAACGGGATAAAACCTTGTCCAGCCGTCTCCTCCCATGACTTGGATGGCTTCGGGCATCAGTTCTCCGTAAGCTTCTGATGTGAAGAGCTTGGCTAAGGTGGCTTCCATAACAGGGTCTGCTTTCATATCCATGAGGTGCGCCGAGTGATATGTGAGCAGTCGGGCTGTCTGCAACTTCGAGATCATATCGGCGATTTTGAACTGATTGACCTGATAATCGATGGTGGGCTGTCCAAATTGTATCCGTCTCTTGGCGTAGTTAACCGCGTACCGAATTGCTTCACGCATTGGACCCAACATTCCAGCAGCGAAGAGGTTTCGCTCGAAGTTTAGCCCATCCACAAGTATCTTCCACCCATCTCCTTCTTCACCAAGCCTATTCTCTTCAGACACCTTTGTCTCGTCAAAATCTAGGTATCCATTGGGCAGGCCTATCCATCCGCCCAGCTCATTTATTCTTTCCA
>CP070749.1:364754-366781 GCA_020348365.1 Candidatus Bathyarchaeota archaeon
ATTGCTCCTAAGATGCCTTCTTCGAATATTTTACACTCTACTCCTTTCTCTTTCCAGCTTAAAAACAGAGTTTCTAAAACCGATACATTCAATCATACATGTCGAATGATGATTCTCTTTTCCAAATATGCATTGCATGACAATAGATGTATGTCCTGAAAAAGAGAGTGACGCATGCTCAACAAGTCTTGTATGCCAATCTCAGAAACCACATATGTGGAGGTACGTAGTAGGGCTCCTTTCTCTTTCAGCAAAGCTTTTGAAATCTCTACTACGTGCCTATGACTGTTAGAACCATTGGAATGATTTAAGCCTAATGGAACAATCTTCTATACATTCAGTTGCAGAAATCTATATTCCCGATGAGGTCGCCCTCCTCTCGAGGAGGGACAAATGATTTTATGCTTAGAATTCATTGTTGTATTTGATGCATGCATTAGATAAAAAGGCAGTATTAGATGACTTAGATGACAATAATCATAGATGATGCTGGTGTCGGAGACCTCCTTTTTGGTGTGATCATAGGAGGCTTTCGAGAGGAAACCCGAGAATTCAAGTATGAGGTCTTGGATGTCAAGTATTTCAGACCTCGACGGTTCCGTCGAAAAGACTATCTGAAGCAAGCTTCAAGGGCGGTATTCCGGCTGGTCACCAAACTTGGGCTCCAAGCAGAGGAACAAATCCACATCTGCAAGGGCTACATCTTCGACGAGGCTGTTAGGGATTTAGGTAGAAGCTATGGCAGCGACCGAATTCGCAGAGTCAAAGTGACGGGGGAACCGCAGCGGCTCACCGAAAACGCATATCTCGATGAAGTAAGAAACTTGGGCTACGAGCCCCTCAGAAAGAGAGATGAAAATAGGGCGAAAAGCTTCTTCCATATGATGAACTGGCTGCAGAAAAACCCAGACAAGCTAAGATACGCCAAGACCGGCTGGCCACGCTTGTCTAGATACCGTCTATTCAGACTAAACCCTCAAGCTCGATTGAGAGAAGATAGGGAGCGAAAAGGATAAGAAACGCAAAAACATGCACGCTCTGCGGTTATCTTGTAGAAAATGCTAGTTTCCACGCGCGAAAGCGACGTTTGACAGGGTGCGCAAAAGAAGAAAAGATAGAAAAGAAAAAGGATTATGAACGAAGAATATGAAGTCCAACTGTGACTTAATATCTATTTATTCTTGGGGGTCTTATCATTGCATAGCATTCTCGGCAGTATACTGGTCTGCTTCCATCAGGTTTGAATGGAACTTCACATTCCTGGCCACACTCAGCACAAACTGCCTTATGCATTTCTCTTGGTTCCCTTCTTCCGTACGACATTTACTAGATTACACCTCCGATTCGCTGAACAAACTAGTTTCGTCAGAAACTAATTCTGAAATGCTTACCTTAGAGCTGCTTATAAACTTGTGCTCGTGCATTTCGTGTGTGCAGGGACTTCAGTCTCTAGTAGAAGTTGTCCGCATATAATACACACATTCCAGCAATTGTTTCCATAACAATAATACAGTGAGGAAGAGGTCCTAATGCGGTTTGAAAGTCTTCCTGCTCCCTCTGAGAACCCGTGCTTCATCTTCCGCATCCTTGGCAAATCTTCTCAGAACCTTCAACTGCCGTAGTAGCCTCTCCTCATCTTTCTTATCCAACTTTCGTCAGTAGTCAATGACCTACTTGTATTCATTAAGGATTATGAAAATAAAATCACTATTCTGAGTCTTTCCTATATCATAGAAAAGAGAGCAGTCATGAGAGCAATGTTTGCTCTAGTTCTTTCAAGGCCATGAAGATTCCTCTTCAGCTCACCTTTTCTTGGGCCTCAGCAGTGTCTAACAAAGAGCATGCGTACATTGGAGGAAGAGAGCCTCACCCACTCTATTATTAGAGGATAACTACCATGAAGCAGTCCGGACAGCTCTGACACCAAAACACTCGCACCAGCAACAGGAGCAGGTGTCGCACAAGCACAATCATCTTTGAACCTTTAAGACCTGATCGGCCCAAGTCTTCTCCTGCTCTTTTCCATC
>CP070749.1:366881-368873 GCA_020348365.1 Candidatus Bathyarchaeota archaeon
TTCTATCACATGATTGCCTTCAGCCTCTCCTATGTGATAATGAGAAACCTCGAGGTCATCGGAACCATAAAAGACGTTTACGCTGGCGAAGAAAAGACGCCTACCCTTGAATATGCAGATCACGGTGAAGGTTTCCGTGACAGCGCAACAGGCACATTTGACCCCGGTGAAACTCTCACTTTCGATTTGAAACATAACCCGCCCAGAATACGGGTTCTGCTGACTGACAAGAGCAGGAAAGACGTGCCCTTGAGATGCCCAGAATGCGATGCAGAGGCAGACGACAATAAACTGTTTATTAAAGAAGAAGAATCAAAGCAGCCCACGAAAACGAGCTTTGCAAAAAGGCTTTGTTGCCATTCTGGACACATCAACTGGAGCCTAAGTGAAGTCGAAAGCTACTTACGCGAAAATGGCTACATAAAATAGGTTTTGGGAATAGTAATATAGAGAAATACTCTTTTTGCACATTATACACGCGTGAGCGTTAAGCTTATCGTTATCTTGCTCAGATAGTATTCTGATGGTGCATGCATCTAGGCGTCCCAAAGATCATCTATCACATGTTCTAGACCTAAAGTTCTTAGGGTATGGGAGAGTGGTTTGCCTGTTTCCCCATCCCACCCCATCAAGCGATAGTAGTTCTCAAGCATCTTCTTCCAATGAAGCGTTATGTCTTTGCCCTTTGAAGGTCCATCCACAGGTGTCGAACCATATCTTGCCGATGGGCGGTCAGACTCTCTTGTTATGCCCGCCCTGATATTGAAGATCTTCATGAGGTTGACAGCTCTCAGACCCACCTTCTTTGCCTCTTCAGGTGTGAAGTTCCATCCCGTCACCGCGCTTAGAGCCTCCGACTCAAGAACCAGGTTCATTCTGCCGTTGAATCTGCAGACGACCAACGAGTCCTCGAAGACCATCATACCCTTCGTCTCAGCCACGACAGATGATACCTCCAACGGATAGCCTGGTCCCTGCAGCTCCTTGCCCCCGAAGTACAATCCCGTAGGACCGGTTTCAAGGGTGCCTGTGCTGGAGACGCAAGTGTCGAACATCTCAAACCATCTGGTTCTGTGATCGTGGCCTCGAGGCGTGTTCCCCTTCGCAGTGTATATGGCACATTTCTCGGCTTCACCGCCTACCTTCTGGGAAGCCCTCATCACGCCCTCTGCAAGCAGATCTCCGAATCCCTGCCTGTGCGCTATCATGTACAAGAGCTGTCTGACCCCATCAACGTTACCCCAACGCATCTCAAGCCCGTTTAGCTGCTTCTTGGTGAGGAGTCCCTTCTCGAAGCATTCCATCACCCAGGCTATCAGCCAGCCCGCTTCATTGTTCTCGAATCCGAGTCTATCCGTCAAACCTGACAACATCATGGCTGAAGAAATGTCTTTCAAATCGATGGCTGGTCCCCAGGCAGCCAACTGCTCGTACTCCGGTTCTTCAACGACTGTTCCTTTGTATGGGCTTTCGGGTATCGTCATCATTGTAGCGTGGTTCAGCCTACACGCCCAGCATGGGTTTGCCCTTGGATGGTAGGTTTTCCGGATGTGCTCTTCGCTGAAGCCCTCGATTGCATCCTCGGATATGTCCCAAATGTTAGTCAGGTAATTCTTGATTGGCAGGGTACCCCTCCCCGACTTGTGGCTTCCATAGACTCCTCCGACTGTCCCGGAGAATGTTTTGACGTTTTGATAGAGTTCCTCCACAATCTTCGCAAGCCTTTCCTTATCTTTGACCTTGACTTTTTCCTTTCCTCTTGAGACGGCTATGGCCTTCAGCCTCTTTGACCCCATCACCGCGCCTGGGCCGTTATGGGAGGCTGAGTGTCCCTTCTCTGCAAATACACCGGCGAACTTGACCTGATGTTCACCCGCAGGTCCAATGGAGATTACGCTCACTTGCCTCTCCTTCTTCCCGAGGTCTTCAGTCAACAAGTCAACGGTCTCGTAGGTGTCCTTTCCCAGAAGATAGCTGGCTTCTCTCAACTCA
>CP070749.1:368973-370870 GCA_020348365.1 Candidatus Bathyarchaeota archaeon
AGTAAGAGTTCAGCACCTCCATGTTTGGGAATTTCTTGGCTGCTCTCTCTTCAGCTATCAGCCTTAGGCTCTTGGCTGGTTTGAGCTTGGCGATGCCCATGCGTTTCTGCGTCCGACCCATTTTTGGTCGTGACCTGCTGAGGCCTCTGCGTCTAACTCGAACGCGGGCCATAATGAAGCCTTGCTTGGCTTTGTATCCGAGTTTTCTGGCTCGACCAAGTCGCGTTGGCTTTTCAACGCGAGTGATGGCGCGTTGTCTGCGCCATTGCATTGCTCTCTCCCACATAAGCTCCTTCAAGAAGGAGGCTTTAGGCTTCTTCCAAGCTGCTTCCATGAATTTATATGCCATCTTTGAGCTCAACTTTGAGTGTTTGTTCAACTTCACGGTCAAGACGCTTAATAAAGCTTTTCAGCTTGCGCGTGCCGCATGATCTCGAAAGAGCAGAAATGTATCGGGAAAACCAGCAGCCCAGCGATCAGCCTATACCCTCACTCTGAGCATGCACACATCTATATGCATTCTTAGGATTGATTTTTATCCAACTGCGCATCCTATCTCATAGATTATCATGTTATACGAAGAAAGGAACATAAGAGTGCTCCCAGAGGACACAGACGTTTTTGGAAGGTTGAATTGGCGAGTGTATTGCCGGTATTGCGAACAAGGAGAAGCAGGTTTGATAGAAAGTCTGGGATTCACTCCGATGTATTTTCACAAGATACACAAAATATCCTTTCCCAGAAGGGCGGCCCATTTCGAATACGTCTCACCAGTTTCCCCAGAAAACCTAATAGACCTAGAGACTGAAGTCAAAAAAATCGGCGTCACCTCAATAACCCTGTCACATACTTTCTACAAGAAGAGGAGTGAACAAAGCGAACGGATATTGACGGCCAAAGCAGAAGTGACAGTTGTCGCATACGATGATCGACTTCACGAAAAGACCGAACTGCCAAGAAAGTTGGTGGATACGTTGAAGGCATTGGGCGTTCAAGAGAAAGAGTAACTTCTCCAATGCACGCACGTTAGAATCGGTGACGCCAAAGTCTCTTCTGCCGCTTTCCCTCTACAGCACGCGCGCGCGTCTTCAGCAGCCACTGTCATAACGCATAGCCAAGTATTCTTTCTATGATGCACACTAAGTTTATATAACTCTGTAGGTTCAAACCGATTCTTCACAAGAGGTATTCAGATTTGAATGAAGATGAATTGGAGAAGATTCTCAATAATGCTGTCGACCTCGGAGCGTCCTACGCGGATGTTCGTCATCAGCGCTACGACCGTGAGATGATAACCGTTGAGAACAAAGCATTGAAGAGCTACTCATCTAGAAGGCTAAGCGGCTTAGGCATTAGAGTCGCCGCACGCGGCGCTATTGGTTATGCCTCCACAAGCGACTTAAGCCCGGGAAGCCTTGAGAAGACCCTGAGTAACGCTATCAAAGCTGCAAAATCTATTGAGAGCAAGAGAAAACCCTTTGGTGAGACCAGAATCAACGAAGCCAACGTAAGATTACCCATAAAGACTGATCCCACAGCCATATCCCCTGAAGAAAAGGTCTCACTCACCTTAAGCGCGAACAAGGCCGCGTGGATCAGCAATGAAATAAAGAGTGCCATCACTCGCCTTGCCCTGTCGAAGGACACCAGATTGTTCATGTCCTCTGAAGGAGCCAAGATCAGGCTTGAAACGGCTTTAGTGGGTCTTGGACACGAAAGCGTCGCAAAAGCCAATGGAGTCATGGAGAGGGTTGGCCACAGCGAATCCATGTGCGCAGGCTTCGAGTTCATACAATCCAAAGACTGGGATTCATTCACGGTAGACATATCTGAACTCGCAATTGAGGCAGCAAATTCCAAAACCCCCGAGTCTGGCACATACCCTGTAGTAGTTCAT
>CP070749.1:370970-372844 GCA_020348365.1 Candidatus Bathyarchaeota archaeon
GGTGGTCCGGGTTCAAATGTTGGTGATGCTAGGGGTACGAGTTCGGAGTTGACTGTGAGGACTCCCTTGTTGGGAACGTCGGCGAAGGGCTCACCCAACCCGATCTTTACTCCAACCAAAACTTCGGTTTTGCCTAGACGCACGCGAGCTGAGCCCTCAGCACGCTCAACAAATCCCTTTTCTATCTTGACTTCACGATAGTCTGTGATCTCTCGTCCGTCCAGCCTCTTCCCTTTGGCGATCAGTTCTGCGATTCGCTTCTGCTTTATTTGCGCTGTCATAATTGACGACATTATTCTTCAACCTCCTCCTTTGCCGAAACATACTTCGACATCAAGGTTTCTTTCTGGATTTTGTATAATTGCCCGCAACCATCTAGGGCTAGGCTCAGCGTTTTTTCATACTCTTTGCTCGTTAGCTGTCCGTCCATCTGGAGCAGGGTTATGGCGTTGAAGTTGGGCATCAAGGCCACGGGCATATCTGCTTCGCCATTTTTGTCCTCGACATCTGTGAGGTCGAGGACTAGATGTCCGTCTACCTTCCCCGCGGCGCATGCCACTACTAAGTCTCGCATTGGAATTCCAGCGTCTGCTAAAGCGAGTGCAGCGACGGTGATGCTTGCACACCTTGTTCCCCCGTCTGCCTGCAAAACCTCAGTGTAGAGGTCAATGGACGCTCGTGGGTAGTATTCGAGAAAGAGGGCTGGTTCCAGGGCCCATCTGGCCACTTTGGATAGTTCTATTTCCCTTCTGGATGGAGCAGGATGTTTTCTATCATCGACGGAGAAGGGTGCCATATGATAGCGGAACTGGAGCACGGCTCGATCTGGCCGAGCTCGATGCTTAGGGTGTAGTTCATGCGGTCCGTATACGCCGGCGAGGATTTTGTTTTTGCCTTGTTCAATGTATGCGGAGCCGTCTGCGTTGGCGAGGACGCCAACTTCAAGTTTTGTGGGTCTCAGCTCGTCTAGTTTTCTTCCATCCGCTCGAGCCCATTTTTTATCTTTTGGTTTTTTAGCTTTCTTTTTAGGTATTTTCGACACCTCCTTTTTCTTTTCGAACCATTTGCGTGATGCGGTCGGTCAACCCGCTTGTGTGGGATTCTTCTTCGATTTTGCGGATTGCCATAGCCGCGATCTGCTCGTCCTCAAGAGTTTTTCCGCTTATGAGGACTAGTCCGTTTTGGCCGAGGGTGATTCGGCATTCTGTTTCTCTTTTCAGCATGCTTATCATGGATCCTTTTCGTCCGATGACCCGTGGGATCTTGGTGGGTGTGATCTTCACAACCAGTCCGTGAGTGACTTTGCCGAGGCCTGATTCGCGGACTGTCAACATGGGATCACGTGTTCGGTCATAGGCAACTACCTTTGCTATGAGAAGATCGTCCTCGTTGAATATGGAGGGTAAGTCATTCCTTTGGGGTCTGAAGGGTCGATCGAGAACGTCTGATGCACGGAGCACTGCTGGATAGGGAGCGTTGATGTCAATCATCCATCCGCTTATACCGACTTCAGCCACTCTTCCGATTACGATATCTCCGACCTGAGGAACATAGAATGCCTTCAAAGCTGTAACGTGTATCCTTCTCTCTTTATAATTGACAAGCCCAATTCGAGTGGAGTATATCTTGTCATTCTCTTTGTAGGTGTTATCTCCTGTCAAGTAATTGCCTTCAGCCAATAGGTCACCGGGTGTCACAAGTTGTCTGTTTTCATAAAACGTTGGCAAATTATTTCACCATGAAATGCTTATTTGATCAGTTTTGCTTCGAGATTTCCTTTAGTCATCTCTCCGAGTTTCTCTAGGAAGGGGCCATAAAGTCCCGCGGGCATCTCGACAGTGGCGAACCAAGAACCGTCACTCCTCCACTCCTCC
>CP070749.1:372944-374816 GCA_020348365.1 Candidatus Bathyarchaeota archaeon
CTAGCGAATTTCTCCCCTTCACCGCTGGAGACCCATTCTAATCGTAAGCGCTCGGTTTCTATGTCCATGTCCTCCATCATCACAATCAACGCGTCAACGCGACGTTCAGTCTTAAGATTTCCATCCGTATAGTGGCAATCGCCTGGGTGGCACCCCGCTATCAACACGCCATCCACTCCTTTCATCAGCGCGTCCATCACCTGTGCAGGATGAACCATGCCGGAGCACATCACTCGTATTATCCTTATGTTGGGTGGATAGGAGATTCTAGCGGTTCCTGCTAGGTCTGCTCCTGCGTAAGAGCACCAGTTGCAGCAGAAGGCTAGAATCAACGGCTCAAACTCAGCTTCTCCCATCAACCCCACCTAGCTAAATTTCAATCACGTCCTCAATGGACTGCGACCCAACTCCTTAATTCTTCTCGCAGCATCTCTCATCAAAGCCCTGAATTTTTCACCCTCACCAGCGGAAATCCATTCTAGCCTTAGTCTCTCCGGTTCAATTCCAAGATGACCGAGAGCCTCCTTAAGGAAGTCGAATCTTCTTTCCATCATGTAGTTTCCTTTCACGTAGTGGCAGTCGCCTGGGTGACAGCCAGTTATCAACACTCCGTCTGCGCCCCACCTAAAAGCTGAAAGAACGAAGATGGGGTCTATCCGTCCGCTGCACATAACTCTGATTATTCTCACGTTTGTTGGGTATTCATAGCGGCTTGTGCCCGCTAGGTCCGCTCCAGCGTAGGAACACCAGTTACAACAAAAAGCTATGATTAACGGCTCAAACTCAGATTTTGCCATTTAAATCACCTCGCCTCCAGGCCCTCAGCAACTAACGCTGCCTTTACTTGTGCAAGGATTTGCTGATCTGTGAAGTGGAGCATGGTTATGGCTCTTCTTGGACAGTCTGCTGCACAAGCACCACAGCCTCTGCACAAAGCTTCGATGGTCTTTGATTTACCTTCCTCAATCTGATGTGCACTGTACGGACATATTTCCTCGCAAAGCCCACATCCGATGCACAACTCTTCATCTACAATGGATGTAAGGGCCTCTGTTTTCATCTTCTTGTTAGCCAACAAGATAGACGCCCTGGCTGCGGCAGCCTTAGCCGAGATTATGGATTCTGGGACATCTTTCGGTCCAGAAGCCGTTCCCGCAAGGAATATCCCGTCCATTTGGGTGTCGACAGGCCTCAGCTTCAAATGGGCTTCCATTAGAAAACCGTCCGGGCTTATCGGTATCTTAAGCATCCGTGCTAAGAGGACCTGACCCTTGCGCGGTCTAAGAGGTGTTGACAACACAACCCAGTCGCATGGAAGCTCCATTTTTCGGGCGGCAAGCGCGTCATACACTAAGACCCTAAGTTTGTTATCTGGGCCCATGCTGATCTCAGGAGTTGCCTCCTCGATGTGCTTTACGAATTTCACTTCTAGGTCTCGGGCTCTCGAATAGAAATCTTCGTATTCCTTGTACACCCTGATATCTCCGTAAAGGATGATGACGTCTGTCTCGGGGCATCGGGTCTTAATCAGAACAGCGTTTTTAATGGCGTTCATGCAACAAATCTTAGAACAGTAGGGCCAACCCTCCTCTTTTCTCGCCTTTAGGATCTTTCTTAGCAATCGAGCAGTATCGGATTTCGGGAACGCTCCAAGCTCGTATGCGCGTATCTCTCCCTTCCTTGCTCCTACACATTGAATCATCACAACTCTTTCAGGCTTTTCGAGTTTTCCTTCCTTCAGTAGCTCATCCATTTCCAGCTGGGTTACAACTCTGTCATACACTCCATATTGGTACAATCCCTTGGGTGGTTGGTAGTTCAAAGCGCCGCAAGCAACGATAATGGTGCCCACGTTAAGTTTCTTTTCTCCAT
>CP070749.1:374916-376739 GCA_020348365.1 Candidatus Bathyarchaeota archaeon
TTCACGAGAAAACGGTAGCAACGGCCAATCTCCCTCCTACCCACCTTCGAAGCTTTCGCAACCTCCTCAAGAGTCCGCGCGAGCCCAGACTGCCTACACGCAATGTATACAGAGGCGGCGCTGATTCCGTGTATCGATCTTCCTCGGACAAGCCGCTCCTTAGCAGCCTTCCTATAGATTACAGAGGCAGTCTCGACGGTGTTTCTCGGTAGGGAGAGGCTGTTGGCTATCTTCATAATCTCAGTAAGAGCGAATGCAAGGTTTCGCTGCATAGCGTCAGACACTCTAATTCGTCTCTGCCACTTCCTGAGCCGGTAAATCTGAGCCCTCTGGTCGGGCTTGATTCTCTTGCCATAGACATCACGGTCGCGCCAATCGATCGTGGTCGAGAGCCCTTTGTCATGAATTGCATAGGTAAATGGAGCCCCGGTTCGAGTTCTCTTCTTCCGTTGTTCTGTGGTGAAAGCACGCCATTCAGGACCTCGGTCCGCAATTCTCATGCTAACGACATGCCCGCACTGCATGCACACGATCTCAGCGGAATCGTGATCTCTTATAAGCTTCGTTTCACCGCATTCCGGGCATCGCTCAAAGTCCATTTCACCAGTTAATGAAAGATTCGTCCGCTTACCAATCATTCTCTACCATCTTGCCAGTGGGAGTGCACGATACTTGACAAAACAAATCTATGCCAACACCACCATACAGGGACGATGATGGAGATCCTGCACGCCCTTTTCGCATCTATATTGTTAACTAGGCCTAATAAGGACAGCTGAGCCTTAGGCTGAGTTCGAGTCAGACAGCCAGAACCCGTGAGCCTTCTAGGCGAAGCTGACTTAGTTGTCCGCCCTAGAAGAGCACCCAAGGCTCGACCTACAAGTGATGCTCCCCATTATATTAGCTCGGATCAGTATATTACTTGGTCTTTCTCTAGTTTCTCGTTAAGTTTTTCGACAGCTCGGTATACATCTTCTTCTGTCTTTGCTCCGGTGCACACGAGTTTTCCGCTCGTGAAGATTAGGATCACTACTTTGGGATCATCCATACGGTAGATCAAACCTGGAAACTGTTCTGGTTCATACATGGTTCGCCCAAGCGTAAAGGCGGCTTTCTCCAAATCGATCATTCCGCCTAGGCTAGCTGAAGCAACGATATTCACGATTCTCAACTCGGGCTTTCCTATGATCACTATTCCGCTCCTCTTCAGCTCCCTAATGACATTGAAAACGGCTTTCTTTGCGTCTCTCTCTGATTTCGCTCCTGTGCATACCATCTTGCCCGTGCTGAATATCAAAGTTGCCGTCTTTGGTTTTCTCAATCTAAACACCAGTCCAGGAAACTGTTCTGGGCGATATTTTACGCTGGGATGAACCTTCTTCACAGCGTTCAAGTCAATCTTCTGATTCAATGTCCCACAAGCAACCACATTCTCAATGCTTACCGCAGCATCAATCTTCGACATTCTCATTCTGATCATTCCCCAAGACTTGACTCATCTGATAGCAACCTCAGATTCGTAGGTATCCTTCTGCCCTCAACCATTGGCCTGGTTTCTCTTGTAACGCTAGATAATGTCGCCTCTCTCCTCAAATTGGAAGTCCCAAGGTGAAACAAGAACAATGTCGCCGCGCCTTACCCACGCCCGTCTCTTCATCTTTCCGCGGATTCTGCAGAGACGCGTGTGACCGTCCTGACATATCACCATGACCCTGTCGAAGCCGAGCAGTTTCTCCGCTACACCTAGAACATCCGTTGTCTTAGGCAACACCCTCGGGTTAAGATCCCTTTCACTGGTGACCTTTCTTCTGCCCAAACTCCGC
>CP070749.1:376839-378661 GCA_020348365.1 Candidatus Bathyarchaeota archaeon
TTCATACATTTTCTATCACTCCAGCTCGTTTCCAAAGCCTGTTTCCACAATAGGGACATACTGCAATCCCATCAGGCAGGGTTGAGAGGTCCTTACCGCATTCAGAGCAGTACTTTTTCTGCTCCTCAGTCTTCTCGAGGTCCTTGTGCTCTGCGAAACCGGTCTCCTCCTTCAACTTTTCAACGTGTTCTTCAGCTTCCTTCTTGATCTTTCGGATTTCTTCTAATGCCGAGGAAACTTTTTCGAGGACATCTTGTCTTGCTTTGATTCCTTCGCTTACAAAATAGGCGACTGCTTCCGAACGTGTATTGAAGAGCTGCGCTTCAATCAGCAAGTCAATCGATTGTAAATTTGCATTGCCCAAGCGCGAAGCGATCACGTTGGATCTAGCTGCTGATAAGGGGTGTATCGAGGGTAAAGGTGGTAGGGGAGGTAGCGGTGGAGGTGTAGAACCTTCGGATATGCTTGATTTGACTCTGGTCTTCCAATCTCTAAGTTTCTCCTTGTGTTCTCTGAGGGCGTTTCGATATTCTTCTTTCCAGTCTCTAATGGACTGCTTGTACATATCTTTCCATTCATCATGACTCATTCTTTCCAACTCCGTGCGTAAATCAATTACAGGCGTGTAAACGATTTACGTAAACAACTTACGTCAACCCAGCTTATAAACGTTTCGCTCAAACGCATCTTCAAGAAGTCTTCTCGGGTCCAGCAACAGGACGCAGCCTACGCCAGATTGCCACAACCCGCTCTGAGAGCACCCTCCTCTTGGAGAATGTGTATAGGAAGATCACAAGCCACAAGAAGAAGAGGACGTAGCCTATGAAGTAATGAATCTGCCCTCCAACACTAGATCCGTAGAAGATATCTGCCACGAAGATTATCACCAAGCGAATCACATTCATAAGGAACACACCCAGAAACCCTACCACTGCCCACAGGAATTTCGTCCGTAATCTGGCAGATTCCTCAAACAACATGACAACCAACAATATCGAGAAGAGCAGCATGCTATTCACTCCAACGCATCCCCAGACAAACCCAAGGATGAGACGCCCATCCGCCGTCGGCAGCATGATAGCATCGGGGGGACGAGTTTCTGCTCCAAACCCCATCATATTCAATATCACAACGATAAACTGTACGAAATGGGGGACGTACCAGCTGAAGTAATGCTCCAGCCACTGGGATACGATGCCAACTGAGCTGGCTGCCAACAGCAGAAATATGGGGCTGAAAGCCTCCCTCAACGCTGAGAGCTTGAAGAAGATTAGAAACAAGCCGAAGAGGTAAACGGCGTAGTTCACGCCCCCATAGAAGCTTGGGGACTCGAAGAATGGAACCAGAGCATAGTATAGGAAGAAACTGCTACCCGCAATGAGTATTCCAAGGACGCTCTGAACTCCCTCGCTTCCCAGTTGTGACGATAGATCATTCCTTTTTATGAGTACTAGAATGAAACCGTAGACTGGAACGAAAATCGCGAAGAGCCATTCAAGATGTGTAATCACAACCAGCAGCAGCGGAAGAAGGGCTAGAACGTAGAAGAGGTTCAGTCTGTTCATGATCTGCTTCATTTCCTAACGCTGGCCAAGGCTTCTCTTAAGGTTGAAGCCAAGAAACCCAGCTCTTTCTTGGTCAGCAAGGGAGAGTTAGACACGTAAAACCCTCGCTGATAAGCATCTTTAGCCACCGGACACTTGCAGTTGTATTCATGCTTGTAGGGAGGCTGCTCCGGTATGAAGGATAGAAGCGGCCTCGTTTCGATTCCTTTATCCTCCAGAAACCGGATGGTTCTCTGCTTCTCTCCATTCAGAAGAAG
>CP070749.1:378761-380512 GCA_020348365.1 Candidatus Bathyarchaeota archaeon
ATAATGGTGTGAGAACTCATATAATTTACGGTGTGTATGTCGTGAAGTGTCAGAACAAGACACGGTGTCAGAGGATTTGTGAGTGTAGATTGGATATGCGCATGCATTTTTCGTTTTTGTCGAGTCCTTGTCACAGCTTGCGTGTGCAAACCAGACCATAATCAATAAATTACCTTCTACACACTCTTAGCGGCAACAGAAGAGGTGACGTGGTGAAGATGAGTGGTTTTGAAAAGCCTTCACTGATGCCATCATTTCAGGTTTTCAGTGAAGACAGACTTGACGCGATTCATTCGGCTTCGCTTGATGTCCTCGAAAAGACGGGCGTGAAGATCCTCCATGGCGAAGCAGTTCTGAAGATGCTGAAGGAGAATGGTTGTGATGTTGATTTCGAAAAAAGCGTGGTCTTCTTCCCATCTTACCTGGTTGAAGAGGCTGTGAGGAAAACCAAGAAAACGATTACAGACTATGGAAGAAACCCGAAGTATGACTATAAACTGGATGGAAGACACATCTATTTCACTACTGACACGGAAACAGTCAACACAGTTGATCTGAAGACTGGAGAATGGAGGCCCTCAACTAAAGAAGATTTCGAGAAGTTGACGAGAGTCACCGATGCCTTGGAGTCCTACGCCGCAGGCGGTCACCTCACCACCTGCTTGGACAAACCGGCGAATACCCGTTGTCTACACGACTACGCTGCTGCTTTGAATAGTACAGAGAAGCCCTGCGGCTGGTCTGTATACCCACCCGAATTGGCATCACAACTCACCGACTACGCACTGGAGATAGCCACTGCCGTTGCTGGAAGTGAGAAGAGACTGCGGCAGAGACCTTTGGGGGGAGGAGGTTTCTGCACTGAGTCACCCCTAAAATTCGAGGGCCGCTACGTTGAGACTACCTTAAGACTCGCGGAGCTCGGGTTTCCATGCTCGGTGGCCAGTATGCCCCTCGGCGGCGCCACCGCGCCAGTGACTCTCGCCGGTTCGCTTGTTGTGACAAACGCTGAGGTTCTGAGCGGCCTCTCTACTATTCAACTCGCATGCCCAGGCACTAGTGTAGGGGTTCATTATCTAATGGGCAGCTTGGATATGAAGACTGGTCTGTGGGGAGAGGGCCCAGAGGAAGCGCTTCTATGTGCCGCTGCGGTTGAGATCGGTCGATACTATGGGCTTTGCGTAACTGTTAATGGGTTTCTCACCTCTGCCAAAATGTCTGGGGCTCAAGCGAGCTATGAAAAAACAATGAGCACTCTTCTACCGGTCTTAGCGGGTGCAGATGTTGTTTACGGCTCAGGTAGTCTAAATGGAGGAATCACAGCTTCTTTTGAAGAGCTTGTAATCGATGATGAGATTTGCAGGGCTCTGTTGAAGGCGGTTCGGGGAATCGACTTGAATGATGAAACATTGGCTCTTGATGTGATTCACAAAGTGGGCCCAAGCGGGCACTATTTGGCCGAGAAACACACCCTACAACACTTCAAAGAAGAACACTTCTTCCCCGAACTAGCTGACCGAAGCAGCTATGATTCTTGGAAGAAGTCCGGAGGAAAAAGCCTCGTCGAAAAAGCCCGGGAAAAAGCAGAAAGGATTCTAGAGGAACACTGGCCGACACCACTGGATACCGATGTTCAGAAGGAAATCTCAGAAATAATCAGAAGAGCGGAAGATGAACTGCCAAAGAGTGCTGCGTGAGACGTAGACAAAGCGTTGGTTTCAGGCGAGTTTGCTCGCGACTGTCTCGCCCAG
>CP070749.1:380612-382339 GCA_020348365.1 Candidatus Bathyarchaeota archaeon
CCAAGGAGGTTTTGAGGTATGAACCAGTAAAATAGAATGGCCTGTACTATGAGTGGGCTTCCTCGGAAGAATTCTACGTAAATGTTGATTAGTGCCGAGGCGATTTTCCCCCCATACACGTCTGCTAATGCTGCGAGGAGTCCTACTACAAAGCCCAAGGCTAACGGCACAAGGGCCAGTATGAGTGAGTATTGCAGACCCCTAAGGAAAAAAGGCAGATATTTCGGTATGAATTCATACATTCATTTGGCCTTCTCCTATGAGTCTGGCTAGGAATTTTCTTGCCCTGTCGGTTGAAGGATTTGTGAAGAAGTGCTTTGGAGTACCTTGCTCGATTATTCTTCCCTCATCTTGGAATATCATTTCGTCAGCCGCTTCACGGGCGAAGTGCATCTCGTGAGTAGCTATCAGCATGGTCCTTCCCCTTTTCGCTAGGTCTTTCATTGCATCCAGAACTTCTCCCTTCAACTCCGGGTCAAGGGATGAAGTTGGCTCATCAAACAATATAATTTCAGGTTCCATGGCAAGGGCCCTAGCTATTCCAACTCTCTGTTGTTGGCCTCCAGATAGCTCCGCTGGATAGTGGTCAACCCATCTCTCCATCCTTACTTCTCTCAAGGCTTTCATGGCCTTCTCCTCAGCTTCCTGCTTGGGCAGGCCCAAAACACTTCTGAGTCCAAGAGTAACGTTTCCCAAGGCCCGCAAATGGTGAAACAGTAGGATGTTCTGAAAGACGAACCCTATTCTAGCCCTTGCCTTGTCGATGTCTGCGTCAGGACTAGTTAATTCCTCCCCCCTCAGGAAGACCTTTCCTCTAGTTGGTTTGGTTAGCATGGCCAAACATCTAAGGAGGGTACTCTTTCCGGAGCCGCTAGGACCGAACAAGACCTTTATTTCCCCTTCCCCAACTTGAAGTGAGACGTCTCTCAACGCTATAATATCCTTATACTCCATCCACACATTCTCAGCTTCAGCCACAACATCGACCATTTTCTTCGCCTATATACCCAACCTCTTCTTCTTTCTGCTTCCCCACCGATCAAGATATGTTGCCAAAGGGAAGGTAAGCGCGATGTAAATAAGGGCCGTGAGAATGTAGGCGAAGTAGGGGTGTTCCCAATGCTCGGTCAGAGCATAGGCTCTTAGTATGTCCGCACGCGTTATTACATCTAGCAATCCACCGCCGAGAAAAAACGCATACGCTGAGTCCTTCACTATAAGCGCATACTCGCTACCTAACCCTGCAGAGGCTATGATGAACATCTGGGGCAACACTACATGCCGGAAGGCTCTGAGCTTTGACATTCCTAGGGCTCTAGCGGCTATCATCTGATCCTCGCCTACACCCCTCATCGCTCCCTTGAATATCTGAGATTGATAGGCACCGCTCCTTATTCCCAAGGCCAGTGCTGCTGAAACGAATGGATCTCTGAGAAAGGGGACGCGCACTCCTATGCCAAAATAAAAGAGGAGCATTAAAATCACAATTGGCACTCCTCTAAGCAGCTTTTCATATCCTTCAACTATCAATTCCCAAAGTTTCCCTCCAAACGCCCGAAGCAACATCATAGGGATACCAGTAGCAATTCCTAGGAGGAAAGCCAAAACTGATACAGAAAGCGTTATTTGTACTCCCTCTAACAGGAAGATTAGTTGCTCAAGAGCATTCAAGTCTATTCACGGGCTATACAATTCTTGCCTTGTAACGACAAACTCTGGTTTACCCC
>CP070749.1:382439-384138 GCA_020348365.1 Candidatus Bathyarchaeota archaeon
CGAATGATCAAAGAGTTATACGAGCTCTTCGAGAAGAAGGCTGGAATCATCATGAACAAGGTGCCCATCGAAATAATGTCGTCTGAAGAGGAAAAAACAGCCTTCTCAGAAAGGTTAAATGATCTGCACGACCTACCCATCATAGACGTCATTCCCTGTTTCTGCGACGTACTCCGCGCAGGAGGAACATACATATTCACCAAGGAAAAACCTGAACACCCATTCACAAAATCCCTAGAGAAGATAGCCGCAAGAATCGAGAAAATCTAGTCCTCATATTTCTCCTTAACCTCTCTCGCCGTCTTAACATATTTTCTAAGCTGTCTCAGCTCAATCTTCCTCTCAGGCAGAGTCTCGGCTGCATAGATCAAGGGCAAGACTGCAACGAAAAGGAATAAGCTCGCCAATGAAAAAGCCGCGTACGTGGAGATTTGATGAACATATGGGTCGACAACAAATCCAACGAGGGCGGATAGAAGGTATGGAATGCCTCCTAATGCGTAATATCTCTCTTTAGGTCGAGTTCTGGCCAAATCTCCCCAAATAGTCATGAGAAAGACCGCTCCGAACATCCCCCCTGCAATGCCCTCCACCACGGAGTAGAAGTACCACGAGAAAAGAAGTTCAGGAGCAAGACCCAAAGCAGCGTATCCAACGCCCAGAGCAACAAAGCCTACAACTACTACCCGTTTCCTGCCGACAAAATCGGAGAGAAAACCCCCAACAAGTGCGAAAATGCCGCTTATGGCAAATTCGATTATTGTTAAGCTGAGAAGACCCGGCCCAAAGAAGTTTTCAAGCAACGGACCTTCAAAACCATCAACAAGACAGAACATGACCCAGGGGACAAAATACAAGAAAAAATCTCTTTCACGAATGATTGAAGCATAACCTTGCGCTTGTGTGTTCGCGGTCTTTCTCTTCTTCATGTCAATTGGTTTAGGTCCGAGCAAAAGAAAGAGTGCAAGTCCTAATCCTCTCCAGATGGCAGATGATATGACCTGTCCTGTTGTTTCAAGGGGGCCCAATGTAATGGTGAATAGGAAGATACCGATGCCAATGATAGAAAAGGTTATTCCTCCTAGGCGGCCACGATTTTCGACCGACGTGAAATCCGCAAAATATGCCATGCAGGAAGGCATTCCCAATCCGAATGAAATCGCCAAGAGCAGGGACAGAATTGAAGCATTGGTTATTGTCAAATCGCCGAGCAAGATAGGTAAGAGCGACGAACAAACGCCCAAAACCATCCATACACGAAGAAATGTGACTCGATCAACAATTCTACCTGAAACAACTGCACCAGAAAACGCTGATACCGCCATCGCCGCGAAGTGAATGACCCATATCGTTAGGATTTCAGAATTTGAGACGTTCATATTTTCGAAGAACTCACTTAGGATGTAGAAGATGATCCAGTACCAAGAGAAGGCGTTAAAGACGAAGATTGCAACTACGAAGAGGTCTCTCTTTGTTCTCTTGGGCGCTTCAGGACCGGCATCATACATTTTTATCCTAGAATCCAAATCTCTATTCTGGCGTTAGCTTAATAGTTTAAGCCCTTCATATTTGTAAGAAGTATTTGTATATCTGTACAACAAGATTTTTAAGCCTATATGTCGAACATATATACAATTGGTGAGGAGAAATGAAGACAAAACCCAAGCCTATAAGGCTTCGACGTTGGCATTAAGAACTT
>CP070749.1:384238-385897 GCA_020348365.1 Candidatus Bathyarchaeota archaeon
AAACACCGAATACAGGGTAAAAGAAGACAAGAAACAACATCAAAGAGCAAAAAGAAAGCGATTACTAAGAGTAATGACGGGTTACGACCAGCACACCAGCCCCTCTAGACTGAATACCAATGAATACCAATCTGAGGGGAAAATATGATCATACCTTATTCTGTCTCTTTCTCAGCACATCAACCGTGACGCTTCCCAGCATTAAGATGATTAACAGCGCCCAGATAGCTATGGCTCTGATAATTATCACAGGAATGCTGAGTAAGAGACAGAACAGAAACCAGAAACCCAAAATTGCGGTAGGTACACTCATCACAATCCAAAACTCCTTCCATGTATAAATTTGCAGAAAGTCCTTAAGCCACCCAAAAACCAAGATCACACCGGCCCTTCATTTTCATAAAAAGGGACATGAAGTTCTTAAATCTTTAGCATGAAGTGAAAAAGGCTTTGTAGGCATTCTTGATAACGACGTTCATCTCTTTGATCGGCTTACTGATTATGTTAGTAAATGAAAAAGTACTCCATAGGCTATACTACACGCCACCACTCGATGAGAGAATGAACTTCTTCTGAAACTCCACAACCTCATTGCTATCGCTAGCACTAGCGTAGCTTTCCAGAAGCTCACGATTCAACTCAATAAAGTTCAGACCCCACTTGAATAGGGAGAGTAGCCACTCCGCCTCCGCCTTATGATCAGCAATGTACAGGGCTGAAGCTAAGGCCTCCACCGTGCTCAGCTTGGTAGGCACCCCATAATTCACTGGATTCGCGGCAACAAGATAGGGGAGGCACCGTAGAGCGCCGCGCATTGAAAGCCTAGAGACCTCATCGGCATGTGCCCAACTGAAGTCTAGAGCAGTTAAGCCACTGCTTTCTAATCTTCTCCTATCAGCCGGAGAGAACGCCCTCTCGGAGAATGGATTCAGAATAACAGCGCCCCTCGGCAACAATCTGAGTTGATGGACGATTCTGATTTGTCGGTGACGCTTGAGCTTGAGAGCGGTACACTTCTTTGGATCACACTGCCTCGCATGATAGACGGTGATTTCAATATCGTTGGAGGGCACTCTTATGCACCTTCAGATGAGACATGGGATCGTCCATAACCTGTGGAATCCACTCAAGTAAATCTGTTGGAATTATATGATGCCCCTTCTTGCTCTGCACAAAATCTCCTGCCGCGCCATTTATGAAGGCCCCAGCCACCGCAGCCTCGAATGGATCAGCTCCTTGCGCCAAGAAGGCACCCACAATCCCTGAAAGGACATCGCCCGTTCCGCCTACAGTCATTCCAGGATTACCAGTAAAGTTGATCTTGAATCTCTCTCCATCCGAGATGATATCTACGTGTCCCTTCAACAGAATCACTGCATCATATTTGTGCGCGGTCATCCTCACATCCTCCACTCGCTTCTGAAGGTCAGCGTGCAGCTTCTTCCCAGTCAATAGCTGATACTCTCCAGCATGGGGCGTCAAGACAAGAGGCGAGTCTATCTTACGCTTAGACTCGGCAAATGCCTTCAGTCCATCAGCATCCAGAAGCAATGGAATTCTCTCTTCCTCCGCCATTTCTATTATCTTCATCACCGCATCTTTGGTTTCTTTGTGCAGTCCTAGACCAGGACCCATAACAACTGCAGTAGAAGTCTCCAA
>CP070749.1:385997-387637 GCA_020348365.1 Candidatus Bathyarchaeota archaeon
ATAGACTGGTAGACCCAGAATGGAAAGGCCTAGACGGAAAGGGCTCCTACGACCTTGCGCTGTTCATGGGACTCCCCTACTACATGGAATTCACAATCCTAGCCGGATTGAAACATTTTTCCACAAACCTTAAGACCATAAGCCTGGACAGATTCTACAATCCCCACGCAACATGGTCATTTCCAAATCTTTCAGTCAAGAATTGGAGTGAAAGTTTCGAGACAATCATAAACAAGATAGGAGGAAAATGAAATGTCTATGTTTGAAGACATCCCGGTAGAAGTTGGCGTAATCCACGAAGGAGAGAGAATCAGAGGCGAGGAACTGCAGGTTGAACTCGGCGGACCCAAATGCGACTACAAATTCGAGCTTGTCAGAGCCAAAAGCTTGGACGAGGTTGAAGACGGAAAGATCACCATAGTAGGGTCCGACATCAAAGACATGAAAGAGGGCACAAGATACCAGACCTTTGGCATCTACATCGAAGTCGCCGGAAAAGAGGTTGAGGAAGAGCTTGAGGGAGTAATCGAACGGAGAATCCACGAATTCTGCAACTTCATCCAAGGATTCATGCACTTGAACCAACGCTACGATATCTGGCTGCGTCTGAGCAAGAAATCCTTCCAGAGCGGACTAAACTCACTAGAGCAGATAGGGAAAGTTGTCCACAGACTCTTCAAGAGCGAGCTCCCATTCATAGAGAAGCTGCAGATCACCTTCATCACAGACCCCAACAAGATCGCTGAGAGATATAATGAGGCCTTGGAAGTTTACGATGCAAGAGACGCCAGAGCCAGAGGAATGAAAGATGACAAGGTGGAGACCTTCTATGGATGCGCACTCTGCCAGTCCTTTGCCCCAAGCCACGTATGCGTGATAACGCCCCAAAGATTCTCAAACTGCGGTGCAATAAGCTGGTTCGACGCAAGGGCTGCGGCACGAGTCGACCCAAAAGGACCCGTCTTCGAAATCGAGAAAGGAGAGCTACTAGATGAAGCAAAAGGCGAGTACACAGGAGTCAACGAGGCCGTCAAGAAGAAGTCGCTCGGCGACGTTGAGAGAGTGTGGCTGTACACCGCCTTCGGGTACCCACATACATCCTGCGGCTGCTTTGAGGGCTCAGCCTTCTACATACCAGAAGTAGACGGATTCGGCTTGGTTCACCGAGGATTCAAGGACATGACCGTCAACGGACTGACCTACGTTGGCATAGCAGACTCCACAGCAGGAGGCAGACAGGTCGACGGCTTTCACGGAATCTCAATCGAGTACATGAGATCCCCAAGATTCCTGCAGGCCGACGGCGGCTGGAATAGAGTCGTCTGGCTGCCAGCTGAGATCAAAGAGAGAGTCAAAGAGTTCATGCCAGCAGAGCTTGTAGAGAAGGTCGCGACAGAGAAAGACGTAACGAACATCGATGAGCTGAGAAGCTTCCTAAAAGAAAAGGGACACCCCGTCGTTGAAACGTGGAAGGCAGAGGAAATGAAGCCCCCAGAGGCTGCCGAGGCTCCAACAGCAGCTCCAACATTAAGAGTGCCAACAGCCGTAATCCCCGCCGCCGGAGGATTCCGGATAATCCTGAAGAACGCGAAGATACACGCAGAGAAGGTCATCATCAAACCCGCTCCCAAGAAGGAATA
>CP070749.1:387737-389376 GCA_020348365.1 Candidatus Bathyarchaeota archaeon
TGAAGCCCTGGGCTAGTGTCGAGGATGAGATAGTCGAGGTGCATGTCATTGAGCAGAGAGTGCTTGAGCGATAAGAGGCGTCCTAAAGCCTTCATCTCCCGCTTTCTATCTTTTGCGGATATCTCCCGTATTGCCTCAGTGGCTGGGTCCGCCAATCCAATCAGAAAACGTCCGTTTCCACCGTGAGGATTGGAGGCGTCGATCAGGACTCGTCCAATCTCACAAGCACCATTCAGGTAGTCGTTCAGCCAGTATTCGCTGTCATTCACACTGAATATCGCTGGAAGGCTTGGAGCACGAAAATCCATGTCCAGCAGACATATGTCTTTCCCTTGTTTGGCATAGGTTGTTGCTAGGTTGACTGAAAGCAGCGTCTTTCCGGTTCCGCCTTTATAAGAGTGGAGTGCTATTATTTTCCCCACGGCTTCTCACCTTCGCCCTCTCTTTCAATGCAGAAGTAGGCTTTCCGCCCTCGCCTCTGCTTCTTCAGGTATCCCATCAACACAAGTTGATTCAAGTAGCTGCTCTCAACAGCCCGTGCTCGCTCTGTCTCTTCAGCGATCTCTTCGGCTGTTGCTTCACCAAGCTTGCACAATGTAACCGCTGTCTTCCTCAAATGGTCTGGCAAGGACAGCAGTGTCATAACGTCCAGAGCGTCAGTCATCATTTCAGTCTCATTTGGATTGTGCTTCTGTAGATCTATCATCACGTCCATCTGCTCGTTGAGCCGCTCAAGGCTCTCCTTTATCTTCTGCAACAGTTTGGTCTGACTCTTTGTGGATTTCATATAGCTCATTGCCTGACTCCCCAGATGTGTTTAACGCATCTACAATAGAATGGTGAGCATAGTATCTATTAAGTCTTACGATATTGCCATATAAGTCCTGTGAGATTATTGAGTGCTAGTCTCAGGACTATTTGATATCATGTCGAAGGGTAGAAAGAGGAGGGAGAAGTTTTAGAGGAGTTGGACTGGTATTTTTGTGGGTTCTTCTTCGCCAATGGGGAGTATAACCTTTAGCTCCCTGAAGTAGGTCAGTACTTTTCGGCCTTGGGGCGTTATGGCATAGACAGTGCGTTTTTTGCCTATGATTTGTTCTTCGACGAGGTTCTGTTGAGTTAGGAAGTCCAAGAATTCTTTTAGAACGCTGCAGTTGACGTTGGCTTTGTACATGATGTGGGTCAGCTTGAGGGGGCCCTTTCGGGCGAGGACTCTGAGTATGTCTATGTACATTTCAAGTTTTGATCTTCGCATTTTTCAGTCCTCTTAGCCCTGTTTTTGTTGGGGAGTGTATAAATGGTTTATGGATTCCAAGTATGTCTTTGGTGTTTGGGGGGTTTGGCGGGCTTGGATTGCTGCTAGGGCGGTCAGGCGGTTTTGTAGGGCGGTGATTAGGTCGTCGGCCAGGATTTGCTGAAGTTCTGCGGAAAGGTGGCTTATTTGGACCTTAAAGGTTTTTATGAGCCTTCTTTGGAGTTCTTTCCTGTCTTTTTCTGTTATGGGAGTTTCCAATATCTGGTTCTCCGTTCCTGTGTTGTGTGTTGTTGTGAGGTCGGCTTTTAACTGTCTTATGAACCCAGAATATTGATTTCGGGTTTGGTTTTGAGCTTTTGGTGTCCATTATGTGTTTCTGCAGAT
>CP070749.1:389476-391085 GCA_020348365.1 Candidatus Bathyarchaeota archaeon
GGTTATGTTCTCGTCTAGAAACTTCTTGGCTCTGTTGAAGAGGTTATTCTGAATGTCTTCTAGCATTTGGGTTATGCATTTGATCAGCTCTCCCTCTTTCACCGCGGTTCTCTCAAGTGTGTCCCTTCTTGCGATGGTCACTTTCTTGTTTTGAACGTCTTTGGGCCCTATCTCTACTCTTATGGGCACGCCTTTCACCTCCCAATGGTTGAACTTCCATCCGGGACGGTGTTCCTTTCTGTCGTCGAGTATGGTGGAGATTCCGCTCTCTTGTAGCTTGGCGAATGCCTCTCTCGCTTTCTCCATGATCGTCCCGCCTTCAACATGCTTGTAGGGTATCGGGACTATCACAACTTGGTGTGGAGCCACTCTTGGGGGTAGCACTAATCCCCTGTCATCTCCATGAACCATCACCGCCGCGCCTATCAATCGTGTAGTCACTCCCCATGAGGTCTGCCAAACGTGATGTTCTTTTTCGTCCTCTCCAATGAATGTGATCTCGAAGACCTTGGAGAAGTTCTGTCCGAGATTATGCGAAGTTCCAAGCTGCAACACTTTCCCATCCGGCATCAAAGCTTCTAAGGCATCTGTGTAGAGGGCCCCGGCAAACTTCTCACTCTCCGTCTTCCTTCCAACCAATACTGGAATGGCCAGTTGATGCTCAACGAGGTCCTTGTAGATGTTCAGAATCTCCATCACCTCCTCGCCAGCCTCCTCTTTTGTCGCGTGGGCGGTGTGGCCTTCCTGCCAGAGGAACTCTCTAGTCCTCAAGAAGGGTTTGGTTGCCTTGGTCTCCCATCTTACAATGTTGCACCATTGATTCAGCTTGAGCGGTAGGTCTCTCCAACCGCGTATCCACTTCTTGAACATGGAGTACATTATTGTCTCAGATGTCGGTCTCAAAGCGAGCCTCTCTTCCAACTTACTACTCCCTCCAATGGTAACCCAAGCACACTCGGGGACGAAGCCCTCAAAATGCTCAGCTTCTCTCTTCAGGAAGCTCTCGGGAACGAAAATGGGGAAATACACGTTTCTGTGTCCTGTCTCCTTTATCTTCTTGTTCAAGAAGTCCTGAATCTTCTCCCAAATCGCGTAAGAATCCGCTCTGAAGACAATACAACCTTTAATCGGGGCATAGTCAGCAAGCTCAGACTTCAGTATAACCTGAGTGTACCACTCTGAGAATTGCTTGGATTTTTTGACAGTTATTCCTAACTCCGACATATCATCTCATCTCTTGGTTTTTTAATGAAGAATTAGAATTTACATTGGAATGGGCGTCGTGGAAATCAGCGGTGTGGAACAAAGTCACCCATTGCAACCACTTCATGCAAGTGCATGCAGAGACTATTTAAAAGTTTCTTCAATAGTGGAAGCTGTGCATATCCACGCTAGAAAAGCAGTTTGATGGCATCCTTCCCCGTCATTCCCGGTCTTATCCCTTTCTTACCAGCTTCAGACGTGACTGCCCTGACCTCAGCCTTGAGGATGTCGTTGAAATCCTTGACGCCACTCACCATAGCGGCAGTCACGTTGAGTTTCTCGGCTGAGTCCATATTGAGGAAGCCGCACATCACGAATCCTGTTTCTCCCAACACTAGAAGTAGGG
>CP070749.1:391185-392783 GCA_020348365.1 Candidatus Bathyarchaeota archaeon
ATCGCCCTGAGCAGTTTCCTGGCTTGGTCTTTCGTTTGAAGAGGCCTAAGACTGCCACTTTGATTTTCGGTTCTGGGAAGATGGTTTGTACAGGCGCCAGATCGGAGAAGGAGGCGAGAAGGGCTGTGAGGAAAGTTGTTAAGGAGCTGAAGAGCTGCGGGATCATCATTGTTGGCAAGGCTCAGGTCAAGGTTGTGAATATTGTGGCCTCAGTTTCTCTAGGGGGAAATATTGATTTGGAGAGGGCTCCCTTTGAACTTGAGCGGACCATGTATGAGCCTGAACAGTTTCCAGGTTTGATCTATAGAATGGACGAGCCAAAGGTTGTCTTTCTGTTATTCGCCAGCGGAAACCTAGTCTGCACCGGTGCCAGACATGAAGACGACGTCTTTGAAGCTGTCGAGAAACTTCACAAGATGCTTGAGGATAAGGACTTAATTTTCTACGAGGAATGAGTAGATGCATGCTTTCTAGCAGGTTCCCACTCCTGAACATCATCTTTGCTGTTGCCGCTTTCATCATGCATGCAGAAACAGGAAGGTAGGTCCTCTAGATGGATGATGAACTTTGAAAAAGAAGAAAACTAGGAAGAAAAAGCTGAGAAAGAAACAACAGAAGCGCAAGAAACGACTGAGAAAGTCGAGAATCGAAGCGTAAACTCAAGAAAAATGTGCGCATATCTAATTCTGGTTACTGAATTTCTCCGGGCTTTTGACTGAAAGAATCAATTTCCCGGTAAACATAATCACTTCTCCTTCTGATCTCTACGTTTAGCCGTGATGCGTCAGAAAGCACAGCATCTTCTCAACTAGGGCTCTAAATCTGCTGATCTTGTGGCCTATGGTTATGCGTTCACAGGCCTCAGATACTTCAAATCTGATAGCGATCTGATTTCATCTCTCGAGCTGAACACAGACAACCTATGGGTAAACTCTTTGAGCGGGTTGATTTCTTCAAGGATATGTATGGGTACGGAGAATTGGGCAACGACCTTGCGATTGTCAGTTAGGAGAAAGGTGGCATTGTCTCGTGTTTGCTTGCGGCATTCAATTGATAAGCTTCCACATTTAGATTCTTGGCGTTTCCAAGCTTCAACGAAGCTTTCAAAAAAATTCGGGGAATCAATTCCATACTTCATTGAAACCAAGGCAAGATACTGAAGAAGCCTGAATTCTGCAGGCGAGTAATGCTTTCCGCGGGGTCGACCTCGCCCCCTCGACATTCTTCTTCGCATCTAACTCGTTCCCGGTGTCTATTGCTTAGTGTTTGAGCGCTTTCTTGGCTTCATCAATCCACTTTGAGACTTTCTTCTCTGAGATCTTAAGCTTCTCTGACAGTTTCTTTGGATCAGAAGTTGATAAGTCCTGAGCAGAGTTTACGCCGCAAGACTTCAATTTCTCTGCGCTCTTAGCCCCGATTCCCTCTATGCTGGTCAGCTCTGTGGCAGGTTTAGAGGTTGCAGACTCCTTCTTCTTGCTCTTCTTCCCAGCCTCTTTCTTTGCGGGGGAAGCGCGCGTTAGCGTGATTTCCATCGTTGAAACGTTTCTTGTTCCACCTTCTTCTTGCGATATCTCTTCAGTTCCTATGGAGATTTTGCC
>CP070749.1:392883-394481 GCA_020348365.1 Candidatus Bathyarchaeota archaeon
TTCTTTGATTCGCTGTTTTCGCACAGCTCTCCCAAGGCTATATAGGCGCCCGTGAAAGTCCAAGTTCTCGCGACCAGTCAATTCCAAGTCCAACGTGGGGTCCTGGAACACGTAGCCTATGCTGCGGCGGACAGCGTCTGGATCTGCTAGAATATCATGTTCATTCACAGTTGCGGCTCCGCTTGTTGGGCGTAGTAATGTTGCCATCATATTCAGGGTGGTGGTTTTTCCCGCGCCATTAGGACCAAGGAATCCCAGGATTTCTCCTTCCTCCACCGTGAAGCTGATGCCATCCACTGCTCGGATCTCGTTGTTGAAGATCTTTGTCAACTCTTTGACTTTTATGATGCTAATTCTGCCCAATCCTCCTGTATTGTGAGTAGTTACACTTTCTCAGCAAGCAGAGGCACGATAGAACTCGCTCAGCCATTTTTCTCTCCCTCCTTGAGCCTACTACTTAGCTCTTCTAGTTTTTCAGCGGTACTGTTCAAGAACGCGCGAACCTCTTTCAGTGCTTGCTCCGTTAAGTTCTCTTCTAGGTTTCTCCTAAGGCTCAGAAGAGCTTTAATGAATCGTCTGGTAGGCTCTCGAATCTCACGTAGCTTTTCAGAATGAGGGCTGAGCCAGAATCCACTGAAGAAGGGAGGTGCGAGAAACTCTAGTTTTCTCCGCAGTCTTCTTCCGAATTCCGTCTGCTCTTCAAAGAGTTTCTCACCCTTCTCTGTGAGCATGTAACGTTTTATTCCGCTTTCTTCTGTTGGTATTTCTTTTGTGTAGCTGTTGTCTTGAAGCCATGCTAGAAGAGGATAGACTGAGCCTGGGCTTGGCTTCCAATTTCCCTGGCTTTCCTTTTCTATTTCTTCCATTATTTCTGATCCGGACACGGGTTTCTCTTTCAGGAGTTTAATGACAAAGTACCTGAGGAAGCCTTTGGGAACACTTGCAGTGTGCCTCAACAAATGCGGGAATTGCGGTGGTGGATGCTCAAACAGCTCCTCAACCTCCTTCAACCGCTGCTCTGAGAGGTAAAGCTTACCATTCACCTCTACGAGGACGCCTAACCGTGCTAGACGGTCCTTCATCAAATCCTTAAGCTCTGGTGGAAGACCCAACTCCTCAACGCTAACGGCCTTATCAGGGCTGATGGCTCCTTTCTGGCGGAGCTTCTCGATGATTATGTGGAGCCTTTCCTTGATTTCAGCGTGACGAGGAAACATAATATCACTGGCGATATCTCAATTGATATCAAACGTGATATATAACCTTTGCCGCAAAAGCTGAAAGGACAATAGCATGCACCCTGAATCTTCAGTTTCTCAACGCTGGAATGGGAACCTCACCCATCTTATCTCATGCATCATTGAATTCAGCTAAATCGGTATGAAGGGTCTCAGAGTGAAACTGAGGAGCCCCACAAACACTGAGATGGTTATTGCCTTCTTCCATGTGAAGCTGTAGAAGAAGCGCACCGCGATTGCGCAAAGCGCCGCTATCCATATGTCCGCTACAAAGCTGAAGTAGAGCATCGCTTGGTAGGGCAGGGTGGGGTACCAGATTTGAGCCACGTTCTCTAGACGAGTATCTGGAAGAATTGATAT
>CP070749.1:394581-396172 GCA_020348365.1 Candidatus Bathyarchaeota archaeon
ATGGTTATTCGCTTGGCACGAATCTGTAGAATACCCTACCATCCTCCAATTCTACTATTTTCAGTTGAACCTTGTCCCCGATTTTGAGGTCTTCGTATTTTGCGTCATCTATTCTTGCAGAGATAGATAACCCGCTGATTTTGACTATACCAATACTGAAGGGAACGTCCTCAGCGAAGCCTAAAGGTGCGCCAAGCCGCATCTCTGTGAAGGCGTAGAGCTCGCCTTCGGAGCCCAAGTTAACCCACTCAAGCTCGTCTGACATGCACTCTGGACAGATTATTCTCGGCGGCCACAGGAGTCTTTCGCATGTCTTGCACTTCGTTGTGGTCAATCGTCGTTCCTTGAGATTCTCGAAGAAAGGGTTGATCCTTGTGTTCTTCTC
Organism: Candidatus Bathyarchaeota archaeon; assembly: GCA_020348365.1. Taxonomy (GTDB): domain Archaea; phylum Thermoproteota; class Bathyarchaeia; order Bathyarchaeales; family Bathyarchaeaceae. Next base: position 394,967 of record CP070749.1, read on the forward strand.
GCCTTCCAGTGGATAGAAGTCTAGCATCTGTGGAAGCTTAATCTCTTCTATTCGCTTCACTCTCTCGGATTTCACGTTCTTCATCTTAGACTCCTCGAATAAGCCATTATGCTGTGCACGTTTGCTGCTCCGCTTAAGTTTTGCGTGACGGCTATCTCCGCGCCTTTGACGAGTCTTCCCTTGGGCACTTCTCCCCTAAACTGCTGCATTACATCTATAGCCTGCAGGATTGCGGTCGCGCCCAGCGGATGACCACACCCAAGCAGTCCTCCCCTAGGATTCGCAGCTATCTTTCCCCCAATATACGGCTCTCCTTCCTCGATGAAAGCTCCGCCTTTTCCCTTTTCACACCATCCAAACGCTTCATATTCCATGATTTCAGAGATGGTGAAGCAGTCGTGCAACTCGGCGATGTCGATGTCCTCCCGAGTTATCTTTGCGGTTCTTAAGGTCTCCTCGACAGCCAGTTTCAGCGGAACCCATTCGGTTATGCTTGCCAAGTTATTCACTACATTTCCTATGTTAGCTTGTCCACTGCCTATGAGGTACAGTGGAGTGTCTGTATATTCACTGGCATCGTCCGCCGGCACTAATATGACACCTGCGGCTCCATCGGTTATCCCGCTGCAGTCAAACAGGTTTAGTGGCGGAGAAACCATTGGTGAGCTCAATACTTTTTCAACCGTAACCTCCTTCTGGAACTGGGCTATGGGATTCATTGTGGAGTAGTGGTGGTTCTTGGCAGAGACCAGCGCCATCTGCTCCTTCGTTGTGCCATACTCAAACATGTGCCTTTGAGCTGTCATGGCAAAGAATGGGGGCGCTGATAATCCGTTGACTCCGTCCCACTCTCGATCAAGAACGCAAGTCATGTTTGTCTGAGCCTCAGCCATGTCCCTCATGTACATCTTCTCCACTCCGAAAGCCACAGCGATTTCAGCCATTCCACTTGCAATGCAGGCCCATGCGTATCTGATCGCTGCTTGTCCTGAGGCGCACATGAGTTCTGTGGTCGCGATGACCTTTGTTGGTGTGATGCCCAGATATTCAGCCACCATCGGAGCCACGTGAACTTGGAACGTGGACCTCTCGGGCTGGGCAGCTCCAACTAGGAGGGCCTCAACATCTTTGGGAGAGATGTTGTCAACGTTCTCGAACATGTTCTTTCCTGCTTCTTGCACCATGTCCCTCCAAGAGGCCTCTCTC
>CP070749.1:396272-397825 GCA_020348365.1 Candidatus Bathyarchaeota archaeon
AAACGATACAAAGAAAGAATGTATGAAATCAAGAACTTCATCTCCCGAAGCGAATCCGTCGTTGCACTACATGAACTAGAGGAGACACAGGAGGACCTCATCAAACTATTCAACAGCCGCTTCGACGAGTTGAATGAGAAGATCGATGGAGTGAGGTCAAGCCTAGGAATGAAGCCCGTGGAAGAGGAGCCCACACCCCCACCAACACCAATTCCAGAACCATCCGGAAGAAGAGAGACAAAAACCCCGAGAAGACGCAGACCTCCAAAGAAGACAGAAGCTGAGAAGAGAATCGAAGAGATTAAAGCCGAAGTTGAGAAGGTCCTTCAAAGACTGGGGCAGATCGAGGCCGAGGAATAGGCTTGAGCTGGAGAGAAGAGGCCAAGAAGAGGGCGGCAACAGAAGCGGTCAAACACGTGAAAGACGGGTTCACACTTGGGTTGGGCAGCGGGAGTACAGCTGCATACGCCATCAAAGCGATAGGAAGAAGAATTCAGCGGGAGAAATTGAAGATTCTTGGTGTGCCAACCTCACATCAAACCCAAAGATTGGCCGAGGACTCTGGCATACCATTAACAACCCTGAAGGAGCACCCTGAACTCGACCTCACATTAGACGGGGCGGACCAGATCGACAAGGAGCTCAACCTCATTAAAGGCATGGGCGGAGCCCTGACAAGAGAAAAGATCGTGGCCTCTGCAACGAAAGAATTCGTGATAGTGGCTGACCAGACAAAACTCGCAGACAGGCTGGGAAAGAACCAACAACTACCCATAGAAGTGTTACCATTCGCCCTGCCAACAGTGATGCTGAAAATACAGGGCATAGGAGGAAATCCCCTCCTGCGAGAGATGAAAGACAAGACGGGGCCCGTCTTGACAGATAACGGCAACTTCATAGTAGACGCCGACTTCGGGCCGATTGGCTCCCCGGAAGAGCTGAACCCCCAGCTCATATCTATTCCGGGCGTGATTGAAACAGGTCTCTTCATTGACATGGCTGATGTTGTTTACGTGGGAAAGCCAAACGGTGTTGGCAAGCTCCAGAGAGAATAGCAGCCACGTGCGCATCAGAAAGCTCTATAATTAACTTCTTCAACAATTACTAGACTGGAAGTTGCCGGGGTAGCCTAGCCTGGTTTGGGCGCCAGACTCATAATCTGGAGAGCGTTTGGGCCAGCGTCCAGAAGTCGCGTGTTCGAATCTCGCCCCCGGCACCACACAATCAGGCTGAGAAGATGCGTGATTCTTTGCTGGCATGCAAGCTAGAAATTAGAAGCGAGAAGTCTTGTGTCTAAGATGTTTTTTTAGATATCTTTGAGTCTTCTCATTAAGCCCATAGTAACACACGGTCCCATCAAGCAATTCGCGTTTCTTCAAGTATTTTTTATAGACCAGATCTCTTAGAACTTCCTTACTCCTGTTGTCGAATTCTTCTTCCCTTACAAGCGTTGTCGCATCGCAACGAAGCAGATTGACTGCAAAGTCATGTGGAAGAAGATAGTACACTCGTTTGGCATCATAGAGATATGTCTTGTCGTGCTCTTTATACAA
>CP070749.1:397925-399470 GCA_020348365.1 Candidatus Bathyarchaeota archaeon
CTTAAATATGACGTATGTCATAATTCTTTTGAGATGAGCTGAGTGGCAGAGCATAAATGTGAAGTCTGTAACATAACCTTCAACACGGAAAGTGAACTGGAAACGCACAAGAGCAGACACATACCAAGAAGAAACAACTGTGGCGGTTGCTCCAGTTGCTGGTAGTCCAAGAACTAACGAAATAGCCTTGAATATTGCCTCTCCCTTGGTTTTCTTTTCTTCTTCATTTTCCTGATTATCCTGTCTCCATTAGTTTAGCGAAGGCTATCATTAGCGGATGGTATACCTCGCGAAGAAGAATAAACTTCAATTCAGAAGTCTTCAATGAAGAAGATTAAACTTTTATGGAGAACAGGACTCCTCAATTCCCTAAGGATTCACCTTGCTAACGCTCATACTGGCCGAATCTGCTCTCGAAACAGTCCCCAAAGCCTTATGGACACATCGAGCCGTAAGAAGCCACTCTGAAAGACGTGGAAAGCCCCCACCACTTCTTCTTCTCGACAGATCTTACCATCACTCCGCAATGAAGAGACTCGACGAAAATGAGAAGAGAGGGCGACCAGACATTGCTCATTTCGCTTTGCTAGAGGCTTTGGGCTCGCCCCTAAACAGGGAACGACTACTCCAAACATACGTACATACCGTAAAAGACCAAGTGATCACCGTAAACCCTGAAACTAGGCTGCCAAAAAACTACGACAGATTTATCGGGCTCATGGAGCAGCTCTTCGAATTAGGAAGGGTACCATCCACCGGACAGACGCTGCTCAAGCTTAACAATAAGACTCTGCCACAACTGCTCCGCGAAATCAACCCGACTCACACTATTGCCTTCAGTAGAAGAGGCTCGCCACTCACACTTGAAGAAGCCATTTCAGGACTGTCAACTGAGAGAAGGCCAGCTCTAATCGTCGGCGCCTTTCCCCACGGCCACTTCGCAAATGCAACCACAAAACTAGCAGATAACACCATTTGTGTGGATCCGGAAATGCTTGAAGCGTGGACTCTGACTTCTAGGGTAATCTACGAATACGAGCGCTCAATCTCTTTACCCATAAAAAGGATCAAACAAGCAGATACGTCCAAAAAGCAGATGTAGCAGGAATATGCGGCCGCCGGGATTTGAACCCGGGATTGCAGGCTTGGAAGGCTTCCACCTTTGACTGTGTCCTAACCAGACTAGACCACGGCCGCACGACATGGGATAATGTATGCTGGTTGCAAATATCTCTTACGAGTCCTGACCTTTTATTCAAGCAAGCATTCAGCTCAGACCATATGGGTTAAGCTTGATGGAATGATTGAGATGGCGTGACATAGCATTTTAGCGCTATCTCCCCCTCTTAGGAAAATCATCTTCTAGTGAGAAATATGGATGCATGGACTGCGCATTGATGTTATTTGTTTTTCTTTTCTCGTAGTTCTCTTGCCTTGTCACGCATTCCTAGGGACTCGTAGATTCGAGCTGCATCCGATAGACGACCCATCTTCTCTAGGGCTTGTGCATTGTCAAGAATCTGTGCCTGAAGCAGCTCCTGAGTT
>CP070749.1:399570-401101 GCA_020348365.1 Candidatus Bathyarchaeota archaeon
TCATAGCTAACCCACTTTGAAAGCCGAGCAAGAATGTATATATCTCCTCGCCTAACCTGCATGCAAGGTTGGGATGAAATGAACGGTGTTATCGTTGACATTGATGACACGCTGATAAACACTCGGCGGAGAATGCACAGAGTCTGGAATCTCCTGCTCAATCGTGAGGTTCCAACAGAAGCTGTAGAGACCCAGGGGCTGGAGCAGATCTTCATGAATTTCGCCTCCAAGGAACAGAAATCCCAAGTGAAGGAATTTCAGAAACGTTTCTGGAACATTCTATTATGCTTGGACGAGTCTGGAGTAGAATCGCTTAAGCTCCATAAGCCGATTCCCCACGCAGCAGAGGTACTTCAACACTGGAGCAGAACCGCCAAGATAATCTACCTCACAGGGAGAACTGAGAACATGCGGTCTCGAACTCTGGATGAATTGCGCCGATTCGGCTTTCCAACAGAGACCACTGAACTGGTGATGTTCAATCCAGAAGACTACGCCCGACCAAAAGGAGAGAACCTCTCCAGACCAACTCTCACCGACACAAGATCCAACCTCTCTTCAAAAATATGTGAGAAGTTCAATGTTGTGAGGGTCATCGATGATTACCCCGGCTACTTCCCAATCTTCAAACGATTACAGATACCCGATAGAATAGGCTTTCTACGTCCCAAGAAATACAAGCCCCAACACTACTTGGATAAAGGCGCCACAAAAGTCATTGAAAGATGGAAGAACCTCCAAGATCAGAAATCAACGTGTTGAATGAGAAGAACAAAGGCGCCTACGCATTCCGTCGTGCACTCAGCACGCGCGATAGGGTAGTCTTCACGAAACCAAAAGTCACTTTTTGGCTTATTCCTTTTTCGGCTTGTATTTTTCACTTCGAAACAAGGGACTGGAAATTATTAGATCGGCTGTCGCCCTATTACAAGCAGTCGGCACATTATACAAGACGGCTATCCTAAGAAGCGCTTTAACGTCAACATCGTGAGGAAGAGATTGTAGGGGATCCCAGAAGAAAATCAGGTAATCCAATTTCTCGTTAGCAATCAAAGCGCCAAGCTCCATGTCTCCACCATGAGATCCCCCTTTGAGTAGAGCAATCTTCAGACCAGTTTTGTCAATGACTCTTTTCCCAGTGTCTCCAGTTGCGTATAAGTTGTGGAGAGCTAATGTTCCTTTGTTGAAATCAGCCCACTCCACCAAATCATCTTTCTTATTATCATGTGCCACCAAAGCGATGTTTCTTCCAGGCGCCAAAATATCACCAACACGAGCCAGACCGACTACCTTCTGTTGGTTTTAAACCTTTCTGCGGCGGAGTGCATGTATGTCTCTAATCGGCTTTCCCTCCAAAAGGATAGAGAAAAAGAGGGAATAGGAGTTGCTTGCTTCTTTCTTGTAAGCTACGAGTGCAACTGTCCCTTGACGTAGCCATCTAGTTCAATGCAAACCTCGGTGAAGTGGACACCTTTTACAGCATGGATGGCTGTTATAATCGTCTTCACTTCGTTAAGACTATCGACAGCAT
>CP070749.1:401201-402729 GCA_020348365.1 Candidatus Bathyarchaeota archaeon
ACAGATTGTTGAAGCCATACTTCTACACGAAGACGTTGACAGCAAAGAAGCATATGAAAGAACGGAGAAGCTGCTTGAACTTGTGGGAATTGAAGCGGAGAAGATCAACCGATTTCCCCACGAGCTGAGTGGTGGCATGAAACAACGCGTGGTGACGGCGATGGCCTTGGCCTGCAACCCCGACATTGTCATTGCAGACGAGCCAACAACAGCGTTAGACGTCATTGTACAAGCCCAAGTGCTGAAAGTGATGAAAGAACTGCAGAACAAGCTGAAACTCTCCTGGATTCTAATAACACACGACCTTTCTATGATCACTGAAACCTGCAACAGACTTGCAATTATGTATGCTGGAAAAATCGCGGAATACGGAGACCTAGCAGCAATATACAAAGAACCGCTACATCCCTACACAGAAAGGCTGCTGAGTGCGTTCCCAAGTATAGTAGGCCCAAAGAGTGAACTATCATCCATACCCGGATTTCCGCCGGACCTTCTGATCCCGCCTCCAGGATGCAGATTCCACCCAAGATGCCCAAAAGCCATGGACATCTGCAGAAAAAAAGAGCCTATACCCGTGAAGGCTACGAAAGACCATGAAGTAATATGCCACTTATACAAGTAGGTGAGAAGACTTGGTAGAAGAAGTAAGTATGGAGGCCCGCAACCTCGTTAAACATTTCCCGCTACATCTAGGCTTCTTAAAGACCGTCCTTTCAAAAGAGATCCCATACGTTCACGCTGTTGACGGCGTAAGTTTCAAGATACGCAGACAGGAGATTTTCGGCCTCGTAGGTGAAAGCGGCTGCGGAAAAACGACAACAGGAAGATTACTGCTGAGACTGGTGGAGCCCACCGCAGGTGAAGTCTTCTTCAAGGATGTGGAAGTAACTGGTATCGACCTTGAACGCGAGATGAGGAAGCTGCGGCGCCGGATGCAGATCATATTTCAGGATCCATATGAGTCGCTGAATCCAAGAATGAGTGTTTTTGACATAGTAGCTGAACCCCTACGAATCCAGAACGTCACAAAGAGCGAGGACGAGCTAAGAGATAGGGTGGCCCAGGCTCTCGAGGACCTTGACCTAAACCCGCCCGAGGAGTTCATGTACAGATTCCCGCATGAACTCAGTGGAGGGCAAAGACAGAGGGTGGCGATTGGAAGAGCCTTTGTCCTCAGACCCGAATTCCTTGTAGCCGATGAGCCAGTCTCAATGCTTGATGTCTCCATCCGAAGTGAAGTTCTAAGGCTGCTAATGAGCCTAATAGAAAGATACCACTCTTCATTCCTCTACATAACACATGATATAGCATTGGCAAGACACATGTGCAACCGCATAGGCGTGATGTATCTGGGCAAGATTGTGGAGAAAGGCCTGACAGACAAGCTAATCATGGAACCATTGCATCCTTACACTGAAGCACTGATCGCAGCGGTTCCAGTGCCCGACCCAACTGCGAGAAGAACCAAAGTTGTTATCAAAGGAGAAGTACCAAGCGCAATCAACCCGCCTCCAGGATGCAGATT
>CP070749.1:402829-404341 GCA_020348365.1 Candidatus Bathyarchaeota archaeon
AAAACTGGTATGCCCAAAGGTTTTCAACATTTTCGACGACTATGTTAACGGTGAACTGAGTTCCTGGAACCATAGCCGGGTCCGATATACTCGCTGGATCAACATAAACTGTGGCTTCAGAAGAAGCTACCGCGCCTCCAACCATCATTACGCCAATAACGAACAATGTGATGAAGGAAATGAACATCAGATCTTTTCTTCTCATCTCGTCACCTCCTCACGTTTGTTGGGGTTGGCCCACAATAGAGTGGAGCTTAGAACATTCAAGCTCATCTGGAAGATGTTTTCCATGATTACTACCTCTAGGACCAGTATGATTTTAAGCTCGAGAAACCATTTAAAGCTATCCTCTGATCTTCTGCCAATTTCCTGCTGCACGTCGGTTAACCGAAAGTAGTCTGATTAGTATGGTCGGTTAAAAGAGAACCTGTTTATCGCATCGGTATTCAGCTCATTTCCCTTAATCTTAGTCAAATCCGCTTCAAGTCGATGGCTCCGAGGATAGGAGATCTGAATCTAGGCCAAGCGCGCGTATCGAAGATACCCCAAAATATTTTTTTCACGAACCCTAGATGAAAATCAGGAGAGGTTACAGTATGATAACGAGTAGACAAATGCAGGCTCTGGAGCTGAACTCTGAATATTTCGGGGTCTCTAGGCTTCAGCTCATGGAGAATGCTGGCAAAGCTGTAGCTGAAGAGATTGCTTCCCGTTTCGATGCGAAAAGAACGCGTGTCGCCATCTTCTGCGGCCTAGGTGGAAATGGTGGGGATGGCTTTGTCGCAGCTCGTCACCTTGCGTGCTTGGGCTTCAAGGTTGAGGTGATGCTTGGTGGGAGGTCAAAGGACATTCTGGATGAGGAAGCACTGAGAAACTGGCTTGCTCTACAAGCGTTGAAGGATACTCTGGTTCTTCATGAAATCTACGATTCGACGCTCATCCCAAGCGTCAAGGCTGAAGTTGCGGTGGACGCTCTACTCGGCCTAGGGTTGAAGGGAATGCTGCGTCCGCCTTTCTTGCAGCTGGTTAAGGAGATGAATGAGGAAGAGACATTCCGCATTTCAGTGGATGTTCCCACTGGTGTAAACTCTGACTCTGGAGCAGTTCTTGGCGAAGCAGTGGAAGCTGATTTGACACTGACATTTCACAGAATCAAGCCTGGACTGAAGAAGGCGGAGAAACATGTGGGGGCGCTTGTTGTGAAAGATATAGGCTTACCTCAAGAGCTTGAACGCTTTGCTGGCCCTGGGGATGTTTCATTGGTGGTTAGGTCTCGACCTCCTGAAGCCCACAAGGGAGATTTTGGAAGGCTTTTGATTGTGGGTGGAAGTGAAGTCTTTTCGGGTGCTCCTGCTCTTGTAGCTCTTTCCGCTCTTCGTAGCGGCGTGGACTTGACTTACACTGTGGCTCCAGAGAGAACGGCCTACGCGATCTCGTCTTTGGCTCCTGACCTTATCACCGTGAAACTTGAGGGACGTCATCTCAATCTACACAACATAGCAGTAGTCAAAC
>CP070749.1:404441-405932 GCA_020348365.1 Candidatus Bathyarchaeota archaeon
CAGGGTCTGCTGCTGCCCGCAATGCTCGTCGCGACGCCACAGCTTATCAGTGCCTCCAAAACGATTCGAACCCCCTCCTCCACGCCAGGTTTGATAGTCTCCGCATTCCTCACAACAAGCATTGCGCTCATCAGAGCCAGACTCGCAGCATAGTCGCCGTAATACTCATTGTGTAAGTCATGAGCCAGTCTCCAATCATTAACTGAAGTGAATTTGGAGACGATGTCTCCGCATCCACTTGCAACAAACCGATGGGATGCTTTGGCTATAATGCTCGTGTCCGCAATGATGGCCATTGGAGACTGCGCCATTATTGAATAGGGCTTATGTAATCCTCTGATCGATGCAAAGGGGCTTGCGATTCCATCGTGAGACGCAGTGGTCGGCACACTTATGAAGGGCACGCTTTGACGTGCGGAGCTTAGCTTTGCAACATCGATCTTTGTGCCGCCGCCAATTCCGAGAACCACCCTCGGCTTTGTCTCTTCAATCCTTTCTTCGGCAGCCCTGACATCCCACATGGTGGAGGAAGAGACTATGAGATGGTCAGTGTTGACGCCAGCATCTGCGAGTAGCATTTCAGCTTCTTTGCCTGCGATTCGATATGTGTCTGGTCCTGTTATTATGTAAGCTGAGTCTGAGAAACCAAGCTTCTCACAAATATCGGATACAAGCTCTAGAGTGTTATCTCCTACAATAACTTCTCTCGGAAGTTGCATTCGATGTAGCTTCTTTGACAATCAAATCACGATAGAAGCGGATTTTACCCATACTTAGGACTCGAAACGTTTTTAAATAACTCGGTTATGAATACATCTTGCTTACTTCTCCCGAAGTATACATTTGAACATTTAATTCTCGGGGGAAACAAGACATGCATGGAATGAATAATCAATCAGCTTTGAAAGGAACAACAACCATCGGCGTTGTCGGCAAAGATGGTGTGATTTTAGCCTCTGACACGCGAGTGACCATGGGAACTTTTGTAGCTCACAAGAAAGGCAAGAAAATCTACAAGATTGATGACCACTTAGCCATGACCATCTCAGGGAGTGTTGCAGACGCGCAAAGAACAGTTGACATACTGAAGGCGAATGCGCAGCTTTACAAGTTGAATACTGGTCGTCCGATGCCCGTGAACTCTGCTGCTCGGCTTGTGGCGAACCTTTTCTTTTCATCGCGCTATTATCCAATGATAGCTCAAGTTCTTGTAGGAGGAGTTGATAGCGCTGGACCGCATGTATTTTCTTTAGACCCCTTCGGCAGCCTCACAGAAGAAAACTGCGTCTCCACGGGTTCTGGTTCTCCTGTGGCTTACGGTGTTCTCGAGGACAAGTACAAAGAGGACACTCCCATTGACAAGCTTCTATCAGTGGTTGTGGTTGCCGTCAACTCTGCCATGAAAAGGGACACTTTCAGCGGAGACAGCTTCGACGTATCTGTCATAGACAAAAAAGGCTACCGTGAACTGAACAGAATAGAAAAGAAGGA
>CP070749.1:406032-407472 GCA_020348365.1 Candidatus Bathyarchaeota archaeon
GTGTAGAGCTTCGGAGTTCGCATATTGTCCTTCCTCTGGATAGAGTAGGATAGACTTCAAGAGGAGGGAGATATAGCTTCGCCTCATTCATATATTGTAGGTTGCTAGGCAAACCATACTTTTCAATTCGTTTGGAGACTAGCTGCCTAACACCTGACTGATCAGGCAGCGGCATACTTCATTTGCTCCGTGAATGCACGATGTAGCATGCTCTTGCACCTGCGATCTTCCGTGTTTCCGTGTGATAATTCTCAAACTTGCCCATTTTCTGAAACCTAATCAACGCTTGTCTCACAGTAGTATAATGCGCCTCATCCGGACCTATGACGCGAGCCTTACCTTCAGGAATTTCATCAAATACGCGCTCCCAATCAATCCTCGGTCTCGCTTATTCCATAAGAGAGAATGAGAGTACCAAGCTCCTTGTAGTACAGATATGCCGGATAGAACCCTCTAGTAGCCCGCATTTCTGGGGCAATGAAGGCAATCCAAGGAATGCGCGCTGGAGCACCCTTTCCGAAAGACACTTGCATCTTCAAACCGCTCCACTCCCTCGGATAAGACGAGGTTTTCAGGTCACCCTTGTGTGCTTGAGCCAAAAACGTGTTGATTATCTGCACCAAATTATCCATGATATCAGAGTTGCTAACCTGCCCTTTTGAGGTTTTCGCGCGTCCGTGCATTGAAACCTAGAAATTCTTGAATTTCTCATAAATTTCCTTCCTTCCTTGCTCTGCCTCATTTCTCTTTAAAGATTCATTAGCGGTTTGTGGAGGAATCTTCTATGCAGAATAGAACTATGTTTCTCAAATCATAAATCGCGAATTGCACATAGGCTCCAAAGAAGGGAAAAAAACAGAAGGTTGGAAGAGTCCTCGCCATCGACTATGCAATTATATGCATCCAGTCTGATGTCAGTCCCCTATTATTATGGTGTTGTCGATACCTTGGTCTAACACGACTGTGCCCTTTTTACCTCTCACAAAGCAATCACTGGAGCCCCACCCAAGCCAAACGTCTGCCATGTCAGCATCAAGGTCTTTCACATTGTTGTCAATGATCTCCCAGCCAGACCCGTGCACGTATATCCCATACCATCCTATTCCCTCAAAGCGGTTGTTCAAGACCTTAATGTCCTGTGCAGACCAACCAAAGACTCCACCGTACCCTGTATTAAGGGATATGATGTTGTCAGAGACCACAGCATCCACACTTTTCCCTTCGCCTGCCACGGAAGCCCAATCCATGATGCTTACACCGTCTGCCCAACCAACTGCACGAATGGTGTTATCCTTCACAAGCACTGACGAAAGCTCAGGGAAGTCGCCATACGGACCGAGGTCCCATCCATGGAAGGCCGTTAAGCCCTGCTCAACATACACACCCGCTCTCCAGATGACGCTTTTGATGTCATTGTGTGAGAACTCCGCTTGCGTGTTG
>CP070749.1:407572-409008 GCA_020348365.1 Candidatus Bathyarchaeota archaeon
TATCTCTCTTCTCCAGAACAGTTTCCCCGTTCCAGAAGGTTATCTTCCCGGGTTCAAGGAACTCAGCGGCAATCTTTACCAACCCCCTAAGAACTTTAACCTCATCTCCAACTATTCCTTTGACTAGGTCTTTGTTTCCCAATCCGTTTTGCAGGATTAGAATGGCTGTGTCTTCTTTTAGCAGGTTCTTTATTTTCTCAATCGCCCTTGTCGAGTCATGTGCTTTCGTGGTTAGGAGTATCAGCGAGTTAGATGGTATTTCCTTGATTTCTGTTTCGACCTTTATGCAGTATCTTTCTTGAACATCTCCTGAGAGTTTCAAGCCGCTAGAATTGATTGCATGTACGTGGGCAATGTTTCCAATTAGGGTAACATCATTCTTTCTGGAGAGAAGGGCTCCGTAAGAGCTTCCGATAGCACCAGCGCCCAAAATGAATATTTTTTTGAAGCTCATATCTTGCGCTTCTCCAGAACCGAGATGTATGCTCCACTTTCAGCGATTTTCAACAGGCGTTGATTTATCATGGCAATTGCTTTGCCTAGGTTTCCCTTGTTGTCGAAATTGGATATTGTCTCTCTCAGTTTCTCATCTTCTTCTATCCTCATTTCATCAGCGATTCGCACCAGAGTTGGCATGGCTCTCGTGATGTTGTCGACTATTGTGATGGTTGCAAGCTGAGCGGTTCTTGACATTGGATTAAGGTCGACTGCGATCACCTTCTTCCGCATGCGCACCAACGCCTCGGCCCTATCTCCGTCCTCCAGCGGAACCAGAATCACATCAGCCTTCAGTATACCTTCTGGATCTACTCTCCTCCGTTCACTGCCTATCTCGGATATTCTCGCGGAAGCTGCTCCGCCAACACCTAAAATTCTTGTTGCCCCCGCCAGCTTAAGCAGATTTTCAATAGCTCTTTCTCTTTGAACTGAACGATGAAAGAGGTTGACCTCAATCTGGGCTTGAGTGATCTCGGACAGTTTTACTATGTCACTGGCTGCCAACGCGGCTGCATTTCCATTCACAGAGACCACTGGATATGTGGCGGTCAGCAGAGTGGATGCGGCAGCTCTTATGGCTTCAAGGGCAGGTTCAGTTGTTCTTTCGCCTAGTAGGTAATCGAAAGCCTCCCCCCTTCCATGAGCTATGAGACCAGCTTGGGCTACAACTCCCATATTATACTGTTCCACTAATCTATTGCGAATTCCTATGGATTCAGCTCTTGGGTGATTTGAGGGAGTTTTCATTTCTCTATTCAAGAAGTCTAGCTCCCTTGAAGTCTATTTCACTGACGATTATGTTGTGGTCTGCAGGAGCGTGTCTGCGAAAAATCTTGAGGAGTTCTTCAGCTGTGCGCCTCTTAGCTATGGAGAAAACCGATTCCCCAAACATGGTCATACTACAAGTCAGCCCTTCTTTATCTGTTTCTTTGAGAACT
>CP070749.1:409108-410539 GCA_020348365.1 Candidatus Bathyarchaeota archaeon
GTCGGTTCTCGGGGTGCTGTACTTCTATGCTCAGATTGAGCTTTTTGGTCAAGGAACATTCCGATCCGTATCCCACCTGGAACGTGTCTCCATTCTCCCATATTTCCAGCAAGGTCTTGAACCATGCATCTGGGCAATCAAACGCTTGAATATTCACGTAATTCACAGACAGCGAACCCCTTCCCTGATTAGACACTGAACCAGAATATTAGTCTGCTTTTGCGCGCATGCTCCCAACCAAGAAAGAAGCAAACATGAATGCTCTAGGCAACAAGGAAGACCTTATACGTCTGCGAACACATACACAGTTAGAGCGTTTGAGAAGGCGCGCACTTTGAAACAGACTGAGTTCAAACTGTTTTGCGAGCTGATGAAGAATTCGAGGAGAAGCGACAGGGAGCTTGCGAAGATCCTCAGGGTTTCCCAGCCAACAGTGACGAGAGCTAGAAGGAAACTGGAAAAGGAAGGATATATCAAAGAGTATACGATGCTTCCAGATTTCGGGAAGCTCGGATTCGAATTAATGGCTTTGACCTTCATCAAATACAAAGAAGGAATCACAGAAAAAGAAATGGAAGAAGTAACGGAAGTCGCAAGGAGATATGAAAAGGAGAATCCAAAAGCAGTTCTGATGGCAGTTACTGGACGCGGCTTAGGCTATGAGAGAGTCATTATCACCTTTCATAAGAACTACTCTTCCTTTGCAGAGAGTATAGCGTTGATAAGACAATTTCCCCACAGGGCTGTAGCAGATATCGATAGTTTCTTGGTGCCCTTAAGCGAAACCCATTACCTACCATGTACTTTCTCAGCAATTGCTGACTATCTGCTAACACAGAAATAGAAACCTCCTACACCAATCGCAGAATGCCACGAAAACGAAGCATGCCTGACCCGTCTGAGACAAGAGCCTGTTTGGCGAGACTACAATGTCAAGTCCAATTGAACTTTTTGTTTGCTTCACAGATCTGTGCACGCAGGTGTCAGATGCGAGCATAAATGCGTGTGGTATCGTATCTGCCGCTTGACATCTCTTTCTCGATTTCCCGAAGTAGTAGAATCCGCTGAAAGGTTGCGGGGTGAGTGGTGAACCAAGTGTTCACAGTGGTCCATCTGGCTTTGGCTTCCCTCTCCATGGCGAGCTCAAGCTCTCTTCGGTCCAGAATCCCATCTCTATCAAGATCATACTCCTCCTTTCTACGCAGTAGACCTTGGCACTCTTGTTTTGCTAGGGCTGGGTCGCCTATGTAGAGTGTTCTGGCTCCATGGGGCGGTTCTGGCGATAGTGACAACCCATAGGTTATCTTTGTCAGTGCACTCTGTAGCTGTCGGGGCATACCAGTTATGTAGGCTGAGTAGGCGTCAGCGTAGTGCTCCCGTAGGCGACTCAATCTCATGACGCACAGAAGAGTGACTATGTATACAACAAAA
>CP070749.1:410639-412043 GCA_020348365.1 Candidatus Bathyarchaeota archaeon
AGATTGTTCCGTTGTGATAGGCTCTGTTCCGATTATTCCAATCTCTGAGATATTTCCCGACGTAGTTTGGGTCATTTTGAGGTAAAGTTCTTAGCCCATAAGTGGTCCACAACCTCTTCCAAACGGTCTCAACTACGCTTTCAATCTCGGCCTTCCCAAGCATGGAGAAGTCCAACGCCGCCGCTATTATCTGATTAGGCCTCAGCGATGACTCTCTCTTTTCTCCGTTTACTACGTCAAATAGGCAGCCTTCTTGCGTGTTCCAAAATTCCTCTATGAAGGCTTTTCTAGCTCTTTCAGCCAAGCCAGAATACTTCCCCACGTCCTTGTTGAGATTGAAGTGTGTTGCGAGCAGTTCCATGACTCTTAGGGCGTTGTACCATAGGGCTTGGACCTCCACGGCTTTTCCTTCTCTGGGTGTGACGGAACTACCATTTATCATAGCGTCCATCCAGGTTAGCTGTGGACCGTGCACGATCAAGCCATTATCTTCCATACGTATTTTGTGTAGCGTTCCTTCAACATGATGTTCAATAATCAACTGTAACGTGTTCCACAATTCCTCGTGGATAAAGTCGAAGTCTCCAGTGTATTTGAGAAACTGGAACACCGCATTAATGTACCATAATGTAGCGTCAACTGTGTTATAATCTGGCTTATCTCCAGTCCGATCGGGAAATCTATTCGGAACTATCCCTTTGTGACAATAGCGCTTGAAGGTCAACAAGATCGCTTTTGCGTCTTCGAGTCTGTCCGTGACCAAGGTCAGTCCTGGCAGGGAGACCAGTGTATCTCTGCCCCAATCTTCGAACCAGTGATAACCTGCGATTATCGATTTCTTTCTGGTTGACTTTCTGTTGACTATAAAGGAGTCCGTTGCCAAGATGAGCCAGCTTAACCAGTCCTTCATCTCGGCATCTCTGTGGCGCTCTCGGAATCTTCTCAACAGATCTCCTCGACGACTCAATTCTCGATTGTGAAGTGTGTCGATCCCTTCCTGCCCACTGGGCATTGACGAAAGAACAGCTTCGGTTTCCTTCTCATCCCTACCTGCCACTGCAAGGACGAAAAGCCTCTTTCTCTGATGAGAAGCAACTTGCAGCTTGAAGTGACCAGGTCTGAAACAGTCGTCTGAACAACTTTCTCCTCGTGAGCCATCTACTCTGAAGTGTATCTCTTCGATCCAGTCGCCCTCACCTTGAACATACTGTCCATCGTTTGAGAAAATGGTCAAGGCTGAAAGCGGGATAGACGGCTGAATAGTCGTCTTATGTTCAGATGGCCTTTGAACAAAGCTCCAAGTCAACTGATCTTTGTCAGTTACTGAGTGAAAGTGCCTTGAATTGACGAGGGGCGAGATTCGAATCAACACTTCACCGCTGGTCGAATTATAGACCTTGTAGA
>CP070749.1:412143-413537 GCA_020348365.1 Candidatus Bathyarchaeota archaeon
TTTGTGAATTCTACTATGATCCCTGAAAGAATCATCCCAAATGGAGAAGCGGCAGAAGCCAGTGCCCGCATAACTGAAGTCACCCTGCCCTGCATTTTCATGGGAACAACAGTCTGCCTGATTGTCGCAATTGATACGTTAGCTACTGGAATACAAAAAGCCATTATTAATCCACCTATCGCCATGAACCAGAACATTCCAGTGGGAGCGAGAGCCACAACGGTATATCCTAGAAAGATGACGTATACAGAAAGCATTATTGCGACCATCTTCTTCTTGACCCCTTTTATAGCCGACATTAATACTCCTCCAGCAAGAATCCCTCCTTGGAAGAAAGCTCCAACAAAGGCCAAATCTGTGGCTCCTCCTAGATGGTCAAACTTGACATAATAGGGCAAAAGAGTGGACAGGGGAGTTATTAGGAAATTCAGTACAGTGGCCAGCATAATGAATGATAGAAGTCCTCTTGCATTCTTGATGAAGGCAAAGCCTTCTCTGAATTCATTTTTGAAAGAAGGTTTGCTTTGACTTTCGTCTTGTTCCTTTCTTACAGAAGGAATCTTAATCAGCAACAAGGGTATCACCGCTACCAGAAACGTTATAGCATCAATCCAGAGAATCTGGCCGATCTTCCACAGTTCCAGTAGCATGGCCGCAACAATTGGTCCAACTAGAGTGACAGCACCAGTCAAAAGAAAACTCAAGCCATTCATGCGACTCAGTTTATCACGGGGAACCATTAGTGGAGTGATAGCTGCTACTGCAGGATCGTGGAAGGCTTGGAATACCCCTCTTAAAGCAAGCAGCGCCATAACGTGCCAGATTGAAATATCCAGCCAAAACAGGAAGATTAGCGCCATAGTAGCTAAGGCCTGCAGAAAGTCAACGATGCCAATTAACGATTTGCGACTCCATCGATCTACGAGCACGCCTGCAAAAGCTGAGAGAATCACTATAGGCGCAAAACCAAGAAGGGAGGCAATGGACAGGTAAAGAGCACTCCCCGTTTCCAAGGTTATCCACCAAATTATGACAAAACTTGCTACTGATGATCCGAATAATGAGACTAGTTGTCCCGACCAGAAGAATAGGTAGTTTCTGAATGTTGCCGGATTAGCTTGTGTTTCCATTGACCTTCCTCTACTTCTCGTCACTCCAGACTGCTATCGAGTGAGCACTTTAGTTTAGGATTCTGGGAAAAAGTGGTCAGCAGAGTGGTCACTTCGGTTGTGTGCAGAAGGCGCTACTTCTTGATGATGACTGATCTTCCATTGCCCGAGCAGACTACTTCGTTTGAGCTTTTCAGAACAATGCTATTCTCATTTGAAATGAAGGTCTTGTCTTCTGCTGTGTAGACAAGTTTCTGACCCTTGGCGACGAGGATATCTAGTTTG
>CP070749.1:413637-415017 GCA_020348365.1 Candidatus Bathyarchaeota archaeon
ATCCAGCTGGTGGTCGAGGTAAGCCATGAGTCGCTGCATAAACATCCACATATTCCAGGTAGTCAATTACCTTTGACCAGCTTTCGAGTTTGAAATCATCAGGCATCAGATAATCAGCATGGGCCGGCGCAATCATGAGGATTGCTAACCCAAAAATCGCGAGCGAAACATGAAATTGTCTTCTCAACAATCTGTCTCCATGCAGCTAGCGTAGAAAGCGGAAGATGAACCTTATTTAAGCTTATGAATTCTGAATAAACATTCAATCCATTGTACTCACGCAGGATTTAGAACAAGATCTTCTCGCTCATTCTGACCCTGCCGTCCTCGATGGGTACCCCCTCTTCTGCCAGGCGGTTCCTTCTTGATTCTGCTCCTCGCTTCTCTCCTCCGAATCCGCCGTCAGACCTGACAACACGGTGGCATGGAACTATGGGTGCCAGTGGATTCTTATGCAGGGCGTTGGCGACAGCCCTGTAAGCACGCGGTCTGCCTACTTTCTGGGCTATCCTCTTGTATGTGCTAACCTTTCCTTTCGGGATGTTGAATGTGGCGGTCAAGACAGCCTTCTCAAATTCAGTCTTATCACGTAAGAAGTCGATTACATCTTTTTCGCTTTTGATCTCCGCTTTCTTCATCAGTCACCCCTTCATGGAAGAAGTATCTGAGCCTTGTTCTTAAATCTTGACATGCACGCATGCATGGTTTCTTTTTTACCAACTGTAGGCGCTCTCTAGATCCTCTCTGGAGAAGCTCCTTTTTCTCTCCATATTTTCTCTCTCAGACTTCTTCTCTATCCTT
This sequence comes from Candidatus Bathyarchaeota archaeon, assembly GCA_020348365.1. GTDB lineage: Archaea > Thermoproteota > Bathyarchaeia > Bathyarchaeales > Bathyarchaeaceae. The sequence continues at coordinate 414,439 of CP070749.1, forward strand.
TGAAGTCCCTTTAGCTCCTGAAGGGATTCACCCCTAGGGAAAGGCTGCATTTGACGAAAAAAGATACTTGACGGCTTCACTTTTCGGTCTGTATCAGTAGCGTGTGATTCGCATGCATAACGCTTAAGATTAGGTTTGCATAAAGGGATGGTTGTGATTGGAATGGCAAAGCGCCACAGGATTAAGATAACCGTGTTGAAGCGGCTCAGTCCATCCGAAGTCTTTGAGAAAAGCCCAGTAACACCCATACATCCTCTTGAAGCCTGTAAGCTGTTCAGGGATGATCAGGAGTTTATCATAGAGGATGGGAAGATGCCAGAGGGTTTCTGCTCTGGAGCATGGCACACAATCTACAGCAATGTAAGAACCCTGGCATTCGGTGGGGACCTTCCATGGTATAAAGAGAAGGGTGTTGCTGTAAACTGTTGCACCGATGGGCTGAGGCCAGTCATATTCAAACTTGAACGAGTTTGACCGAACACCTCCATGCATGCATGCGTGCGATGCAAAGCTTTTTAGGAAACGCAAGTAGCCCCAGCATGCATGCGATTTCTGACGGTGAGGAGTAAGTGGGGAATG
>CP070749.1:415117-416478 GCA_020348365.1 Candidatus Bathyarchaeota archaeon
GCCATAGCTGTAGAACTTGTAAGAAACCTCAAGACTAAGGAGCCCATACCCGATGCAGCAAAGCATCTGATTGAGAAAATGTTCAAGAGCGGGGTTATCATGGTGACTGGAGGTGCATCTTCAGTCAGGATAGTTCCGCCGCTGGTAATACCGAAAGAACTTATCGATACGGGCCTGGAGATATTTGAAAGCGTAGTGAAGCAAGTTGATAAAGAATACTACAAAGAATGAGAGCAACACCATCATGTGACAAGCCGAGCACCATCTAGATACGTGCAACCAATTGATAAGCATGCACTATGTGGCAGTTATGCTCCTGTGCTTTTTACAAGACCATATTTTTCTTCCAAGCTTTTGTCATATGGTGCTTGTCTTTCCTCACATTTCTTCCTCGGGCACAACAGGCAACTGTAAAACGTGACTTCTGTTGGGAAGTATATTCCAGACGCGGATTTTCTTGGAATCATTAAGAGACTATCAGTCAACTCAACTCCAATCAAATCCTTGACATTACCGAAGAGTGAAAACAATTGCTCTTGTTGTGTTATTGGCCAATCCTCCAGAGATCCAGGGTTCATCTCTGATATTTTCTCGAGCCGGTATCTTCTCTTCAGAAAACCTTCAAAATACGTTCCTATAGAATCTATGGTTATGTTGCCTATCGTTTCTAGGCAATATCGTTTCACGAGATCACTGAATGAGTTAGCCGTATCCTCTAATTCTTTTCCAATAGTCATAATATACGGAAAAACCCGTTCTATCTTTTCCAGATTGATTCTGAGAACGCGGCTGGTGAAGCTTACGCCATCGATTTCCACACTATCATCACTTCTGCTGTCAACGTAAGAGACTTCATAGATGGCCTTGGGGTGGATTACAGAATGAGCAGTTTTGATTAGCTCTTGGACTTCTTCTACGTATTTTCCACTTGTCAAATGCAGCTGCTTCAAAACGGTTTCAGGGTCCAACTCGACAGGAATAGCATCTAATACTTCCATGATACAACTGAAAAGATGGTTCTGTAATAAAGATTGTGAGCGGGCCTGATTTTGAATTGTGTGTGTATCTGTTCTCTAGACCGAAAGAACAATATTCGATGTTCGACGAATAATCCTTAGCCGCGTGGAGATGGAGAAATTGGTGAAGGTTCTTGCCGTGGTCGGAAGCCCTCGAAAAGAGAACACCTACAGACTAGTTGAAGCCGCTGCGGAAGCAATGTCAGAGAAGAATATAGAAACGGAACTCGTGCATCTTGCGGAGTTGGACATCAAACAATGCGCCGGTTGCAGTAGCTTCTGCGAAGAAAAGGGAGAATGCAATATTCAAGACGATATGCAAGAGTTGTATCCAAAACTGAAAGA
>CP070749.1:416578-417923 GCA_020348365.1 Candidatus Bathyarchaeota archaeon
GGGCAGAAGGTGTGGGTGGATGGTCCAGAATATGAAACCATCGCGGGCCTGGGAAGCAACTGCGGAATCTTCGACCCAGATTATGTGATCGAAGCCAACTTCTACTGCGACACATACGGCGTGGACACGATCTCGGTCGGGACGGCAACAGCCTTTGCAATGGAGTGTTACGAATTAGGGTTGATTGATGAGGAGGCTACTGGTGGGCTTGCTCTGAATTTCGGGAATGCAGAAGCCGCTCTGAAACTGATCCATCAGATGGCGAGAGGTGAAGGACTGGGCTGGGTTGTCGGCCAAGGAATTCGAAAGATGAAGAAGCTTTTTGCAGAGAAGTATGGTGCAGATCCAAAGTTACTGGAGGACATTGGAATGGAGGCGAAGGGCTTAGAGTATTCTGAGTATGTGACTAAGGAATCTCTGGCACAGCAGGGGGGATATGGACTCGCACTGAAAGGTGCCCAGCATGATGAAGCGTGGTTGATATTCTTAGACATGGTGCATAACTTGATGCCGACTTTCAAGCAGAAAGCAGAAGCTCTACACTGGTTCCCAATGTTCCGCACATGGTTCGGCCTGAATGGTCTGTGTAAGCTTCCTTGGAATGACGTTACACCTCCAGGAAATGAGAAGACTCCCGACCCTGCCAAATTCATTTCACACGTGGAGAACTACGCAAGATGTTTCTCAGTTGTAACCGGCCGAAAGGCTACAACAGACGATCTCGTTTTGATGAGTGAAAGAGTATACACGTTTCAGCGCATCTTCAATCTAAGGATGGGATTTGGCACCCGCAAAGACGATTATGTACCCTACCGCTCTGTTGGACCAGTAACAAAAGAAGAGTACGAGAGCCGAGCAGATAGATACGACAAGCAACTTGAGGAGAAAGTTGGTTACAACCCAGAGGGTAAATCAACCGAGGAGAAGATGGCAGTCCTGAGGAAATATCGCGAATCCGAATACGAGAAACTCATGGATGCTGTGTACAAAAGAAGAGGATGGAACTCCGAAGGGATCCCGACCCTACAAAAGATAAAGGAGCTTGGGCTAGAGTTCCCTGATGTCGTGGAATTGGTAGAACAATCTGCGAAATAGTGAGCCTCGTTGCACAAGCATGTTCAATCTATCATTCTGGTTGCAGTCCTTTCGCTCTCTGCGCCGCTCTAGTGACTGCCGATATTATGACCGCTCTCAACCCCCCTCGTTCAAGTTCCAGAAGACCTTCCACTGTTGTGCCTCCGGGGGTTGCGACTTTGTCCTTCAGTTTGGCTGGGTGTTCTCCTGTCTCCACGACCATCTTCGCGGCTCCCAGCGTTGTTTGTGCTGCTAGGATGATTGAGATGTC
>CP070749.1:418023-419363 GCA_020348365.1 Candidatus Bathyarchaeota archaeon
GGGGAGGTCTACGCGCCAACGCTGGTAGTTCTCGGTGAAGGCTGGGTGCTAGAAGCCCTGGACGAGAAACTGCCCGATTTCAAGATTGGCAAACCCGCCTCGATTGAGATACCACCCAAGAAAGCCTTCGGAGACCGCGATCCAGAAAAGATCAAACTGTATCCTACCCGAAGATTGACCTCCCGCGGAATCACCCCAAAGCTGGGGATGCGGATTGAAATCGACGGGAAGCCCGCCACAGTTAGAACCATGGGCTCAGGACGGATTCAGCTAGACTTTAATCCCCCATTAGCCGGCAAGACGCTTCTCTACGAGGTAACCGTCACGAAGAAACTCAAAACCAAAAAGGAGAAGATCACCGCTCTCATCCATCGAAGGATGCCTGCGGTGGAGTTGAAGAAGTCCGATGTGAAACTGACTAAGAAGACCGCTACTATAGATGTGCCTGAGGAGGCATTCTATGTGGAAGGACTGCAGCTGGCGAAGAGAGGAATCACCACCGACATTCAGAGATTCTTCCCTGAGAAGACCACAGTGAAATTTGTTGAAACCTTCAAAATGGAAGCACCAACAGCAAAACAATCACAGCCCAACACCACGAAAAAAGGTTGACTGCCTTATTCAATGACCCCAGTTGCTCTTGCGAGGCTCCTAGCAGATTCACTGTCCATTTTCCTCTCTTCCAGAATCGTGTATCGCTCAGGTCGAATCGATTGGGCTTTGACAAGCGCCTGTATTGCAAGTTCAGGCTCTATCCCAAGCTCATCAAACGTGGTGGGTGCCCCAACCTTCCGCAGCGTCGCCCTTATCTGCTTCCAGTTCAGTTCATGAAGATACGCCATCATCACCGCTCCTACCCCACATTGTTCTCCGTGCAAAGCAAGATTCGGCGCGATCACGTCAAGAGCATGACTGAATAGATGTGCTGAACCACTGCAGGGTCTACTGCTGCCCGCAATACTGGTCGCGACGCCACAGCTTATCAGCGCCTCCAAAACGATCCGAACACCCTCCTCCACGCCAGATTTAATAGTCTCAGCATTCCTCACAACAAGCATTGCACTCATCAAAGCCAGACTCGCAGCGTAGTCGCCATAATACTCATTGTTCAAGTCATGAGCCAGTTTCCAATCATTAACTGAAGTGAATTTGGAGACGATGTCTCCACATCCGCTTGCAACAAACCGATGGGATGCTTGAGCTATAACGCTCGTGTCCGCAATAATGGCCATGGGAGACTGCGCCATTATTGAATAGGGCTTGTGCAGTCCCCTAATCGATGCGACTGGGCTTGCGATTCCATCGTGAGACGCAGTGGTCGGCACACTTATGAAGGGCAC
>CP070749.1:419463-420794 GCA_020348365.1 Candidatus Bathyarchaeota archaeon
GTGATTCTCTGCCTGCACTGATGTATTCTCCCCCGGCCTCGCGGATTATGGTTGCAATCTTGGCGAAGTGTTGGGTTCCCAAGAATTGAAGGGGCTTCACTGTGAAGTGCTCCGCAGAATCCTCAAACTCCAGCAGCTCCTCCAGGTCTTTGGGGAACAGCACTTTGATATCGTCGAGGGTTCTTGTTGGAGCTGGCTCTCTTTTGACATCTACGAATAGACTTGCACCACATTTAGGACACTTAAACTCGCTCATGATGTTTCAGCCTTTTCTTTCAAGTTTTCGGTCATTTAGTATTACAGTGAAATCTTTCTGTGGATAAGTTTGGATGTAACGACCTAAATCTGTTATGCATGTATTCCTTGTCTGTTCACAGATTAGAACGTTTGTTCTAAACTTTAGTAATAAATCCAGGAATAGCTACAATGATTATCGGGGGTTGATGACCAACAGTTCTTTTGAAGAATTCTCCTTTCTCTTTCAGCGAAACGAAACCCCCTCTTCACTCGAAATCTTGCGGTCATTCACAAGGAAACACAACGTAACCGATGAGCCCCGGGCGGGATTTGAACCCGCGACCCACGGCTCTCTCTAGATGAACATACGAAGCCGTCGCTCTAACCACTGAGCCACCGGGGCACGTTTAAAGAACTGAGGGAGACACATATTTTTAAGATGTTCGGGCCCCCCATTATCAGGAGGTGCTCACCTTGAGTCAGGTGGAGGTGCTCGGAGAGAGAAGAATCATAGATCTCATTCTGGAATGTTTAGACAGGATGCCCGACATGCCGGTGCCCTTCGGAGATGATGTCTCAGCCATAGACATCGGAAACAGCCAACTAGCCGTTCTGAAGACTGATATGCTCGTGGGAGAGACTGACGTTCCACCGGGCATGAGCCTCTGGCAAGCCGCTCGCAAGGCGGTGGTTATGAACGTGAGTGATCTGGCGGCCAAAGGAGTGAGGCCAACAGCTGCACTTGCATCCATCGGCATGCCACGAGGCTACGCGGAAAGAGATATACGGCAGATCGGTAGAGGCTTGAACGCTGGAGCCCGCGAATACGATGCTTACATTTTGGGTGGCGATACAAATGAGGCTTCAGACCTTGTGATCAGCTGTTCTCTATTAGGGCTCTGTGAAAGACGGTATTTGATGAAGAGAAGCGGCGCCAAGCCAGGGGACATCGTAGCAGTCACTGGGCTTTTCGGCAAAACAGCCTCCGGTCTAAGAATCCTGCTGGAAGATCTCTCAGCCCCGTCGAAGATGAGGAGGGAATTCGTAGACGCCGTTCTCATGCCTCAAGCAAGACTGGAAGAGGGCTTGGCTCT
>CP070749.1:420894-422209 GCA_020348365.1 Candidatus Bathyarchaeota archaeon
TAATCGGAAGAGTCAAAGAAGAGAAAGTCGAGTTCATAGATCTCATGTTCTCTGACTTGTCAGGGCGTCTGAAGAGCGTCACAATCTCACCGAGAGAATTGGAGGACTGTCTCGACAATGGGAAATGGTTTGATGGCTCCTCTATAGAAGGCTTCACGAGAATACATGAAAGCGATATGCTGCTGATTCCCGACGCATCAACATACATCCTTCTACCTTGGCCGCGAGACCAGAAGAAGGTCGCAAGGATGATCTGCGACGTGCACGAACCAGGCAAAGCATCTTTCGCCGGTGACCCTCGATATGTCCTCAGAAGAACTCGGGAAGAAGCGGAGGCAAAGGGATATTTCTACAATGTTGGGTCAGAGATTGAATTCTTCCTCTTCAGATCCAAGGAGGAGAGAACTTATCACGACAAGGCTGGATATTTCGATTTCTCTCCGACAGATTTAGCGACTGACATACGAGCTATTACGGCATCTACCCTTGAACGGCTGGGGATACACGTCGAGATGTCACATCATGAAGGTGCTCCAAGTCAACACGAGATAGACATAGAGTACTCTGATGTCTTGCAGAGCGCAGACAACGTCATGCTTCTCAAACAAACTATCAAGACAGTTGCAGACGACAACGGCTTATATGCGACCTTTATGCCGAAGCCTGTCTCCGGCATAAACGGAAGCGGAATGCACACCCACCAATCCCTACTCAACAACGATGGAGATAACGTGTTCTATGATGAAACAGACAACTACAAGTTATCCTCCTCTGCCTACCATTTCATGGGGGGACAACTCAGATACATCAGGGAAATGGTTGCCGTCTTGTGCCCAACAGTGAACAGCTACAAACGCCTTGTTCGCGGATACGAGGCTCCAGTGTACATCTGTTGGGGACAGAGAAATCGATCCGCTCTGATCAGAGTTCCTAGATACAGCGTGGGCAGGGAGAGGTCGACCAGACTCGAGTTGAGATGCCCCGACCCCAGTTGCAATCCGTACCTCGCCTTTGCAGCCATGTTGGCAGCGGGCCTTAAGGGAATAGAAGAAAGAATCAAACCCCCCGATCCTGTTGAAGAGGACGTCTATGGATTTGACGATGGAAAACTCGCAAGATTCTACATCAAGACTCTGCCACAAGACCTTGGAGAAGCTATAGAGGCATTCAGGAAAAGCAAATTTATGAGAGAAACGATGGGAGAACACGTCTTCAGCAAATATCTCGAAATAAAAAAGGCAGAATGGACCGAGTTCCAAAAGAGCGTCACTAATTGGGAGCTCAAAAGATACCGGAATCTATAAAGAAATCTACT
>CP070749.1:422309-423622 GCA_020348365.1 Candidatus Bathyarchaeota archaeon
TAAGTATGGCTATGATGGTCCCGTCTATTGTTCAGCCCCCACCTCAAACCTCATGACCTTACTCCAGCTGGACTATCTTGACGTTCTAAGCAAGCAAGGCGGGATGCCGCCCTATGATCAAAAAGATGTTCGAGAAACTGTCTTGCACACAATTCCATTGCGACACGGCGCTGTGACTGATATAGCACCAGATGTCCGTCTGACGCTGCATAACGCAGGACATATTCTTGGCTCATCAGTGACACACTTGCATGTCGGAGAGGGACTACACAACATTGTCTACACAGGCGATTACAAATATGCAAAAACTATGCTTCTTGAGCCGGCTACCACTGAATTTCCAAGAGTCGAGACTATAATAACCGAGAGCACGTATGGAGCTCCACAAGACGTGATGCCGCCTAGAATAGAAGCAGAAGAGAAACTTGCATCCGTGATAAACAAAACTTTGAATCAAGGAGGCAAGGTGCTGATTCCGGTTCCAGCTGTTGGCAGAGCTCAAGAAATAATGTTGGTTATTGACGGGTACATGCAGCGGGGCTTGTTGAAGGAAGCACCCGTGTTCATTGAGGGAATGATTTCCGAGGCAACTGCCATCCACACGGCATATCCAGAGTATTTGGCTAGAGAAGTCCGGAACAAGATTCTGCATGAGGGAGTTAACCCGTTTCAATCAGATTACTTCACCATTGTGGAGCACCCCAGCGCGAGGGAAGAAATCCTTGAAGGAAAGCAATGCATTATCATGGCTACTTCGGGAATGTTAGAGGGCGGACCCGCGATAGACTACTTTAGGTACTTAGCCTCAGACGAAAAAAACAAGGTGATCTTCGTCAGCTATCAGATTGAAGGAACCCTTGGGCGTAGAGTACAGAAGGGCTTAAGGGAAACACCAATGATAAACAGTGATGGAAAAATTGGGATTGTTAAGGTTAACCTGAATGTTGAATCCGTTGAGGGTTTTTCCGGGCATTCGGATAGGAGACAAATTGTTCACTATATACGTCGAGTCACGCAAAAGCCTGAGAGAGTAGTTGTATGTCACGGAGAAAGGTTGAAGTGTCTTAATATAGCTAATATCTTTGAGAGAAAGTATAAGGTCAGAACATCTGTGCCTGACACTCTGGAAACAGTCAGGCTGCGGTAGGCATTTCCTGCCCGGAAGTTGCTGTTTTTTCCCGCCAGATTCGGATGAAGGAGGGAGTAATAACCACACGCTCCTCACCTAGACGGGCGATGTCCCCTCCCACAAGTGTCGTGAACTCGTATAACTCGCTTACTGCTGTTTTCACATCTTCAATGCTCTTCCTTGC
>CP070749.1:423722-424995 GCA_020348365.1 Candidatus Bathyarchaeota archaeon
AAACGCAAGTAGCCCCAGCATGCATGCGATTTCTGACGGTGAGGAGTAAGTGGGGAATGACAGAGAAGGAAGAAGAAAGACGACGAAGGCGTGAAGAGCTGAAGAAACTGGCAAATCTGGATCAGATATTGGAAGGGCTGATTGACGAGAAATCAAGGCAGCGAATAGAAAAGGCTATGGAGCTTGCCCACCAATACGAAGACTACATCAACATACCCGAGCCCACACAGTCATCACGCCCAGAAAGAAGACACAAGCAAGAAGAAGACAAAAGTGAGGATCTTCTACGTAATTTTGAAGACAACGTTTTCAATTGGGAGAACAAAGCCACAAAGAAGCCAGCCCTTGACGCTTTCAAGAACGTGTTTACAAGCTTTGACAAGCTGAGGCGAACATTTGACACTGAACAGAAAGAGATCGTTGATGAAACAGATTTTGGCACGAACATGGCAGCGATGGTTGCGTTGATGAGGCAGCAGATTGAGACGTCCGAACGAGAAGCAAGGTCGCAAAGTAAGCGATTCTACATTTCTCTAGCGGTTGCTCTCGCGTCTATACTAGTTGCGGCGATTGCTTTCCTAATCTGATGCGCCAAATCCGCAAATCTGCTGATGCATACATCACCTAACACTCGGATTGCGAGAGGAGCATATGGATTCTGCTCTCTTCAGGTCTTCTGGAGTGTTGATGTTGAAAAGAGTTGAGAGGTCAGGGTCAATCTGCTGAAGAACCAGTGTTGACACGTATCGCACGTGGCTCATGTGGAGAACCATGGATCGCATATCGAATTTGTTCTCTTTCAAAGCGGATTCTGCAGCTCTCAAAGCGGATTCCGTTCGATAAGCTGCTTGAAAGGGCTCGACGTATCCATTTGGCCACCTTGGAATAACCGCGTTTCTGTTGATGCACTGATCCTGCAGAAGCTGCACTACACGATCTGAGACAAATGGGGTATCGCATGGGAGTAGCATCGAGCATTCTCCCTGTGCATTTTCAAAGCCAGCTGCCGCCCCGACTAGTGGGCTTTGTCTTTCACGCCCGTCAATCGCTACATCAACTTTGTCAGGCAATAAAGGTGCGAACAATCTCCTCTGAGCATCTGAACTGACTGCAACCACGACTTCATCAACTACGTTAGCTGTTCTCTCTAACACATGAAGGATGAGAGGCTTACCCGCTAACTCGATCAATCCTTTGTTTCGGCCAAACCTCTTGGAAAAGCCACCGGCCAATATCACTGCGGACCATTTCAACAGCGTTCATCCTGATTACA
>CP070749.1:425095-426346 GCA_020348365.1 Candidatus Bathyarchaeota archaeon
GTGACTGGATGCTGCATCGTGGCGGAGGAGCTCAGTCGAGTGTGTTCAGCTCTGACCTGCTCCTACAGCGTAACCATGTTTGGAGGAGTAGAGCAACTCCTGAAGTTCGGGAATGAAGAACAGAAGAAGAGGTGGTTGCCGAAGATCGCTAAAGGACAGATTATAGGGGGAATCTGCATCACTGAACCATACGTTGGGTCTGACGCCTCGGGGATAGAGACCACCGCGAGACATGAGAGTGGCGCGTATATGCTGAATGGGAAGAAGAGATTCACGACGAACGCTGGAATCGCAGACATCTACTGCCTATACGCCAAGACAAGCGACAAGCCCGAGGACAAAGCTAAGTACCGGCACTTGAGTGCTTTCATAGTGGAGAAGGGCACGCCCGGGTTTTCTGTGGAGAAGATAAACGAGTTGGGTGGGTGGATTGGCCTGCCCAATGGGTACTTAGATTTTGATGAGGCGGGGGTGCCAGAGGAGAATAGGCTAGGTAGTGAGGGTGATGGATGGGAGATTCTTGTGGATGGATTGAATTTTGAGAGGAACCTCTTCGCTGCTGGGATGCTGGGTCCCATGCGTGAAGTCATCCGCTACGCGGTGAATCATGCGGAGCGGAGAGTACAGTTTGGAAAACGCACGATCGATTATCAGGTGAACCAGTTCAAAATCGCTGATATGATTTCGAAGCTGCAGACATCCCGTTTGCTCACGTATCACGCGGCCTACCTCTTGGATATGAAGAAAGACCCTGTTCTTGAAGCGACGCTGGCCAAGCTCTACACGTCAGAAGCCTACGGAGAACTGATGCCTGAGGCCATCCAGGTCATGGGCGGAGATGGATGGACAAGATTCTACCCGGTTGAAGGCTTCGCCAGAGACTCCAAGGGCAACGAGATAGGAGCTGGAACAAGCGAGGTCATGCGGATGGTGCTCTTCAGATGGGGAACCAAAGCCATGGCAGAGGATTTAAAGATGCCTCCAAGACAAATACACAAGAAACTTGGAGTTCCCATCTCCACAACTGAACCATCAATGATAACCCAAATAAACGAGGCGTCTGTGCTCGAATTACTTGCACGAAACTACAGAGTCAATCCCGGCCTTTACATGAACCACGACGACCTGAAGAAATGGATGCCAATAACAAACGAAGAATTGAACAAGCTTCTGGAATCATTGGAGAAAAAGGACCTCGCCAAACTCCACCGCGACAGACGGGGAAGAATAACGCTGGCAAGAGCCACATAC
>CP070749.1:426446-427663 GCA_020348365.1 Candidatus Bathyarchaeota archaeon
GGAATGAAGATTGATGACCAGATTTTTCGTGGTGAAGAGCCAATACACGGAACCGCATCAAACCCTGACGAGTTTGAAGGATGCCAATTATGCATTGTAGAGGTTGAGGGCGCGGAAGGTTTCACCACTGCATGTGACACGCCAGTCGCTGATGGAATGGTTGTCCACACCAACACTCCAGAGGTTCAGAGGCTTCGACGCGCAAATCTAGCAAAGATTCTCGCTGAGCATCCTCACGCTTGCCTTGTCTGTGCAGAGGGGGAGGGCTGCAGCAAGGAGCCTTGCTCCCTTAATGTACCAGTCAATGAGCGCTGTTGTGACAAGTTTGGAAACTGCGAATTGCAGAGAGTTGCAGAGTACATTGGCATCGAAGAGGATGTTCCCAGGTACGTTTTCAGAGAGCTCCCGGTCGAGGAGTCGCCCCTCATCATCCGAGACCTCAACTTATGCATAAGCTGCGGTCGTTGTGTGAGAGTCTGCAGAGACCTGCGAGGGGTAGAGGCTCTCGGATTGGTATATAATGGTGAGGAGTATGTTGTGGGCACACTGGATTCTACACTGGAAGATTCTGGATGTAAGTTCTGTGGCGCATGCATTGAGGTCTGCCCCACCGGCGCCATAATGGACAAAGACCTCAGGTGGCCGCCAAGCGAGGAGGATCTTATACCATGCAAACACGTCTGCCCTGTAGGCATAGATATTCCCAGATACATTCATTTCATTGATGAGGAAAGATTCGATGAAGCGGCAGCCGTGATTCGAGGTAGGGTTCCGTTCCCAGGAGTTCTGGGGCAGGTATGTCATCATCCCTGCGAGGACGAGTGCCGGAGAGGCAAACTCAACGAGGCGATGGCCATCTGTGCGCTCAAGCGCTTCGCCGCTGAACATGATACTGAATCTTGGAAGACCGAACTGAAGGGCGCCCCGCCCACGGGGAAACGCGTAGCCATAGTCGGCTCAGGGCCCGCAGGGCTCACTGCAGCACACTACTTGGCAAGAAAAGGGCACGCCGTCACCATCTTTGAATCGCAATCTGAACTCGGAGGAATGATGCGCTTTGGCGCCCCTGCATACCGACTTCCCAGAGCCGTGCTCAACAAAGAGATCGCAGATATTCTGGAGTTGGGTGTGGACGTAAAGCCTGGGGTGCAGATTGGTGAAGACCTGTCGCTTGAAGACCTGGAGAATCAGTACGAAGCCACATTCTTGGCTACAGG
>CP070749.1:427763-428973 GCA_020348365.1 Candidatus Bathyarchaeota archaeon
GCTAATAACAAAATGGTGACATATAAGAATGGGTTCTGCGTGTGTAAGTTCTTCCCGGATTAGGTCATTCCTTCTCCGGAGCATTTCTTTTGGGCATCTTAGGTTTCTGCCTTGGTTCTTCTACAAATGCAAGTACGAGAAACAATGAAAATAGTCCTATGGCACTACTTACAAGGAACGGGAGGCCTGCTCCTCTTATGACTAGGTTGCCAAGCCAAGGGACTTGGTAAGTTTGAAATCTGTTGGCGTCGTAGAGCCATGTGGATAAGATTGGTCCTAAGACTGCGCCAAGACTGAAAAACGCTGCGAGCCTTCCGAAGAGTTTTCCTCGCACTTTCTCTGGTACCAGATCAGCATTCAAGGCTCGCGATGCTGGCATGGCCACGTTGTGGCCAAAAGATCGAAAAACGGTTATTCCAGCCGCTGATATGAGGGTCGGGGCGAAGGGTAATGCTATTGTGGCCAGCCTCGACGGGAGGCTGCCTAACGCTATTATCGGTTTTCGACCTACTTTGTCAGAAAGTCTTCCAGCATAGAGATTGCATGTTAGACCTACGAAACCTGCCATGGATATTATGGCACCGATCTGGAGGGACGTCGCTCCGAAGATGTCTCCAAAGTAGAGTACGCTTATTGGAATGATAAAACCGACCGCGAATCCTGTTGCCAATGAAGAGACGTAGAGAACTCGGAGAGAAGAAATCGTCTTCTTACTCAATTCAACTTCTTTTTCTTCTTTGAGAATCTCTTGTGACATAGTCTTTCCCCTGGTCTCTTTGACTCCCCACCATACCAGGAAGAAAGCTATTAGGGCCAGGATTGAGTCAACGAAGAAGGGGATTCTGTAGCTCCATTCAAGCCCGGTTCCAAATATATCGTTGCATAGAAATTGGATGACGCCTCCGAAGACCGGACCTAGATTGAAACCGACCATACTTAGGGTCAGGTAGAAGCCCAAGGCTTCTCCTCTCTTGGCTCCGGGAACTTGATCTACCAAGGAGGCTTGGGAAGGAGAAGCCACAGCTGCGGTGGCCACGCCATTCAAGATTCTTATCGCTAGCAGAGGAGCCCAGTCCCAGATGACACCCGTTAAGGTTCCTAAGAAAACATCAACAAGCAAACCAGCTTGGATGAGCGTCTTTCGGCCAACCCTATCTGACAAGGCCCCGAACTTCTGGGAGAGAGTTGCATTGGCCGCAGTGAAAGCAGC
>CP070749.1:429073-430275 GCA_020348365.1 Candidatus Bathyarchaeota archaeon
CCAAATTCGTGGTCCAGCAGTTTCTGCCAAAGGAAGGCTATGAACAAGCAGGCGCCATGCACGAGTTTTATCCAGGAGCATTTCAAGACATCGAAAAAGACACATTGTACCTATACTTCCCTATCAAAAAAACGCATGCACAAAAGCCTTAGTACACCAGGAGCGTGTTTGATTCTGTTTGTAACGAAGGCAGACGGAACAAAGCAGCCGTATGACCGGAAAAAGATTCTGAGAACCTGCCTACGAATGGGGGTTACGAGAGAAATTGCAGAGAAAGTCGCTGGAAGAGTAGAGACAAACATGTACGAAGGCATAGAGACAAAGAAGCTTCTTCAGATGATCTTCAGATACCTAAGCAAGTATAAACCATCAGTCAAGTATCGCATCTGCTTGCGAAAGGGTTTAAGCCTCATGAAGCCAAAACCTGACTTCGAACGTTTTATCCAAATCTTACTGAGTGAGCATGACTACACTGTTGCCTCAAATCAGATTGTACGAGGCAAATGTGTGGAGCATGAAATAGATGCTGTCGCCGAAAAAGATGGCGAAACATACATTGTTGAAGTGAAGCACCACTACAACTACCACACTCCAACAGGCTTAGATGAAAGCCGCATCGCCAGAGCGGTCTTCGAAGACATCACGGAAGGATTCAAACTTGGATTGAACAACTTGAAAGTTGACAGCGCAATGATTGTGTGCAACACGAAATTCTCACAGCACGCCAAACGTTACGCTGACTGCAGGGGAATACGTAAGATAGGGTGGAGCACGCCCCCAAATCATGGTTTGCAGGATATGATTGAAGAGAAGAAGCTGTACCCAGTGTCATGTCTGAAAGGTTTAGACACTAAGACCAGAGAGAAACTGGCATCTACCGGAGTACTCCTGGTGAAACAGCTGACAACAGCAAAACCAGAAGAAATCCGAAGACAAGTGGAAATCCCAAGAAAAACGCTTGCATCACTTATTGAAAAAGCAAACAGGATAGTATCAGAGCGGGGCTGAAGCATCGTCATGGTAATGTATGCAAGAAATCGTGCATGCATGTGCACGAGCAGTTTTTGTTACTCACGCACGAGCAAGGCATTTAAGTGAAAGTAGTGCACGTGTACGCGCCCAGGTGATCGGAAATGAAAGTGTTAGTGGTCGGCATGGGAAGAATGGGCCGCGCTGTATTAAGAGATTTGATGGAAAGCGAT
>CP070749.1:430375-431567 GCA_020348365.1 Candidatus Bathyarchaeota archaeon
ACCCCTAGCATCACCAAAATTTGAACCCGGACCACCAAGAGAAGACGCTATAGAACTCGCGAGAGTTGTGGACAGAGGATTAAGAGAGTCCAAAGCAATCGCCCTAGAAGAGCTCTGCCTGATTCCAGGAAAGAAAGTCTTCATAGTCTTCGTCGACGTTTACGTCCTCAATCACGACGGAAATCTCATCGATGCCTCAGCCATGGCCGCCTTCGCCGCCTTGCTCAACACAAAGATGCGCAAGTATGAAGTGAAAGACGGCGAAGTTGAAATGAAACCAGGCTACACCCCACTTCCCGTGAAGAACCATCCGATAGCGATAACATTCGCCAAAATCAATGATAAACTCGTTGCAGATCCCTCACTTGAAGAGGAACAGGTGATGGACGCTCGTCTAACGATATCCACAGGCAAGGATGGAAAGATATGTGCCACCCAGAAAGGTGAGCGAGGAATCTTCACCAAAGAAGAGATCTTGGAAGTGGTGGAGACCGCTACGGGAAAAGCTGAGGAACTGCGAAAACTCGTGGTTGGCAAGTGATGGTTCGGAAGAAAAGGAAGAAAAAGGTTGGCTCCTCAGGGGGACTCGGAGTCCGCTACGGCGCAAACGTCAGAAAACAGTATGAAAAAGTAGTCTCAGGAATGAAGAAGCCGCACCGATGTCCCCAGTGTAGCTCAATGTCAGCTCAACGAGAAAGCGTTGGAATCTGGGCCTGTAAAAAATGCGGCTTAACCTTTGCAGGCGGCGCCTACACTCCAGTCACAAAGCTGGGAATCGTGGCTAAACGCTCTGCCAAAGGCGCGCCGTCACCAGAGGTCGCCGTGAAAACGGAAGAAGAGTGAAGTCCACTATCTCGGAACAACTCTTATCCCCTTTCTTTTCAGCAGAGCCGTGAGAACACCATCGCCCTCACTGGCCTCTTCAGAGGTCTCATCATAGACGCTGCCACATCCACATGATGGGCTTCTACTCTCCAAAATAGCCGCTTCAACATTCAAAACCTCAGCAATACTCAGCACCTCTCTGGCGCCTCTAACGAATTCTTCCGTGACATCCTCATCCCTCTCGTTAGAGACCCGCGCTCTTCCGTCTAAAACATCGTATGCGTTCCCATCAACTATCCTAGATGATGGTCTGGGGGTGGGGAGACCCCCCAGCTGTTCGGGACATAATGGAACCAACCCTCCCCTC
>CP070749.1:431667-432856 GCA_020348365.1 Candidatus Bathyarchaeota archaeon
TTCCAGGATCCCACGTTGGACTTGGAATTGACTGGTCGCGAGAACTTGGACTTTCACGGGCGCCTATATAGCCTTGGGAGAGCTGTGCGAAAACAGCGAATCAAAGAAATGCTGGATTTGGTGCAACTCGCCGATCGCGCCGACGACTTCGTAAAGACTTACAGCGGCGGCATGAAGCGGCGATTGGAAATCGCCCGTGGACTACTCCACCATCCTCGAATCCTCTTTCTAGATGAGCCTACACTGGGCTTGGACCCTCAGACCCGGCGCTCAATCTGGGGACACATTCAACGTCTGAATGAGGAGAAGAACATCACAATAATCTTGACCACTCATTACACAGAGGAAGCCGATTATCTATGTGAAAACATACTGATCATCGACTTTGGCAAGATCGTGGCACTGGACACCCCCAACAATCTGAAGGCGCGCCTAGAAGGTGACATTGTGAGTTTAGCCTTCAAAGACCCAGCGGAAATATTGAAGACCCGTCCTCTCTTTGAAGAGAAGAACTGGGTACGCAGCATTAATGTTGTTGCCTCCGGGAGCAGCCATGCCACGATGAGTCACATGATGCAGATGATGCGGGGAATGTCGAGTGGCGCCGGAGGGGGCGGAATGATGCCTGGAATGGGCTCCGGCAGCGTTGGAGGCAGTGGCAAGATGCCTAAACACGCACGGCAAATGTTAGCTCAGGGTAGAGGCGGTGAAGACGCTCACAGCGGCTTCGATGGAGGTCCAAAACGCTTGAATCTGTTGGTGGACGATGGTGGACATCGCATTCCTGAGATTGTCAAGCTGACAGACGCAAGTGGGGTGATCCTCGAGTCGGTGGAACTGCATAAGCCAACGCTTGATGATGTCTTCCTCTCAGTGACCGGGCGAAACATACGTGACGAACAGGGTAGCTTCATCGAGACTGTGCGGCGCCACCGTACTATCCGGCAAGCCCGTGGGCAGCGGGTCAAGGGTTAAGCTATGCATGGAATGAAAGGTGAAATGTGAAATGGTGCAGCCATTATCTGGACAAGCAATCTACGTGGTCCTATTACGCGAATTGAAGCACTACTGGAGAGCCAAGGCGCGAATCATCTCATCGATGGCGCAGAGCTTCTTCTTCCTCGCCATCTTCGGCTTGGGACTTGGAGGGTTCCTCGGCGGATTCGGCGGCCTCAACTACCTCTCATAC
>CP070749.1:432956-434129 GCA_020348365.1 Candidatus Bathyarchaeota archaeon
TTAAAGTTCTTAGGGGGTTGGTAAAGATTGCCGCTGAGTTCCTTGAACCCGGGAAGATAACCTTCTGGAACGGGGAAACTGTTCTGGAGAAGAGAGATATCGGAGAAAGAATCGCAGCATTGTTTAACGAGAGCGGGTTGAAAGCAAGAACCTCGAGTAGAATAGACCGTGAGATATGGAACAAGCTGATCGTCAACTGTGTGGTGAACCCCCTCACCTCCATTCTTCAGGCTAGAGACAACGAAATCATCGTGGACAGTCTCAAACCATTGAGGCATGGAATCGTGGATGAATGTGTTGAGGTTGGACAGCTTGAAGGAATGACCTTCAAATCGAACCTCAAGGAATCCGTTGACAGATGCATCTCCAGATTCGCAAACCGCTCTTCCATGTATCAAGACATCATGAAAAGGAAGAAAACCGAGATCGATTTTCTGAACGGGAAGATAGTGAAACTCGGCAGCGAACACAACGTCACAACCCCCATCAACACGACATTGGTCTCCCTGATCAAGTTTCTGGAGGGAGAGAGATGAAGTTTGACTATTTGAAAGAAAAGAGGAAGATCGTGATGTTGACAGCCTATGACTATCAGGTAGCCAAAATGCTGGACGAGACGAAAATCGATCTGATCCTTGTAGGAGATAGCCTAGGAATGGTCGTCTTAGGTTATGGGGACACCAAGAAAGTCACAATAGAAGACATGATACACCACACCAAGGCAGTGGCAAGGGGAGCAAAGAACACCCCAATAATTGGAGACATGCCCATCAACAGCTGCAACACAGTGGAGGCCGCTCTAGTAAACGCTAGAAGATTCCTTGAAGCTGGGGCGCAGGGGGTGAAAATCGAAGGGAGGAGACCAGAAGTCATCAAGGCTTTGCTGGATAAGGGCACTCCGGTTATGGGGCATGTTGGATTGCTGCCTCAGACAGCGGAAAGATACCGACTAAGAGGCAAAGACAAAGCTGAGGGTGAGAAGATCTTCAAAGAGGCCATGGAACTGGACCAGATGGGCGTATTCACAATAGTCTTAGAGTGCATCCCAGAGAGTCTCGCGAAGAAAATCACCGACAACACGGAAGCTCCTACGATCGGGATTGGGGCCGGGAAATACTGTGATGGACAAGTTTTGGTGATAAATGACATGCTCGGCTTCGATGAGAACTTCAG
>CP070749.1:434229-435371 GCA_020348365.1 Candidatus Bathyarchaeota archaeon
GGAAAGAGTGCCAATGGAGCATGCATCTTCCTGTACAATTTCCTTGACAGATCAATCTGCGGTCTTCAAAACATGAAGCCTAGGGCGTGCAAACTCTGGCCCTTCAAGGTCTATAGTCAGCCAAGGTATGGTAAGCAAAACCACGCTTCCTATGAATATAGAGACAGAGAACTCTTTGTTTATGTTGACCCGGGATGTCCAGGTTTGCGATTCGGAAGAAATCCTTCAAGAAACCTCACATTCAAAGTTATGCCTGAATTCGTGGAGATAGCTCTAGAGCTGCGAGAGAAGCAGTTCTACTCGACCTCTAGAGCACCATCAACATATTTGAGGTTTAGGGGCAGAAAAGTAATCTGATTGGATCATGGCTATAACGCGCTCAGATAGTCCTCGAAGGGTCAAAGGCACAATGAACATCTTAGCCAACTCTGAGTCCAAGCATAAGTCCCAATATAAAACTGCCCACGAATGGCAGGTTGGACAATAAAGGTGTGAGAAATTGCCACGCAGTGCCGGCATACCCTGAGATGGACTCGATTAATTCACTGTAATTCACATTTATCACATCTCCATATGCGAAGAATATGAGAGCAAAGACCAGAATTCCGATAATTATTGCGATCTTGATCACTTTCTTGAACACGTATCCGACGAAAAACCCGCCGAAGCCTCCAATGCCCAGCTGGTAGGCGATGGAAGGAAAAACTTCACTCATCAGCTTCCTACCTTGCTACTACTCAAGAAGAACATCGGATACTCCACCAGATAAAACTATCCACGAAACGCCTGCAATCAGATGCTAAACTCTTAATGCAGGCAAAAAGATTCCTGCATCGTTATGTACGCTTCCTGCAGGCTTTCATTTAACGCATAAATCTCGAACACACACATATGATTTATCTGAGGTTGATTCCTAACTGTTTGCGTTTGAGCGCGCAGTATCTGTGAGGAGAAAGTATATGAAAAAGGTTGAAGTTCTGGGCGAGAATGATAAACATAGAGTTCTTCTCTACGCTATAAGCACATGTGTGTGGTGCAAGCGCACGAAGAGATTTCTTGAAGACAACAAAGTCAAATACGAATACGTTGATGTCGACCTCTGCAACCCTGAAGATCGTGAGAAGATTCGGAAAGAGATTATG
>CP070749.1:435471-436612 GCA_020348365.1 Candidatus Bathyarchaeota archaeon
ACAAGGAGCTCTTCAAACTGACAAAGAATCTGATGAAGGTTCTCGCTGAGGAGAAGAAACCCGACGAGACGAAGAGAGACTACAATGAACGGGTAAAGAGCAATATCATCTCAGTCTTAGGCATTGGAGATGAATGGGAGGAGATGGCATGAGAATAAAATCGGTGCAACTCCAGAACATCAGAAGCTACGAGAAGGAGTCTGTCACATTCCCAGAAGGCTCAGTCATGCTATCCGGAGATGTCGGGTCTGGGAAATCCAGTCTTCTGCTAGCCATAGAATTCGCACTATTTGGGATAAAGAGAGGCGAGTTAAGTGGCGAGGCCCTACTTAGAAGAGGAAAAGAGAGCGGGACAGTCAGGCTAAGCCTCACCATAGACGGCAAAGACATAATCATCGAGAGAAACCTAAGCCGAACCCCTACAGGCGTCAGACAGGAATCAGGCCTCATCATAATAGATGGTGTCAAAAGGGAAGGCACCGCCACAGAACTGAAGGCCATGATCCTTGATCTACTCGGGTACCCACCGGAGCTACTACAGAAACAGAGATCCCTCCTCTATAGATACACTGTCTACACACCCCAAGAACAGATGAAAGACATAATCAAAGCTGACAGGGATAGGAGGCTCGACACCCTCAGGAAACTCTTCGGCGTTGAAAGGTACAAGATCATCAGAGAAAACATCGAGGAGTTCCTCAGAAGAGCCAGAGCAAAGAAGAGAGAACTGAACATAATCTTCAGAGACATGGATGAAACGAAGGAAAAAAGAAGAGCTGAGAAGAAGAAGCGCGACGATGCAGAGAAATCGCTCGGAACGCTGAAGAAACAAGAAAGCAGGGTGCAGAAGGAACTGGAAGAATGGAAAGAGAAGAAGAAAGGCATCGAAGAAAAGGTCAGCCTCTTCAACAAATACGACAAGGAATTTGCCAAGGCCGAGACCAGCAAGACAAGCATCGGACAACAAATCAGTTCAGAAGCAACTGCGGTCGAGAAGAGAGAAGACAAGATAAGAGAATTTGAGAAACTCAAGCCTCCGCCTGAAATATCCGATGAGAAACTGAAGAAGTCGATTGACGTTCACGAACAAGAACGGGAACGATTTCTGAAAGACCCGCACGGTATAGATGAAGAGACTGAT
>CP070749.1:436712-437821 GCA_020348365.1 Candidatus Bathyarchaeota archaeon
TGTCCAATTTGCGACTCAGAGAAGATTGAGGCCGCGCGGAGGTCAGACACTTTGATAGTCACCAGCTCGGACTGCGCCCAAGGCCTGAAAGGAAATGTCGTTTCGGTGTCTCCTGGAGATTCGAGAGAGATCCATGGCATTGAGGTAGAGGCAGTTGAAGCCTACAATTTCAAGAGGTTCAGATCGCCAGGAGTTCCCTTTCACCCGAAAGGGACACAAGTCGGCTTTGTGATATCAGCTGAGGGCAAGCGTGTCTACCATGCAGGAGACTCTGACTTCATCCCCGAAATGGAAGAAATGAACGACATTGACATAGCACTCCTACCTATCATGGGGCGAGCTACTATGGACTTGGAAGAAGCAGTCGAAGCAGCTGTTGCCATCCGACCCAAGATGGCGATTCCCATGCATCGACGCGGCGCAAGCGCAGAGGAGTTCAAGAGAAAGGTTGAGACTATGTCTGATGTAGCGGTTTTGGCAATAGCGGAAGGAGACGAAGTAGACCCATAGAGCAATACGGAAAACGGAACCCTCTTGGAAGCCATGAGAAAACGATAGATAGAGGGTTTCATCGCTAGCTAGGCTTGTTCCTTCGATCGATCAATCAAATATCTCTCTTCTGTGAGATACCATGTTTGGTCTTTGTATCTCAAGGTTGGGCACTCCCCCCATTTCCTATAGCCCGCCCTCTTCATCCACTCAAGTTTGTCCCAACGTCTGAACAATACGTTCATGAGACCTTCAGAGTAGTATCGCTCTATCACGAACTGAGGCGCTGTAGGGTGCTTCTTCTCATTGAATAATGCGTGTCGAGCTCCTTTTTTATAGGTAGCTAGCTATCATTCCTTTCTTTGGCGATCGATCCAATTCAAACCCTGCAGATATTGGGAAAGTAGATGAGGAATCGTTGACTTCCCGTTGGCCTGTGACTAGGACTGTCCAGAAAGAACTGGAACCTCGGAGTCTAGGTTCACAGCGAAAACACCTAAGCAAAGTAGTGAAGGGAAGAAGAATCTATTGATGAAAACGTGGTCTTTCTCATCAGAATCTGAAGTATCGACAGCCCGTTCCTAGCGGGGAACCTGCGAGAAAGTGTCTTGTTCTCCCCC
>CP070749.1:437921-439025 GCA_020348365.1 Candidatus Bathyarchaeota archaeon
GCCAAAGAGATTATACGGCCCTCATCTTTTGCCGGGAATTCAGGTCTAGTGGTGTGGGAAATAACATTATGTGCATTGTCTTTAGTCGACGCGCTATCTAGGTTGTTGCTGGGTGACGCAGTGGACTCCGCCGCCTGCTTGCGTCATCAGACCAATCTCGATGGAGACGACGGTCTTGCTTGGGTAGAGTTCTTTCATCGTCTCTTCTTCCGAGGGAGTAGGAGTGCCGATGTGGCCAGCGATCACTTTCCGGTTGAAGATGAGACAATTCACAAATGTCCAACTAAACCTTGAGGGGGGTCTATAGACATCCCATCCTGCCTTTTCAAGCTTTGCAGCTGCTTCTTTACCCGGTCCATCTACTTCTGAATTAACAACACAGACCTTTCCTTTGTCATAGAATTTCATATAGCCGTCGGTATGGTTGTCTCCCTTTTCGGGAGTAGTCTCGGGCCAAATGGAATCTATCCAAATGATTGTATGTGCGCCTGTGATCTCCTCAAGGATCTGTGTTGCTTGTTCTCTAGTCAAGTGGGGGTTTCTATGTTTGCATATTGCCCATGAACCCACGGTGGTTCCTTCACCGCTGAACTCGAGCGTTCCGCCCTCGTAGACGAAATCTCTGATTTTGTCGCCCTCTTGACGATCAACATATTGTACTTGGGTATAGCCTAGGTCCAGTAGCTCTGCTATTCGCTGAGGTACTTTGTCATCCTTATCATAGGGACCCCAAGGAGCATACCCCCAGCCATTGAAGCCGAAGCCCAAGATATGCTCTTGACTATTCCTCCTGACGAAGATGGGGCCGTTGTCACGCGACCAACATGAGTTATATGGCATAGTATGGAAGAAGATGTTTTCGAGTGGCACCTCTGCGCGGGTGAGTTCTTGTTTCGCACTTCTTTCGGCATTGATGTCCAGAACAATATTATGCACTTCACCCTCTGTGCAGCACTCTCGCTCAATCTCGACAAAAGCGGGCATGCAATCGCGCAGATCCACTCCACCTTCTATCTTTCGGGTTGGCCATTGTAGCCACACAGCCTTCTGAGGAGCAAACTCTGGAATCATCACAAACTCATTCTTCATTTCAGTGGCACCACT
>CP070749.1:439125-440209 GCA_020348365.1 Candidatus Bathyarchaeota archaeon
TCCATGGGGTATAGAACTTACTATCTCGTCGAGGGAGAAGAATCAAGGGAAGGATCATCAGACCTTGCATGCGATGAGACCACCATTGAGAACGAGTACTTCAAGATTGAAGTTGAGAGGGAATCTGGGACAATAAGATCTCTCTATGACAAGGTTGCGGAGAAGACCGTCTTCAAGAAGGATAGGTATCCAAATACAAGACCGATATTCAACAATCTTCTGCAAGTATTGTATGAGCTTCCTCATGGTATGTCCGCTTGGATTATAGGAGACATAATCAGAACGGAGAATCTCATAAGAGGGGCAGAAGTCGAACTCGTAGAAGGAGGTCCAGTGAGGGCCAAGTTCAAGGTGCTTCATCGATACCGGAAGTCCAAGATTTCACAATGCATGTCGCTTTACAGGGGCATCCCTCGAATAGACTTCGACACGATCATAGATTGGAGAGAGGAATCAGACGACAAGACGGAAGCTCCCATGTTGAAGGTTTCTTTCACGCCTATACTTGGTGACTGTAAAGCAGCTTTCGAAATCCCGTTCGGTTACATTGAAAGAGTAGCTGACGGCACCGAGGTTCCAGCGCTCAGATGGGTTGACCTTTCAGACGGGGAATACGGGTTAAGCCTCCTTAACGATTCCAAATACGGATTCGATGTTAAGGGTAACACAGTTAGGATGACGCTTGTGAGAACTAGTTACAGCCCAGATCCGAGACCAGATCAAGGGATCAACGAGGTGAGATACTCTCTTTATCCGCATAAAGGCGGATGGAAGGAAGCTTTGACGTTCAGGAGAGGGTACGAGATAAACCATCCGCTTGAAGCCTTTGTGGTTTCGAACACTTCCATCTCAGGTGGATCTGAACCTGAAGAAGACAGCTTCGTCCAAGTTGAACCAGAGAATGTAGTCGTATCCTGCGCGAAATTAGCTGAAGACTCCAACGATTGCATTGTGAGAATCTACGATGCTACAGGTACAGGATCAGAAGCCGAGCTTCTCTTCAGTTCTGTTATCCAAGAAGCCTTCGAGGTTGATATGTTAGAGAGGAATCCAGAAGCCCTTGAGCCTCAAGGAAACAAACTCA
>CP070749.1:440309-441377 GCA_020348365.1 Candidatus Bathyarchaeota archaeon
ATCTCCACGTTTGATGGAGAAGACTCCCTCATCTGTCCAGCCAAGTCCGCAGAGCCATAGGCTATCTCTCTCTCTAGGAAGGCCACGATCTTCGGAGACTCTCCGCCCGCGCATATTCCCTGTATCTGAGCGATCAGCTGCTCATCTGTGCAGTGGTTCAGCTTGATTGCCTCTTGAGGACATCTTGGAACGCATATTCCGCATCCAACGCATGACACAGGATTCACGGTTATGCCATCTGGAGACTTCTCCACTGCCCTGACTGGGCAGACTTCCAAGCACACCTCAGAGAGGTTACATTTCTCTGGGATTATCTGGGCTACTTCTGGAGACACGAAGATTTCGCCCTTGCCAACGAAGGTTGTTACCCTTGAAGCTGTGGACATGGCCTCCAAGGTTGTTTCCCTCACGTCCTTCGGGCTTAATGCGCCCCCAGCGACGAAGACTCCCTCTTTCTGACTGTCAACTGGTCTGAGCTTGTAGTGTCTTTCCAGAAGAAAACCGTCAGAGCCTACCTGAATGCCCAGTTTCTGAGCAAGCTCTTCAGTGCCTGAACTCGGAATTATCCCTGTGGTGAGCACGACAACGTCAAATGCGCCCTCAACCTTGGACCCGATAAGCGTGTCCTCTGCCCTCACCAATACCTTGTTCTCGTTCTTCAAGGGAACCACCTCGCCGACTCGTCCCCTCACAAACCGCACGTTATGGTCTTGAGCTGTGGCGTAGAATTCTTCATATCCTTTCCCATCGGCTCTTATGTCAGTGTAGAAGATCCAAGGCTCGGCGTCTGGCACGATCTTCTGAAACAACATAGCTTGCTTGATGGCAGCCATGCAGCCTATGTTGCAGCAATTCTCAACTCCTCTGTCCTGGTTCATCATTCTACTGCCGACGCAGAGTATGAAGGCGACTTTCTTCGCCACCTTTCCGTCCGAGGGTCTACGCATCTCGCGGCCTAGAAGCCGCTCTAACTGGAGGTTGGTTATGATATCGGGGTGTAAGCCATAGCCGTACTCCTCAAGCTCCTCTGGGTCAAGCTGATCGAAGCCTGTGCAGGCGATTATGGCG
>CP070749.1:441477-442494 GCA_020348365.1 Candidatus Bathyarchaeota archaeon
ATTAATCCAAAATGACAATATGCTTAAAGAAGAGAATGAAGAAATATAAGGACTCCATCGTTATGTGTGCAGGAAATCTGAGGGTATCAAGATGGGGCGGGCAGAGCGATGCCCACGATGTGGAAGCAAAAAAGTGAAAGAGGAGCTCACAGCCAAAAAGTGTGGAGTCTGCGGGTTCGAGTGGAGTGGACGAATCAGAAGGAAGACTGCAAGGAAGGACAAAGTAAGATTTCGTTAGGAGGCGACTAGAATGCCGCGTCATGGAGCAATGACAAAGAAAACGAAGAAGAGGAAACAAAAACGGTCTAAACGAAAGAGACGAAGGTCAAAACGGTGAGTAGGCTACAATGCACGCATATCTTGTATCAAATTAGCGGTCCACATAATTGATGGTGTATCAAGGCTCTCAGCTCCATGGCAAGACTTAAAACCGTGCTTGAAAACCCCTATGTTTTGAGGATGAGGAGACTCTAAAATACATGAAAGAGCATAGTCCGGCTATAATCGGCGTCGGTAGAACTAAGTTCGGTGAGCATTACGAAATAGCGCCGGATGAACTTATTGAAGAAGCATGGTTGCGGGCTTCTGAATCCGCTGGTATAGAAAGAAAGGATTTGGAAGCTGGATACTTCTCGGACTACTTCCTTCAACTCACGAACAAGATAGGTATCGAAGAAGGTTTTCTGTCTGAACTCTCTGAACTGCACATACCAATGGAAAAAATGAGGTCCTTCAGCTCCGCCCTTCTCAACGCGTGTAACGCCGTAGAGTCAGGAAGGTACAGTTTCGCTCTTGTGGGTGGTGTAGAGAAGATGACCGATCGCTGGGACAAGATTAGAGATGACCTGATGCTCCTCGAAGATCCATGGAGCTATTATGCAGGATGTACCCCCGAAGCAAATCACGAACTCATGCTCCGAGAGTACATCAAAAAACATAAGATTTCGGGGAAATCACTTGAGACCTTCAATACGGCTCTCGCTCAGATCGCCGCAAAGAACCATCAGCACGCAACAA
>CP070749.1:442594-458233 GCA_020348365.1 Candidatus Bathyarchaeota archaeon
AATATAACTTTTGTTGAAGTATTGAGACCAGCAAAATCCCATATTCGCAAGGCTCATCTGACCAGAATGCATGTATGTGTGCAACAAATAAATGTTGGAGGCGGCGTTGTATCTACTTTCTTATTCGAGATACCTTGTGATTTTCTCCTCCAACACTTGTCGAGGCATCGCACCGACAATCCTATCTACAAGTCTCTCATTCTTGAAGACCAGCAGTGTTGGGATGCCCATTACTTGATATTGCGTGGCGACTCCCTGATTCTCATCCACGTTCAATTTCCCAAACAAGATTTTTCCAGCGTAGTCTAGCGCAAGCTCCTCTATTACTGGCGCAACTATTTGGCATGGGGCACACCAAGGCGCCCAGCAGTCAATCACCACCAAGGAATTATTCCGAATTGTTTCTTTGAAAGTTGCGTCATTCACCTCAACCGGCTTGTCCGAAGTCTCTACGGCTTTCTCAATCATCTGCCTTAGCTTCTTCTGTCTTATTCTCTCAAGTTCCTCTTCTGTCTCCATAAGTTCACGCGACCGTTAACTGTTTTAGTGGAATAGACACATTTAAGAAACGATATACATTAACTTTCGCTATCTCATGAAGGTAGAGACATTTGAAGCTGATCTACGTAGTCATAGATGGCATGGGTGACCTTCCCATCGAAGAGCTTGAAAACAAGACTCCCCTTGAAGCAGCAGAAACGCCACATATGGACTCCTTAGCTGAGAGAGGGAAGACTGGACTAATGTACCCAGTTAGGAAAGGAATAGCCCCAGAAAGTGATGTCGCAGTCCTCTCGATTCTAGGGTACGACCCATTCAAATCCAAAGCTCATCGAGGACCTCTAGAAGCCTACGGCGCAGACTTGGAAATAACAGATGGCGATCTCGCCTTAAGATGCAACTTCGCAACGCTGGGGAAAGAAAAGAGGATAGTCGATAGAAGAGTGGGGCGAGACATAACAACCGAAGAGGCTGCAAAGCTTTCAGAAGCCATAAACGAAAAAGTGAAACTGAAATCCCACCCCGCAGAACTCAAATTCAAGAATACAACAGGACACAGGGCTGCGCTTGTCATTCGAAGCAAACGGAGGTTTCTCTCGGGGCAGATCACAAACACCGATCCAGCATACTCCAGAGTCGAAGGTCTTGGAGTGGCGAGGACCAAAGTGGAAATGATCTTAAAGGAATGTAGACCGCTAAATGATACCGAGGAAGCAAGGGCTTCAGCTAGACTCGTGAACGAATTCGTTGACAAGAGTCACGCTATCCTTGCGGCTCATGAGATTAATAGGATGAGAGACAAAGAAGAGAGACTTAGCGCGAATTTGATACTCACCCGAGACGCGGGCAGCAGCCTGCCAAGATTATTCAAGATTGACGCAAGATACGGTGTCAGTTTTGCTTGTCTAGCCGACATGCCGATTGAGAGGGGAATAGCCAAAGTAGCAAATCTGGAACTGATAGACATCCCTCTTCCGACTGGCAACGTAAGAATGGACTCCATAACGAGGGTGAAGAAGCTTCTTCACCACTTACCTTCCTTCGACTGTTTCTACATCCACCTCAAAGGCCCAGACGAGCCAGGACATGATGGAAAGCCGCATCTCAAAAAGCAGGTAATCGCTGGGGTTGATAGATTCTTCTTCGGGAACCTCTTGTCCAAAATAGATATGGAGAGCTGTGTTCTCTGCGTAACAGCAGACCACTCGACACCCTGTAAGCTCAAAGCCCACAGCGATGACCCCGTTCCCGTACTAGTCGCTGGCAGCAAAATCAGAGGTAACCATGTTAAACGATTTTCAGAGAGAGATTGTGAAAAAGGAAGCCTAGGCATCTTAACGCATGGTACAGAGCTGATGCCCAAAATCATGAGCTTCTTCAAAAGCAGATAATTAAAGAACCTGTAGGCTTATTTTCACAGATTTGTAACTTGTAAGGAGCAATCTGTATGCGCGCGAATGCTTTAGTGCCCGAGCAGTCGACGTTCGTCGGATCTGACGAAAACGAGTCCACGATCGACACGCTGTATGCATGCAGCGCATACAGCATTAGTGCAAGAGAAACATTAACTATGACATAAGCAAAGCTGGAAACGTTTAATAAACACGGAAAACCTGAATTGACAAAGAGGAACAAAATGCCTAAGAAGTACACCTATCGAGGCCATACAGTTGAAGAGCTTCAGGCTATGTCGATGGACGATTTTATCCACTTGCTTCCATCGAGACAGCGTCGAAGCCTGAGACGCGGGCTCACAAGAAACCAGCGAATCCTGCTCGAAAGCATTCGCAGGGTGAAGAAAACTCAGAAGGAAGGAGAGAAGGCAATTGTCAAAACGCACGCCCGAGACATGATAATTCTTCCAGAGATGATTGATGTCACTGTCCTAGTCCACAACGGGAAGGAGTTTAACGAATTGGAGATTACACCGGAAATGATTGGTCACTACCTAGGCGAGTTTGCTGTCACCAATAAGTTTGTCAAACACGGGTCGCCGGGAATCGGTGCATCAAGGTCTTCAATGTACGTTCCCTTGAAGTAGCAGATGATAAGATTCTGAGTACATGCATGAAGAGTCTAGGCTCGATAAGATGGTTTAGGCATCTTCTTTTTCTGGACTGACGGGATTTTAGGCAGTGGGATGGGTGGAGGGATCCTGAGGGTTCTGGATATAATCACAGATTCTAGGAATACGACATTGGAGATGGATTGAACAATGATGGGAGGCGGTGGCTTCTTCTCTATATATGCAGTGTGAATCTTCTTGAGATCATCCTTGGCGCCCTTAACATGGGCTTTGCCTTTGACGCTGATTTGAGCCACCGCTGGCATATAGTTTATCGTGAATACAAAAGGAACCTCCAACATACCCTTCGGCTTCTTGTTTATCGCGACGACGTTGAGATTTGTTGAGACCTTAACGGGGGGAATGGGTCTCCCGGTCTCCCAGAGACGCTCTGCAGAGATGTCATAGATGAAGACGTTTACTTGAACCAACTGTAAACCTCGAGAAATTATGGGGGGGTCGTGGATTTAACATATGTCACTGACTGGCTTCTGTTCTCTTGTAACGCGTAAAGCCGCAGTGTCCGCAGGTGTAGCGGTCACTATGATCCGCCATGAAATATCCCGGTCCGCATCTTTCGCAGAAAGGAAGAAGTCTCTCAAGCTTTTCACCCTCAAGCCTATAGTGTGAGAAGATACGTTTCCTCTTCTTCTCTACTGTCCTTTCCTCTTCAGTCTTTTCAGCCACTTGCTTCCTCTCCCTCTGACTCTCCTTCTTCCTTTTCCTTCTTCTCTTCTTCTTTCTCTATCTTTTTCTCTTGCTTCTCTTCTTCAGTTTTCTTCTGAGGCGTATTTCTGATAAGAATATGTTCTGGCTCCAAGAGTTTTGCTTTTTCGGCTGAATCGTAGGCGGTTGCCTCACCAACAGTGATCATTGTTCCAGTCTGCGTCTCCATTCTCCTAACATAAACCAGTTCAATGTCTTTTTTCAGTTTTGATGCAAGTTCCTTCCTTATTTCTAGACGTGAAGGTGTCCCTTTCGTTTCCTTATGTTCAACCTCAAAAGCTAGCTCTCTCCTTTTTAGCAGTGGGTTATGATTTTGTGATGTGATTTTGATCTTCATGAAGCATTCTTCCAGTTGTGTCGGTGATTTTGATGCGTCACTTTTACTTTAAGCTTTCGTAGGCTCTTCCATAGCATCTATTATCTGGCGCACCTGTTCTTTTTTTTGATCTGTGACTCTGACTGCAACGATTCCCTTCTGTGGCTGTCCATAAATCACCAGCGAGTTTTCTGGAGCGCAGAGCACCACTATGAGAGTAAGGAGGTCTTCTTCTCCGTTGACTAGCACTCTCGTTTGTGTCTTCTCCTCGAATGCTTTTCGCATAATAGTCCAAGCCTCTTCGGTTAATGTCCCTGCCGGGTTTCTTAGCCGCAGGGTTTGGCTCGCATTTATTTGGATCGGCGTGATTTTTCTCCTCATAATCTTGTTGTCCACAATTGATATTTCGGGCTGAATGTTGTGTCTTATCATGTTGTCGGAGACAACATCGCCAACCGAAATGAGAATCGAAGGGCTTTCTCTATCGATGAGTTCTCTCAGTCTTTCCATCGTTTCGTTGAATGAGCCCTTAATCAATAGTCCAAGTGGAGACTTCAGTTTCCTCCGTAGTGTGGGCGTGAGAATGCGGATTCTGAATCACCTTACGCGCAGGGCATATCGCCCCTTCTTCTTCACTTTCATTGCGTTGGCGACAGCTGAGTCTTTCAGGTCAAGAATTATGACCAAGCCAGTGAAATCGTCGCTGAGACTAGTGATTTTGCAGTCTGGACAAGTGGAGCCTTGAGATATCAAGTGGCATTCTCGACAAGCTTTTTCTGTCATGTTTCAGACTTCTCCTTCTTAACTTCAGCCCTCTTCATTTTTTCTAGGTCTCTTCTAATCCATTCGATCTTTCCAAGAAAGGGCTGCCTTGCAGTCACTCCGATCTTTCCAGATCCTCCTCCGCGTCCAAGTGAGATGGCGGTTACGCGGACGCGCACGTGGTCTCCTGTGACAAGTTTCCTGTTTGTCTCTTTGCCCATGAGTATCCCTTGTTTCTCGTCGTAGGAGATATAGTCGTCCAAGAGTTGGGATACATGAAGTAGGGCATCTATGGGTCCAACGCGGATGAAGGCTCCAAAATCAGCGATCTCAACAACCTCTCCTTCGATTACCTCTTGAATTTTTGGATGGAATGTAAGGAGAGAGAATTCGGCCTTGTGATAGGTAGCCCCGTCACCTGGCATGATCTTGCCTATTTGGTTGACGTCAATATCAGTTACGGCTACGATGTAACCTAGTTCCCCATCGATCATTCCCTCATACTTCATCCGTAATTGTTCATGGCCTACCTTCTCGATGGGGTCACCGAATTTTTCTGGTGGTATGCGAATCGTATCTTCCAGTGTCACAAGCTTGAACATGGCTATTCCCCACATGATTTATTGATTGATAAACTTATCTCAAAATATCTCTTAATACAAGCCGCCCTCCATCTCTAAATGGGACTTTTGCCTCAGATAGATTACGGGCACATTTATATTCCTTAACCTTCTCCTAAGTGTTCCATCATTTGTGGCAACTGGGCAATGCCATTCCTCTGCAACTCGAACAATCACATCATCACAGGTCTCCTCATCACTTCTCTCAACTTGGATTAGACGGCATTTTTGGGCGAGCTTGAGTGTCAATGATGCGTGTTGTTTCATCCTTGGAGCGCTACTCTCCGCTAATTTCTGAATCTCCTGATAGATTGGTGAGAGAAGAACTGGGTCAACGCGTTGCGCTAGAAGACTTTCCATTTCTTCATATATATCCATGCGGAATTGTGAAGGGATGAAGAGAAAACTCGAGTCAACAATCACTTTTACAGCCAAGTTTTTCCCAGCAGTCGGTTCGAATTCCAGTTTCAATCTTTCTCTTGTTGCTAACCAATTCTTGGCAATTGAATGATTCACTAACCAGCGCGAAGATAGTTCGTGCCCAACTCGGCGTTAGCCCACTATCTCTCCGTAGCCTATGAGTCGCCATCTTCCAGTGATCTTTCTACTAATAGCTGCCCTAAACCCCTTTTCAGCGCATATGGGTCGTGACAGTCGAAGAATAACAGAGTTATTCTTTGCTGAGGTGACATTTCCTACGGTTATGGCTGTTCCTACGTCAAGAAGAAGCTGTTCGTTCATGCGTACTTTGTCAATCTCCGCCAATTCCTTTGTTCCGACAGCGCGTTCAAAGAGATGCATGTCTAGCGATAGCTCCGATAAGGCTGGTGGAAGCGTCTGCGGTTTTCCCACTATGTTGCCGATCAGGCCGTCAGCCTTGGTTAGTGATGGATCAAGAAGGGTTCCTACGCCCACCAAGCCTCCAGATCTAGCCTCCTTTACTGCCCTTCCCCCTGCGTGAAGGCTGACTATCTTTGTGAAGAGGGGCTGATGACCCGTTTTTCCGTGTTCTTCAACTCTGATTCCTGGGCGGATTTCTATCTCCTCTTCTAGCTTGAATTTCCCTTGGAATATTGTGCCTCCAAGTACTCCTCCTGACAGTTTCTCAGGTGTGGCTCCAGGTTTATTTATGTCGAAGGAGCGTACGACATTCATTCTTGGAGGCTTTTCAGGGTCGCGTTGAGGGGTTGGGATGTATTCTTCTAATGCTTGGATCACGGCGTCAATGTTTAGGGAGTGTTGGGCGGAGATGGGGATTATGGGTGCGTCTTGGGCAGGGGTGTCCTTGACGAAATCGATTATTTCCCTGTGGTTCTGGAGCACCTGTTTTTCTTCAACTACGTCGATCTTGTTCTGGGCTATAATAAGATTCTTGACTCCAGCTACTCTTATCGCAGCTAGGTGTTCACGAGTCTGTGGCTGTGGACAAGGTTCGTCGGCTGCTATGACTAATATAGCTCCGTCCATGACGGCTGCGCCGGAGAGCATCGTTGCCATAAGTGCCTCGTGACCCGGCGCGTCTACAAAGCTGACTGCTCGGATGAACTCGGCTGGAGAGCTGCAATGGGAGCAGGTTGGTTTTGTTGAATATGATTTTGGTGGCTCACATCTGGGACATTTGTAGATGGGGGCGTCGGCGTAGCCTAGCTTTATCGTGATTCCTCTTCTCAGTTCCTCGCTGTGTCTGGCTGCCCAAACGCCTGTTATAGCTTGTACAAGTGTAGTTTTTCCGTGGTCGACGTGACCTATGGTTCCGATATTACATTCTGGTTGCTGAGGTAAAGTCACGCTTTCTGCTGGGTCTTGCACGGACATTTCAGAATCAGATAGCGTTATGAACTAAAATACTTTTCTAAATGTCCGGATGCATGCAGAATCTGATAAAACCTCGATTCTGCGGATACTGCCGATTCAAGTCCCTAGTCTACTGCTAATCAACTTTAAATTATAGATCATGACACAATCTGATTTGATGAAGAAAGTCAAAGACTTTGAGATAAGAGACTTAGTGGATTCTGGGGAAATTCTGCAGCAGATGGAAGAGCTGGGTGGCTTTCAAGGAAACAAGGTAGCCGAAGCGACTGGGATTCTAGAGAGGATGATTAAAGATGAGAAATCACTGAATTTTCTGTCTTTCCCCGCTTGCCTCGTGGCTACTGGTATTAGAGGTATTTTCAGAGAGATGGTGAAGCGAAGGTGGTTCGATCTTGTCATCACGACTTGCGGCACTCTGGATCATGATTTGGCGAGGTGTTGGGGGGATTACTATCAAGGATCTTTTGAACTTGATGACAAAGAGGTGAAAGAGAAGGGTTACAGCCGATTGGGTAATGTTATGGTTCCAGATGAGGTTTATGCCGAAAGAGTGGAAGCAAAGGTCCAGGGGTTTCTGAGCGAAATTTATGCGGAGAAGGAAGAATTGGCGACTTACGAGTTGATCTGGGAATTCGGGAAAAGATTGGAAGATAAGGACTCGATAATCTATTGGGCAACACGAAAAAAGATTCCGATTATAGTTCCAGGGATTACTGATGGGATGATTGGATATCAGTTATGGATGTTCTCTCAGAACAAAGATTTCAGAATCAACGTCCTCAGAGATGAGCAATTGTTGAACGATTGGATTTGGGAAGCAAGAAGAAGCGGGGCTCTAATAATAGGGGGTGGGATTAGTAAACATCACACTATCTGGTGGAACCAGTTTAGAGGAGGACTAGACTACGCTGTATATTTGACAAGTGCTATTGAATTGGATGGCTCTTTGTCTGGAGCGACGCCGAGGGAGGCGGTGTCATGGGGCAAGATCAAGGAAGAAGCGGAGAAAGTTTTCGTCTGGGGAGAGGCGACATCCATACTGCCCCTAATGGTTTCCGCTTTAGTGCGGAGAATATGAGAGCATACCTCGCTAGTTCTCTAAGACTAGTGCACATAATTAATCACGCAAGATAGAAAAGCCAGTAATTTCCATAAATGAGCAGGCTCGTGGGAGACTATTTAGGGATGGAGATCAAAGGATTTGTTGATCTCAGTCTTGTAGATTGGGACGGAAAACTCGCCTCAGTCATCTTCCTTCCCAGATGCAACTTTCGATGTCCCTACTGCCACAATTATACTCTTGTTCTTTGCCCAGAAAAGGAGAAGACTATCCCCTTTGAGCGCGTGGAGAATTACCTGAAGAGCAAAAGAGATTGGTTGGACGGTGTGTGTATCACTGGTGGAGAACCCACACTTCACAGTGACCTTCCCGAATTATGTTCCAGAATGAAGAGTATTGGTTTATCCGTGAAGCTAGACACTAATGGGACCCGTCCGCAGATGGTTGAAGGCCTAATTGAAGAGCGAATTGTCGACTACATCGCTGTGGACATCAAAGCCCCGCTCACGGCGGACAAGTATTCGAGAGCCATTGGCGTTGATGCAAAGAATGTTCTGAGGAGAGTGAAGGAAACCGTTGGAGTATTATTGGATTCCAGAATTGATTATGAGTTCCGAACCACAGTTGTTCCAACTCTCCACGACAAAGAAGACATAGAGGAGATAAGCCACAACATTAAAGGCTGCAAGAAATATGTTCTACAGAGGTTTGAAGTGAGTGTGGGAAAGAAACCGCTAGATCCAGCCTTCAGTGAATTGAAGCCTTTCGCTGATAATGAGATTATATCCTTTTTCGTAGCAGCTCGAAAATATGTTCCAACCACAAGGATAAGATGAGAGCTTGGAGGAACTTCCCTCATAATATTCAAAACCGTAAGAGATTAAAGAGAGAACCTTCACTAAGGTTCTTGGTGCTATACTTGAGGGATCGTTTCCTCTATAAGAATTAGCAAGACTTTTAATCCTCAAGGCAACACAAGGGCTTTCATGGAGATTTTGAGGCAGATCGAAGAGAAGTGGCGGGAAGCGTGGGAACGGGAGAAGGTATTCGCGGCTAATCCGGATCCCAAGCGAGAAAAGCGTTTCATAACTTTCCCCGTCTCCTATGTTAACGGTCCACTTCACATAGGTCATGCTTTTACAGCAACCCGAGTTGACGCCTACGCGCGATTTAAGCGAATGCAAGGCTACAACATATTGTTTCCTTGGGCTTGGCATTGGACTGGACAGACCATAGCGGGGGCGAGCGAGCGTGTCAAGCTTGGGGACGAGGAGTTCATCCGGCCGCTGAGAGAGATTGACCGTGTTTCAGAAGATGACCTGAAGAGATTCATTGATCCAGCATACATGGCTTCATACTACACGAACAAGAACCGGGAAACCGCGAGACGAGCAGGTTTTTCAATAGACTGGAGGAGAGAGTTCCACACCGCAAGTCCAACATTCAATAAGTTCATTGAGTGGCAATACGAGAGATTGAGAGAGAAAGGATACGTCGCCAAGGGAACACACCCTGTGGTCTGGTGTCCGCACTGTGAAAGCCCCACTGGAGATCACGATAGACAGGAAGGAGTAGGGGCACCACCCGAAGAATACACGCTTATCAAGTTCAGAATAGATGATGCATATCTACCTGCAGCAACCTTCAGGCCCGAAACAATCTATGGCGTGACAAATATGTGGATTAACCCAGACGCAACTTACGTCAGGGCTGATGTTGACGGTGAACAATGGATAGTAAGCGAGAAAGCCGCCAGCAAACTGAAAGAACAGAGAAGAAAAGTCGAGATAATCAGTCGATTCAAGGGCAGAGAGATTATAGGAAAGCATTTCGTCAACCCGATTAATGATAATGAACTGTCTATACTACCCGGCTGGTTCGTGAGCCCTGATCACGCCACAGGGGTCGTGTACAGCGTTCCTGCACACGCGCCCTACGACTGGGTGGCATTGAGAGATCTGCAAGAGAACCCCGAGTCGCTGAAGGAATTTGATGTCGATGTGGCTAGGAGTATTCGACCAATCTCCATGATTGAAGTGGAGGGATTTGGGGATTTTCCTGCTCTAGAGATTGTGGAACGATTAAGGGTGAAGGATCAGTGTGATCCAAAGGCTGAGGAAGCAACGAAACTCTTGTACAAGAAGGAATTTCACGGCGGCATCCTGAAGGAAATCTGCGGTGAATTCGCTGGGAGTAGGGTCTACGAAGTGAAAGACCAGTTGATCGAAGACTTCAGGAAAAAGGGTATTGCAGATTCAATGTATGACTTGCCAACGCCAGTCATCTGCCGATGTTTGACGCCGTGTATCGTCAAGATACTTGAGGGCCAGTGGTTTCTAAGATACTCGGACGAGGCTTGGAAGGAAAAGACGCGAACTGCACTTCGAAAGGCCTCAATCTATCCTGAATCCGCAATGCAATGGTTTCTGAACATTATCGACTGGCTGAGAGATTGGGCTTGCGCTAGAAAGACCGGTCTAGGCACACCCCTTCCATGGAGCCCCGACTGGACGGTGGAAACCCTAAGTGACTCAACAGTTTACATGGCCTTCTACACAATAAACAAACACATCAAACAACACAACACAAAGCCAGAACAGCTAACCCCCGAAGTCTTCGACCACATATTCTATGGTAAAGACAGTCCTGAGAAGATAGCTGAAAAATCGGGTATTGACAGCCACGAATTGAAAGATATGCGAAGAGAATTCCTGTACTGGTATCCAGTAGACCTGAGAAACTCAGCCAAGGAACTTGTTTCAAATCACCTAACATTCTTCCTCTTCCACCACACCGCCCTATTTCCGGAACACCTGCCCAGAGCAATAGGCGTAAACGGGTGGATGATGATCGAGGGCGAGAAGATGTCGAAATCGAAAGGCAACTTCGCAACGTTGAGAGGCGCCCTCAGCGAGTACGGAGCTGACGCCACGCGATGTGCTCTGCTTTTATGTGCAGAAAGCATGGACGATCCAGACTGGAGAAGAGAAAATGTTCGCGACGTTAGAAACAAGCTTGAATCCTTCTACAATTTAGCAAACAGCATCATTGAATCAGAAGGCGCTGCTAAAACAAGCCATTTGGAAGAATGGCTAATCAGCACGCTACAACACCGAATAAAGAAGGTCACAGAAAACATGGAGACACTGAAGACAAGAACAGCCATAGAAAACGCCTTCTACGAGATCTGGAACGACATCAGATGGTACAGACGAAGAAAGGAAAAAGCCAATACAGAAATCCTAAAACAAATCTTAGAAATATGGACCCGCCTCCTCGCCCCATTTGCCCCACACATCTGCGAGGAAATCTGGAGCAAGATGGGCAAAGAAAGCTTCATTTCACTAGCCGAATGGCCAGAACATGACAAAAACATGGTCAACATCAGAGCAGAAGAGACTGAAGAGTTAATCAAAAACGTGTTAGAGGATACATCTAATATTCTACGAGCAACCAAAATAGTTCCAAAAAGAATATGCTATTACTCCGCCTCACCTTGGAAATGGAAGATCTATCTGAAGGCTTTAGAACAATCGTTATCTGCAAAAATAGACTTGAGCACTTTCATGAAAGATCTGATGAAAGACCCCGAGCTGAAGAAAGCCGCAAGAGAAATTGCAAAATTCACACGCCAAATTGTGGATGAAGCAAACAGGATGCCTGATGACAAAAAACACCGAGAGCTACAAGTCGGGGTGATGAATGAGATTCAAGCACTAAAACAAGCTCAACACTTCTTTGAACATGAATTCGACGCTGAGATCCGTGTTTATGGTGAAGACGACCTGCGACGTTATGACCCGAAGAGAAAAGCGGAATCAGCAAGACCATATCGCCCCGCAATCTACATCGAGTGATTTCAGAGCCATCAAAATGCTACTCTCTCCGAAACGAATAGATGAAAAGATTATATTCGTTGATTTCCAGAATCTGAGATTAATAGAAGGGCCCGTGGCCTAGTCTGGATAAGGCGTCGGCCTTCTACCGCGAATGGAGGAGAGCCGGAGATCCGGGGTTCGAATCCCCGCGGGCCCGCCACATTTTGACCTCAGCATATGCGCGCGCAGAGAAGGGCATTTTAAGGAATCTAGAATCGAAAATTGTGAGCGATATGGTTTGTTATATTATGGAATGCTAAGGACTGAGTTCTCTTCAAGGCAGAGTTGAGTCAAGGCCTGTGGGCGCAACTCATGCATGCAAAACCGTGGAAAATTGACGGAAGACATATATTGCCTTGAGTCAAAAATAGACAGCACTAGCTTTATCATTTGACTTGTTGGTGCCTATTGGATGAAGAGATCAAGTACGCACGCGGAGGAACTGAAGCTTCGATTGATGACAATAGAGTTGCTTCAAGCTGCAAAGCAGCATTACACATACCGCGAGTTGTCAAGCAAGACAGGCCTTCCTGTGACAGTTCTGAGCAGATATGCTAAGGGACATGTTTTGCCGAATACAGAGAGAGCAAGAACTCTCTGGAAAATCCTAAAAAAACTTGTTGGATTGGAAGCTGAACTTGGTAGGAAAATACGGTTCAACAAGAACGGATACTTCGATAACACATGGATCGTCGGGGACTTCAACATACTCAGACAAGCGGCGAGCCACGCCCTCAATACTTTCGCCGGAAGACGGGTGACTATAATCTTGACCGCGGCTGTGGACGGCATACCACTGGCGACTATGGTTGCGGATTCTCTGGGCGTGAATCTTGTGATTGCAAAGAGAAACAAGGAGGTTGGTGTTCCCGCCTTTCTAGAGGAAACGTATGTGCTGAGCAACTCCGGCGTAACCATGACTCTTTACGTGCCGAAGAATGCTCTGAAGCGGAGAGACAGCGTGCTCATAGTTGATGATATGATAAAGACTGGAGAGACCCAAGCGGCCCTCATTAACATAATTCAAAGGGCGAGAGCCGAAGTCGCTGGGGTGTACTCTCTCATCGCCATCGGAGATGATTGGCGGGAGAGGATAACCCTGCCCAAGGGCTGCCCAATTGAAGTTGTAACGAAAGTTAGGCCGAAGTAAGCGGCTATACAACAGTTCTGAACACGTCTTCACTTCTTTTCTTTCTGCAGATGCATGCACAATACAGAATCAAGGGATGAAACTACGAGCGTTATTGCATAATCTATCAGCGCGCCTATCTAGGCAAAATAATAAACGGCGAATGAGAAAAAGATGTTCTGAAGGTGAGTGACCTGAGAACGATATGGTGGGAAGACGGCGTCGTCGTTACAGTTGACCAGACAAAACTGCCCCACGAAGAAGTTTTCATAGAGATGAAAGAGTGCAGTGAGGTGGCTTCTGCGATTGGAGAGATGAGAGTACGAGGTGCGCCTCTCATTGGCGTGACAGCAGCTTATGGCTTGGCTCTTACGGCATTTCACTCGAAAGCAGAGAAGAGAGAGGAGATGATGAAGGAAATCAATGAATCAGCCGAGGCTTTGAGGCGGTCTAGGCCAACGGCTGTTAACCTTTTCTGGGCCGTTGATCGAGTTCTCAAGAAAGCAAGGGCTGCCTCTGGGGAGCCAAAAGCACTAGCCAAAGCCGTGGTCGATGAGGCTCAGAGGATGGCTGATGAAGACGTGGAGGCCAACCGTAGGATGGGTGAACACGGAGCCAGGCTGGTCAAGGATGGAGCGGTTGTGATGACACACTGCAACGCTGGGAGTCTGGCTACAGTGGATTATGGAACCGCTCTTGGAGTGATACGCGCTGCGTGGAATCAAGGCAAGAAGATAAGCGTGATTGCAACGGAGACCAGACCTAAACTACAGGGAGCAAGGCTAACAGCCTACGAGTTGAAGCGCGTCGGCATCCCGGTTACCCTGATCACAGATAGCATGGTCGGATACGTGATGTCCAAGCAGCTAGTAGACAAAGTCATAGTAGGAGCGGATAGGATAGTTCAAGACGCCGTGATCAACAAAATCGGCACATACACAATTGCAGTGCTGGCGCAGGAACATGATGTGCCATTCTACGTGGTCGCCCCGAAATCAACCTTCAACCTGAAACAGACATCAAAAGATGTGATTATCGAAGAAAGAAGCTCTGAAGAAGTCACGCATTTCAACTGCCAGAGAATTGCTCCGAGCGAGATAGAGGCGCTGAACCCAGCCTTCGACGTCACCCCCTTAAGATATGTGAGCGCAGTAATCTGTGAGACCGGAATCCTATCCACACCAGAACTTGAGAAGCTCACGGTGGATCATGGCATGCATGCTTAAGTAGCTAGGCAGCTCCTGCTTTCTCAAAGTAATTTCTTCTTCGCGACAGCACAACGGCAACCAATGTCGAAACGATTAGCATTGGCAGTATTAGAATTGATTGGAATTCAGGTATTATGCTGATAATGTTCACGCTCATGTCAATCGATGTTTTGTTGCCCATCGTCTCCATCATCATAAACATGGTTATCTCTGCGGGAAAGCCAGAATCTCGATACCAATAGATATCAAACACTATGGACGAATTCAAGAACGGATTCGGTGGGGTAGTCACATTCATATTCCAGCGATTCACCTCAACAGTGCTTCCCAGATATGGACGCGTTAAGGTTTCGTTAATCGTGTATTCGCTAAACATCGTTTCATTATTTGTGTAAATGCGGTCGCCTTCAACCAGATTCTCCGCTATCAGTGGAAAGGTAGCCTCCCCCCCGCTGTCTCCAGTCTCAATATCTATCCAACCAGTCTGAACAGTGTCAGATCCATTCGCGAAGTACGTATTCGCCTCCTGAGTAACATTGGTATCGGCAATCTCCACAACAGTCACTCGAATACTTGTTATATTCTCGAACCCAAAAGGATCCTCGAAAATGGTGAAGTTCCCTTCAGTAGTAAACGCTATAGTGTATTCAGCCCAATCACCCACTTGAACACCAACGGTTCTCTGTGCATATACAAGGCTTGACGCTGGAAGAAGAACAACAAGAATCCCTAACAAGATTATACAATAGAAGCTGTGATTTTTCAAATGCTTCATCCTCTGGGCTAGACTACTTAGAAGCCTTCTTAAGATTTTCGCAAGCGCTACGTATGTATGCTTCAGCTCATTTGCTGAAATGAGATGAATCTCTTTGGCGCGCGCCGAATAATGGTAAACATGCGAAAATCCAAGCAGCAAATTTTGGAGGTCACTATACATATATTAAGTTGCTGATTACCAACTATCGACTGTTGAATTCGCTTATTTGATTGTTCGAAGGGTTCGCCATGAGGAAACAGGCAAAAGCAGAAGCCGATGAGGTGCCCAGCGTCGAGTTGGTGATAGAGGCGTTGCTTGTCGAGGATGGCGTGAGGGTCTCCTCGGCTGACGGGATAGAGGGTCTTTCCTCGCGTGGTTATGGAGTCTCTGAAGATGGGGAAGTGATGCTTACCTTTTACGAGGCGCTATATCTAATCGGTAGAGAGATTGTTGAGGTCAAAGATGAGAAGACTGGAGAGAAGAGAAGCTTTCAGGAGGTTCTCAAACATTTTCAATCGTCTGATGAGAATGCTTGGGTCAAGTATCTGATTTATCGAGACCTGAGAAGTCGAGGATACGTCGTGAGAGAAGGCTTCGGCTTAGGAATAGACTTTCGCGTGTACAAGCGGGGAGAGTACGGGGAAGAACCCGCCAAATACATGATATTCGGGATACAAGAAGGGCAGCCAGTGACTTTAACAGAGTTAGCGCGGGCCCAGATGTATGTCCAAGGCTTGAAGAAGAAGCTTGTTCTCGCGGTTGTTAACAGGAGAGGAGAGGTCGTTTATTATTCACTCTCGCA
>CP070749.1:458333-472891 GCA_020348365.1 Candidatus Bathyarchaeota archaeon
CCCCAGGTCTCTCTTTGAGATCTATGATGAAGCTCTCTTCATCTTCTCTGGCGATCCTATTCACTCTGTAGAGTTTGTCCATATTCAATGCGCCAAAACAGACGACATCAAATCTCATGGA
The DNA here is from genome assembly GCA_020348365.1 of Candidatus Bathyarchaeota archaeon. Taxonomy (GTDB): domain Archaea; phylum Thermoproteota; class Bathyarchaeia; order Bathyarchaeales; family Bathyarchaeaceae. Next base: position 458,455 of record CP070749.1, read on the forward strand.
AACAGCTCTTTAAGGTGTATCTTGTATTCGCCTAGCTTTCCACCATAATTACCAGCGGAGATTCTTAGTACTCCATCAACCCTTCTCGCAGCGTTTATGCTAGTCTTCATGGCTTCTTTCACTGTGTCAAGCGATACTCCATTGATCACGATCTCTGGGATGTAGTTGACGCCCTCCGGAACGTTTGATTTCTTCCCCAACTTTCTCTTTAGCGATGGGCAGTAGGGGTGATTGGTAGTTGGACCTATCCATGGAAATCTTGTCTCCGGTTTTGACCCAGCGGAGCATATGTCGAATGGTGTGATTGCGCCTTCTATCTGCTTTGCTGCTGCAAGGGCTTTCATACCAGCTTCCATCACCGCCTTCTTAGTAGTGCACATGTACCAGAAATTCCCGCCCATGACTCCGTGTCCCCATCCCAGATGGCGCTCTATCTGGAAATCGGCAGTCATAAGAGGAACCAAGATCATGTCGCGACCATAAAGCCTTTCCACCGACTCATATCCATCACCACAGTGTCCTATCCGCTCCATGGTATCGATCTCTCCTTCAGGATTTGGGTGGGCATCAAAGACTGCAGTGAACGGTTTTACGAGTATGTCTTGGCGGATTCGGTATGACAGCTCCACTTCAAACCCTTTGATGGAGGTGCTGAGAGGTTTCCTTTTGTCGATTCCTCCCCAAAACTGAAGGACTGCGCCTTTACGTTTATCAGGAGTCTCTCTCTCGCTTAGCCATCTCTCGACGCCGCCTTCGATTCTACCAATGACTATTGACGGGGTGGCTGTGGCATGTATGGCTGCCCTTCTCAGAACCGCCTCATCATCTGCAGTTATTATCGCTCTTGAATATAATCCTTCAAAGGCTTCTGCGTATGTGTCCTCTATCTCTGCTCTCATCCAAGCCCTCCCACGGCTTCTCCTCTTACGGTTTTTCGAAAGGCGGTGCTCTCTTCTATCAGTCTTTCTCGGTTGGTTGAGGTTACTACTTCAACCTGAGGCAGATTCTTCGGATATAGTCTATGCATGCGACTTTGTAGTGTGGAAGAACAATATTTCCTCAAAGCAGGTTGACCCCACTCTTTGACCAATTCTATGACTCCCTCTCTGCCTAGATGGCAGAAAACCTCAGCGAGAACTGAGGTTATGATGGTGTGCTCGGAAAGAACAGCTATCTCAGCCTCCCTTACAGCATAGCTGTTACCATTGAAAGAAACTGTCAAACCCCCACGCTCTTTCACCATACGAAAGGGCTGAACATCTGTGATGCTGTCCCCCAAATAGCTGGATTCGGATAGGCTGCTATCCGTCCCTTCCACTATGTGCTGAACCGCCCTGGCCTTCTCATATCCACCGACAGGGTTAACCTCTTCCAACATCTTGCCGCACTCCATGCTAGAAAGTTCTTCCCAGAATATCTCATCCAGCCTTTTGACCGTTTCTCTGTCTCTCGGAAAGAGATCATCGATTGATGTGGCATCAGCGGGAATTCGTATCATCGGCATGGCAGCTATCTCGTCTCTGAATCTCCTCAGCTTCTCTGCCTCTTCATTATCGACTTTGTACTTGTCGAGGTCCAGCTTGGTGCAGTGAACGTTCTCGAAAGGGAAGTCCAAAACATCACACAGCGCACGCATGTACTGCTCATAACTAGTGCTAACTATAAATGTGGACATCAAGCCTATGACAAATCTCAACGTTTCTTTGGCGCCGGAAACCAAAAGAATGTGCTCCGTCGAGAACTTCTTCATCTTCTCGTTTGTTGCGCCATAGACCTTCAGAAAGGGTAGTATTAGTCTTAAGGTATCGCCGGCTTTATAGCCCCGTCTCTTCACAATATCTGCTTGAACATCATCATACTTGCTGATTAGGGTGAAGAAACCGCCCCCGCTCGGAATGAAATGCTCAGTGAGTTCATAGGCGTTGTCGTTCTTGGATATTGGACCTTCGCAGTCTGTGATAAACAGTCTTCTTTGTTTCCTCGTCGGCGTCATCGCACTCTAAGAGCTCCTCAGCGCCTTCATGTGTTCTACACTCTTCGTAACATGCTCTCGTGAGGCGATGTCGCTTCTATGCCAGAGAGATCCACCGCGAATGGCTCTTATGCCTTCAAGAGAGACCCGCCTGGCGGTGTCGATGTCGTCCCCGGCGCCTACGACGCAGAGGGTTCTAGAGGCTAGCGCGTACGCCCGTCCGTTCCTGAGCTCCATTGATCCAGGGTATATTCTGATGTCATCCTTGTACTTCTCAGTCAGCTTGCGTGCTCTACTCAAGTCGACTGGGCTGGCGATCTCTTCAAGATTCAAACGCTGCGGAAAAACTTTGTTGAACTCGCCGTAATTCGGTGGTGCTTTATAAGTGACGACTGTAGCCTTCCTCTCAAAGTCAACTCTGGTCAAGTTTCCATCGAGGATTCTGAAACAGACATCTATGAGATCATCTTTCAGTATGGGCAGAAGGTTCTGTATCTCCGGGTCCCCAGGTCTGCTGTTGTTTTCGAGAATCTTTGGTTCACCTCCAGTGTGAACGAAGGCGTCATAGAAGGGAACACCGCGTAAGCCAGGGTTGCTACTCCGGCCCCTCAATCTTCTGAAAACCTTGGTTACGACTTCTATTTCTTTCTCTCTGTCAGCTTGGGTCATAAACGGTAACCAGTCACCCATGGCCTTGTAGGATCCCATTCCTCCAGTGTTGGGTCCCCTGTCGCCGTCAAAGGCTCTCTTGTAATCCCGTGTCTCCGGTAGTGGCACTATATGTTTTCCGTCACATAGAGCCTGGAAGCTAGATTCCTCTCCCGTGATTCTCTCTTCTACTATCACAGGACCGTGTTCGTAGTTTGACAGGAAATGCTCGAGCAGCTGCTTGCGAGAGTTGAAGTGGTCGCCCCAGACGCCAACGCCCTTTCCAGCAGCTGGGCGGTCAGGCTTGACTGCCACCTTATTCTCAAGCTCGTCAAGCCAACGGTGTAATTCTTTTTTCGCTTTATGCAGGCTGCTGTAGTCTTTCGGATGGAAGATCTTGAACCTCGGATTCGCTTCGGGCACTACTTCTTCGAATAGGTGTCTTTGCGCCACTTTGCTTCCTTCGATAGCGCACTCTTTTGTAGGGCAAATCAGGGGTATGTTCGTTTCTGCTTCGATGAGGTCTCTGACTCCGTTGATTATGGGTTTTTCGGCTCCAACTATCCCGAAGTCAACTCTCTTTTCGTGTTTCTTCGCGAAGCGACAGATCTTTTCTACACCAAGGTCAGTAATCACGACGTGTTCTTCGGCTTTTTCTGCGTTGAAGGGGTTTCTCTGCTTGTCTGCAATGTAAATCTCAGCGTCGTAGTTCTCGCTTCGGTGGAAGGCATCAACCATCGCGACTCCTCTTGAGCCGTAGCAAACGACCAGGATGCCTATCTTTTCCATGAAGAATCATCGCCTAGGAGATAGTTTGTTCACTTGCCAGCTCGTAGATTCTCCCTCGCTCTTTGTGCCCTCCCTCGAACCTTTCTTTCATCTTGTTTGCCATCTTTTGAGCTAGCGGTGTGGGATATTCGCTGGTGATGCACCCCAAACACAGTTTGTCCCTCGTAAGACCTGTTGCTCTGACAAGCCCCTCAAGCGACTGATAGTTCACTGTATCTGCGTCGATTATCTCAGCTATCTCCTGGGCATTGTGTTTAGATCCGATCAACTCGCCGTAAGTCGCCATGTCGATTCCATAGAAGCAGGGCCCAATTATCCTCGGAAAAGTGATGAACAAGTCAACCCTCTTTGCCCCCTTTCTGCGCAGTTTCTGAACGATAGTCTTAGTTGTGTCGCCTCTGACGATGCTATCTTCGACTACTGCGACATTTTTTCCATGAAGCCTTCGATCCAAGATGTTGATCTTCTTATCTATGGTTGAGTGTCTCTCTCGGGGCAGTAGAATGAACGCTCTCTCAGTCACGTATCTGTGTCTTCTGGACGCTCGCTCCCACCTTATTCCGGTCTCTTCATGGAGTCCGTAAGCAGCATCATTGGAGGTTTGTGGTATTGAGATGATTATGTCTGCACCTTGTGTGATTTCAGCGTATTCCTTTCCCAGATTTCTTCCAAAGTCTTCCCTGATCTCATAAACGTATCTGTCTCCGATTCGCGAATCTGGTCTGGCGAAATAGGCGAATTCGAAGCTACAGAGTGCTCTCCTTTTGCACTTGATAAGCTGCTCTCTTGTGAATCCATTCTCAGATGCGACCACGAGTTCTCCAGGCTCCACTTCGAAATCGAATTCTAGGCCGCTGATGTCCAAGCCGACGGTCTCCGAAGAGACAGCGCATATGTTGTTGTCTTCACTGTGGCCACAACAGAGCGGTCTAATTCCATAAGGGTCTCTGAAAGCGAACAATTCTCCCTCTTGAGTTATTCCTGCTACAGAGAATGCGCCTTCTACATCTCTCAAGCAAGCTGTAACAGAAGCAGCAAGACTACCCTTTCCCTCAAGCCCAAGAAGAAGCTTTCTACAGAGCAGTTCTGCATCACACGCATAAGAGAAACCGGGAAACTCCACTCTTATCTCCCCTCTCAACTGGGAGTTGTTGACGATGTTGCCGTTGAAGGCCATAGCGACTTTCGCATTATCCGTCTCCGCTAGAAACGGTTGAATACCCTTTCTCAATGATTCCTTGTCGGTTCCGCCGGATGTGGTGTATCTTATGCTGCCTATGCCCGCGTGTCCGGGTAATCTGGTGAGCCAATTTTGGAGGTCTTCCTTCTCCATTTTGGGAACTAGACCTAACTCTCTGTGTAGATTGAATTCTCCGTCAAATGTGATAAGACCGTGTGACTGATGACCGCGATGGTTCTGTGATCTCAGCCCCCAGTAGATGTAGGGAAATACGGAGCCCTGCTTGAAGTCTTGGGCGCCGAAGACGCCGCACGCTTCCTTCAACGGTTTTAGCATAAATGATTGTATATTTGCAGGCTTATTTATGCATTTTTGACAAAAAACTGTAACAAGGTTGAGGCTGACTCTGTAAGCATGCAATAATTAGTTTGGGCGTATTCGCATCGAAACGGTCACCCCGCTTCCGTGGGCGTTCCTCCCTCTTGGAGGATGTTCTCTCCGCGCCATATCCGGATAGAAGAGGGTGTGATCACTACTCGTTCCTCTCCTAGTCGTGCGATGTCGCCGCCGATCAGTTCGGTGAAGTGGCATAGATCGTCCACCGCTCTTTTGACATCCTCAACGCTCCTTTCTGCCAAGGCGCTGATTCTGAGGATGAGGACGTTTCCCGCGCTTACTTCATGTTTTACGGTTTCCACATCGCTGAGGTCTCGCAGGAGGAGGGCTCTAAGGTATATTTTGGCGGGAGGTTGTGCTGAGTCTGGCATTGTTATCGACCTGGACTAGAGTTGTTGTGATTCGACTTTAAGTTTTTTCCTAAGACATATCGCTTCGAGAGGTCCTAGTGTAGTCTCTTTAGTAGGTTCCAGAGGTTGTCGCCTACGTAATGGATATTCTTCGCGACTTTTCCGTGTCTGAGTTTTTCCATATGTTGGGAGTCGGAGAGCGCTTTGCCGATAGCAAGGGGTTTTTGGTGTTTTTCATCTGATATTAGGAGAATGTCGTCTTCGTTGAAGTCCCCGAGGATTCGGACGATGCCTGGTGCCATTAGGTCTGCTCCGTTACAAATGTGGGGTATGGCGCCAATGTCTACTATGATCTTGGGAAGGAGTGGGAGGATTTCTTCGAAGAAGAGGGTTGGGATTAGTGTGTGGTTGGGTCTTGCCAGTATGGGCCTTCCATTGAGGAGGAAAATCTTGGTGGATTGGACCTCGGCCACTTCAATGCGTCGTTTGGAACCTAGGAGTTGTTGGGTTCCTACATGGATATTGTGGGATAGTTCTTGGAGGATTTCTTCAGTCTCTTTCTCCCGTAAGAAGTGTCTTTTTATGGTGCCGGGCATTTGAGGATATTTTTGTGTAATAACCTTTAAATGATTCTCGTTTGCACCTATAGGTGCATTGGATGAGTGAGGGCAGCTTATGAGTGAGATGACGACTGAGATCTTGGAGGAGAGTCTTGGGAAGACGGTTCTTGTTAGGTTGAGGGGTGGGAGACGTTTGCGCGGGAGGTTGAAGGGTTTTGATCAACATCTCAACTTGGTGCTGGAGGAGACGGAGGACACGACGGATAGAGAGAAGGCGTGGAAGTTGGGCATTATTATTGTGAGGGGAGATAATGTGGTGATTGTTTCTCCGCCCCCTTCTAGGTGAGGGTTTTTTGGGGACCAGTAAGGGCACGTCTTCTTTCGGGAAGCGTCAAGGCAAGACGTTGCATATCAAGTGTAGACGTTGTGGTAGAAGAGCCTATCATGTTAGGAAGAAGCGGTGCTCAGCGTGTGGTTATGGAGAGACTGCCACGATCAAACGTCATTCTTGGCAGACGAAGACTGTTAGGGGAGTCCGGCTTTGCTGAGCGGGTCATTTTGGCATCAGCTGCTTTTTGAAAAAGAGTGTCAATCTTAGAAGGCTTGTTTGGGCTCATGGATATATGTGACTGCGTCTTCGCAGATCTAGTCTGGGCTCATTCTTTGATATAGTCACGTAGATTTCGCGTAGTATGGGTCTAGACTGGCCGCCATGGTTTTGTTTTTGGTCTTTCATCTAACGCTTCTATTTTGCTCATTCGTTTGGTTGCTTTCAGTTTTGCTTGGGGTATTAGTTCGTTCAGTTTTTTTGCTAGTTTCTTCGATTCTTTGATGTCTAGGGGAATTGTGATGTCTCTTCGTAGGGGTAGAATCACTTTCAGCCTTCCATTCTTGTCCACTTCTGCGGCTTGTATGTCTTTTAGTGCGACGTCTAGTGGTACTATGGTCTGGAACAGGACTCCTAGGCTTTCTCTGAGGAGTGGGTGCGCCTCGACTGCGTCTTCGAGTTCTTTCTTTGCGCCCTTTTTAAGATCCACTTCAAGTGTGTCTTCATGGAGTTTAACGGTGAAGTGTGGCTTGTCGATCTTCAAGACCAGTTTCTCCGTCATCTTTGTGTCACCTCTCAGTTCTTATTCATACACCAAAAGTTAAGATTTGCCCTTTCAGATTTTTTGCTGTCTGGGGTGCATGCATGTCATCTTGATTCAATGCCTTTTGTGGGGGCCGTGCATAGCTTGCATGTATGATTGGAACGGAGATTTCTCTGCCCTAGCATAGCTAGAAATGGATCTGTGGGTTAGTGTTTGCTTCGTATTGTTCGACATTTTTGTTGTTTCATAGAGTGATGCTGCTAGTAGCGTTGCGGTTATGGATAATGCTAGAATGAGGAATGATGGAAACTCTGGTATTATTGTTACTTCTTGTGTTGAGTGAAGATAGTTGAAGTGAAGGTAGATATGTGTGCTGTTTGAGGGAAGCAGCAGAGTGTATGGAACTTCTGTGCCATTGACAAATACCCGGTATGTATCATTCAGTAGGGCTGTTGGAATGCGAATCCTACAGAAGCCTACGGTTCCATTCTTCCCGGTGACGTCGAAACTGATGGCAGAGCCATTGAATACATAATCGGTTATTGTCGAATTGCATATGGTCTGAATGGGATATTCTGAGTCTGCATTGAAATGAGAGAACGTCCCCATCAAGGGGTAAAAGTCTGTATTGTTTTCGGCGATTTCGTACAAACTATCGCCTATTCCATCATGATCCGAATCCACACCAGTATAGTTGCTCCAGTAATTTCCCTCAAAACCGTTATCCCAAGAATTTGAATGGCTCCCAGCGGCTTGATACGCATGTTTTGTATTATTGATGAAGTTGTTGTGGTAGAGCGTGTTGTCTTCTGATATAAAAAGATGAAGGCCATAACGGTTCTCCGTAAGGGTATTCCCAGTTATAATGTGGCTCCTTGAATGCCCACTTAGGGAGATACCATTTCCCTTCCCGCCTTCTGTATCATTATTGTACATTATGACATTGTCTTGCATTGAGTTGCCACTTGCTCTGTTGTAGGAGCGTATTCCATTACCGTTGCTAGCAATGATGTTGCCAGATAGAATGTTATTCTCACATTTAGACTGGAATAAGTCGATTCCTGTCCACGAGTTGTTTGTCAAAATGTTCTCGGTGAGGAGGTTGTCAGATGAATTGTCAAGATAGATCCCCCACGAATTGGAGTTTATGACATTGTGTGTAATGGTGTTAATGCGCGAGTTGCCAGCTAGATGGATGCCGCCGTAATTGGCGGTTATCGTATTGTGTTCTATGATCGTGTCTGTTGAATTGTATATGCGTATGCCTTCTGTGCAGTTGAAGATTATGTTCTCAGTTACATTGCTGTTACGCGAGTCTTTCAGGCTGATGCCAGTATAGGGGTAATCATTGCTGTTTCTTATTGTGAAAGCTGCTATTACCACACTTGTATTGCTTGCATGTACAACTGTTCCTGTCCGGTCACCGTCAATTATGGTTCCGCTCTTGTGTTCCCCAATAAGCGAAAGGGTCTTCTCTACAAAGACAGTCTCATAGTATGTTCCATTGTATACGAAGATGGTGTCTCCTTCTTCTGCTGCATCTACAGCTCCCTGTATTGTGTGGTAGTCTGCGGGGCCATCATCATCTACAGTCCAAGTCCTAATCTCTGCACTGACTTGTTGAACGTCATAGGATAGTGTTAACAGGAGTTTTGAGGATAGCAGAAAGAAAAACAGCAAATAGACCCAGATACCCTTCTTCATTTCAGCCACCTGTACGTCGTTAGTATATTCTTCTCTTGGAATTTATGTGTGCATACCCATTTAGATCAAATAATGGGCTGCATCAACTTGAGCTACGGGCGCGCTCATTCTTTGGAGCTTCAGCCGGAGGGTCCGAAGAGAAGGTTGTCCAAGGATTTCACGCGGTCTTTGTGGAGTCAAGTGATTGCACTACCTCGTTGATGTGGCTATAGGTTCTTTCAGGCAGTTTCTGAAGCATATATGACGCGTGAACTCTCTTGTCCTCAGTCAAATCAATCAGTTTCCATCCCTGATGCAGAATCAATTCCTCCCTGTTGCTCGGGAATTTGGCGTCCTCTTGGAGAACCTCAAGGAGGGAGCTTTGCCCTGTGGATTTCGTGATCATTGGGAATTTTCCAGTTCGCCTGTAAGTTTTATAGCGAGCGGCATCCTTGTACATTCTGACGAAGTGGAAGCTGACAGCCACTGTTTTGTGATCTCCTTTGGACGCTTTTCTATCGATTCTAACGAGGTCTTCATCTGTTGGCTGGTAAATGTTATGAGGGCCCCTTCCGAAGAGCCTTGAATACATGATGTCAGATTCGTAGGCTGGTTCCTCCTCTTTGGAGAGGTCGATGCAGTGAACCATGTTGAGGTCTTGCATAGTTCTGATGAGAGTCGAGCTGAGTGGTTGTTTGGTGCCTCTCATCTCCAAGGCAATTCTTACGCTTTTCAAGTCTGTCGAAGAAAAGAAGTTACGCATAAGATCTGCATTGGCCTTTGTTGCCTGAAAAGTTGGTGGTGTTTGCAGGTGCAGAATGCTAGCTTTCAGGCTCTTGCAGATGGTGATCATGTTTCTTAGAGTTTCGTAGGCTTCTGATGTTGGCTGGAACTTGTGTTGGTGAGTCAATGCTTTATTGCACCTTACTGCGAACTCGAAGTTGGGAGAAACCGAGCTGCGCCAAGATTTCACAAGTTGGAGGCGGGGTATTTCATAGAAGGTTGAGTTCACCTCCACGAAATTGAACGCTTTTGAGTATGCTACGAGAGACCGCTGTCCAGGGACTTGGAAATATGCCCATCCGCCCGCTCCGATCAGATACCGTGTCAAACAGTTACTCTCATAGACGCTTTGGACGGGGAAATAGAATAGAATATCGGTTTTACTTTCATCTAGGAGTCTCTAGGAGTGTAGAATAGGCTTCTACTGAATCCTTATGAGTTGTGAACTCGTTTCTCATATCCCTTTATACGCGTGATTGCGTTGTCTGGAAAATCTAGCCGAGTCTTAGCTCTGGGCCTCCCGAAACTAGATGAGGGCTTTCGAGGTTTTCAAGGCGGTGACTTTGCAGTTTTGGTTGGGCGTCCTCTTTGCACTCTGCTGGCGTTTCTTCTGAGTGTTCGGTGTCAATTGCCTTTTAGAAAGGGGGGGCTGAACTCTAGAGCTGTTTTCATTGATGGCGGGAACACTTTTGATCCATATGCGGTTTCGGTTATAGCTCAAGATAATGGCTTAAAGCCAAGATCTACCCTTGAGAAGATTTTGATTTCGAGAGCTTTCACAGCATATCAGCTAGCAGAGTTGGTTTTTGAAAAGTTGGAGAATGTCTTGAAGATATACAGGTCTAAACTTGTCGTTGTTTCGGATATAATTGGGCTTTTCCTTGATCGTGATGTGCCTGAAATAGAATGCAGGAACATCTTTCTTGAGCTATCCCATCATCTTTTGGAGGTTGCTTCTAGAAGGCGAGCAGTTGTTGTTGCTTCATATCTCACTCGACCCTATTCTAGCAGAAGCCTCTTTCTAGAATCGGTTTTACTCGGAAGAGCAGGTACTGTGATGAGATTCCAGGAATCTACAAGAGGCCTCAGATGCACCTTAGAGGAGCATCAGAACATCAAATCTTTTTCAATCGATCTTCTTTCAGATGCAGTCACAATGGACATTTTTACGGAGGATTAGCTGAATGGGCAGGACCGTTCCTTCGTATCGTCAAGCATTGGAGAGTGAGATTGACAAATGGAAGGGCTTCAGAAAAGCGTTAAGAGCCAAGGATGTTGAGGCCTTCGATAAGATGGTTAATGCTTGCAGAAATTTCGCTTCAGCAGGGAGCATGGCAACTAGGCCCGTTCTTCTCGAAGCCATGTTGATATCTATTCTGCTTCATCAGGAGAAAGAAATTATGGAGATCAGCGAGAGAATTGAAAGATTGGAGAAGTGGCTTCACCAGCCTTAAGGTGTTTAAAGGCTGGCTTCTCGATCTGTACCCTTCTGGTCCCAGCGAGATGACGGTGTGGGTCATAGCAGAGAATGGCGACCGTGTGAAACTTGCTGACAAATTCAAGCCGAAGATTTATGTTTCAGGCAAGATGACTGACTTGTCGAAGTTGACCCGTCATTTTGTGACCAGTGAATCTGTTGCCAAGTGGCGTTGTGTGGAGAAGTATGCTGATTTCATGGAGGACAAGAAGTCTAAGGTCTTGGAGATCACTATTACAGATTGTAGAAAGATATCCTATTTCACTAGAGAATTGGTGAGGCTTGGAGGATACAGGAAATTCAGACTACACAACGTGGGCGTTCCAAGCGTTCAAACGTACCTTTACGACAGAGACATTTTTCCTCTCGCTTACGCCACCTTCATAACTGAAGGAGAAAAACTTGCTTACTGCTTGCTCGATTCTATGGAAAGTGTAGATTATAGGATTCCTGCTCTTCGCTTGATGTCAATCCACGCTGATTTAGACGCTGATGGAGCCATCGCAAACTTCGACGATGCAATCAGAAGTATCACTCTAGAATCAGATGGAAAAAGGCTTGTAATTGACGGAGGAGATGAAAAGGACAAGATCCTTGAGATGGTAGAAAGTGTCAAGAAAGAGGACCCTGACATCATTCTTACTCGGGGCGGAGACTCATTCCTTCTCCCTTATTTTGCTCATAGGGCTTTTGTGAATGAGATACTGAACAGACTCGTTCTCGGCAGGGAGAATATCCCTCTCGAGGCTGAGAAGAGGCGTGGAGTTACATTCTTCTCGTATGGCAGAGTATACTTCAAAGCACCCACGTGCAGGCTATATGGCCGAATCCACATAGATGAGAAGAACACATTCATCTATTCTGCTTGTGGACTGGATGGATTGATTGAAGTTTCAAGGACTTGTAGGGTTCCGTTGCATAGGGCTGCACGGGCGTCGATCGGAACGATAATGTCTTCTCTGCAGCTCTATCAAGCCACGAAGGAGGATATACTTATCCCGTGGAAGAAGAGAGAGCCTGAGACCTTCAAATCAGCTTGGGAGCTGCTCATTGCAGATAGAGGCGGGTTCATATATGACCCCCGGTTGGGAGTCCATGATGGCGTGGCTGAAGTCGATTTTTCATCTATGTACCCAACTTTGATGGCTGATCGTAACATCTCGGCTGAAACCGTGCTCTGCAAGTGTTGTCCAGACTCAAAGTTGAAGGTGCCCGAGCTAGGTTACAACGTATGTGAGAAGCGAGAGGGCATAGTTCCGAAAACATTGAAGATTATTCTCAAGAAGCGGGCGATCTACAAACGTACGAAAAATGAACCACGAGATTCAAAGCTGAGGAGAGCCTATGACCACAGGCAGAACGCTTTGAAGTGGATTCTGGTAACTTGTTTCGGCTATCTAGGTTATAGAAATGCTTGTTTTGGCAAGGTTGATGCCCACATCTCTGTTTGCGCCTTTGCCAGGGAAGCTCTGCTCAAGACTGTACGTATGGCTGAGGAGAGGGACTTTGAGGTTGTTCATGGAATTGTTGATTCATTGTGGCTTAAGAAGAAAAGCGCTTCTCCACAAGAATACACTGAGCTATGTAATGCGGTCTCTAAAGAAATCGGCGTCAAGTTAAACGTTGAGGGCATATACCGTTGGATTGTGTTTCTGCCATCCAGAATGCATGCAGAGGTTTCTGTTCTAAATCGATACTACGGAACTTTTGAATCGGGAAAGATTAAGGTGAGGGGCATCGAGGCGGTAAGACGAGACACTCCACCATTCATTAAGAGAACGCAGATGGCTATGATAAGGGTTCTTGCCAAGGCTTGGAACTCTTCGGCGTTCATGGATGAGATTCCACAGGCGATTGAAGCTTTGGGAGAGGGGCTGAAGAAGCTGAAGAGAGGGGACGTTAACAAACAAGAGTTGATTATTGCGAAACAACTTTCGATGCATCCTGATAGATATATCCACGATGTTTTCCAGGCCATAGCTGCTAGGCAGCTGATCAAGGAGGGTGTGAAAGTTTCAGCTGGACAAAAAATCCGTTACCTAATAACGGATGCTCAGAATAAAAGGCCGAACAACCGTGTGGTGGCTGCTGAGCTAATCAACGATGAGACTCAGTACGACACTAAGAAATATATGGGCATGCTGATACTCGCGGGTGTCAACATCCTGAGCCCCCTCGGGCATACCGAAAAAGGACTGAAAGATCATCTCGTCTATGGAGAGAAGCAAGTGGTTCTGAACCCTCAGCCCATCTGAATGATAGAAGACAGAGATGCATGCGCGCAAGCTTTTTCCCGTAGAATCCGCCTTCTCTAGAATTCACAATGGCTTGGCGAGGGAATAGATGGAAAAGCGTCTTTGGATGATAAACACAACGCACATGTTCATTGAGATATATCTTCTCGTACAGGTTGCCCTCATACCTGTTGTAGTGCAGGAGTTTGAGTTGGGTCTTGTTGAGGCGTCTCTTATCGCCACGCTTCCGAGCTTGGTCGCCCTTCTGATGAATGTTCCTTCAGGATTCTTGGCGGATCGTCTTAGTACAAATCATCTGTTGTTTGTTAGCATGTTGACAGAAGGGCTTTCAGCCCTATTGATTAGCCAGACAAGCAGTTTCTGGACCTTGGTGTTGGGTGCATCCTTGTTGAAGGTGGCTTCGCCCATTTACCATGTTTCAGGGCTCAGTCGAATGAGTAGGTCAGTGAGACTGGAACGTATGGGCAGGTCAATCGGGTTCCATAATGCTCTTGGAAACGTAGGCTCCGCTCTTGGTCTTGTTAGCCTTGCAGTGTCTTTGTTGACTCTAGGGTGGAGGTGGACCTACCTCTTCTGGGGATTTCCTATTCTAATTTGGGGAATCGTGCTTCTTGCATCCCCACAGCTAAAGACCAAGAATACTGGCAGAATTGAGCCTCAAGAGAATAGAAGCGAGTTCAGAAAATCAGCATCTCTTTTTTCAGCTCCTCTTTTAGTCTTTCTTGTTGCTATAGGCTTCAGAGAAGTGGGCTCTACGAGTGCTTATACGTTTATGACCACCTATTTTGTGAGACTTCGAGGACTTGTCGAGTCAATGGCTACATTGATCTTTGGGGTTGGACCATTTGTAGGCGTGGTGGGGTCTTTATGCGGTGGGTACCTCACAGAGCAGCTTGGCGCAAAGAGAGCGCTTGTAGTGGCAATTCTGGGTTGCATCGTTTCGCTCTTCGTGCTGTCTCTCATGACGATGACTTCTCTTCTGGTCCTCTTCTATGTTGTCTACGCCTTTTTCGCCAGTTGTTTATGGTCTCCGATGAACATGATAGTTGCTGCTGTCACGCCTGAGTCGAGAAGAGGGTTAAGCTATAGTCTATACTTCTTTACTGAAGGGTTAATTGCCACTTTAACGCCAACTGCTGCTGCTGGAGTCGCTGCTGTTACTAGTGTTTGGTCTGTTTTTCCATTCAGTATGGCCTTCATGGCATTTGGGCTAATTATACTTCAGTTTCTTCCCAGCCGAAATGAGCGCGTGA
>CP070749.1:472991-505263 GCA_020348365.1 Candidatus Bathyarchaeota archaeon
ATCAACACTTCACCGCTGGTCGAATTATAAACCTTGTAGACTACTATGGTGACGCTCTTTCCGTGTGGCATGAATACTGTTTTCCGAAGCTGAACCCCATTCATGGAATATCTGTATGTTGGGAACGGCTCTAAGGCGAAGCTTGATAGGAATCGATATCCTTTTGGATAGATCTCACTTCTAAACTCATTCGATCCTAACGAATACGTCTTGTTCTCTATTTCTATCTCTTCATCGAGTTTGGTGAGAAGCACTCTGCGGTCTGTGGGTGGGTTGAAGGCAGACACTAGGAGACCGTGATACTTTCGTGTGTTGACCCCCAAGATAGTGGACGATGCGTATCCGCCAAGTCCATTTGCTACAATCCATTCTCTTCGAATCGCCCGCTCAAAATCTGGAAGAAGCACTGGTTCGATGTGAATTTTTGGCGAGTCGACTTCCATTCTATCATCCAGCCTTAATGTGAAGCGCTGGTTCTATATGTGAACTTCGCCTTTCTTCACAACACCGCCCAAAATGTCACAAAGAAGAAAGCAATCTTGCGCTAACTCATACTCACAGGTAAAATTAAAAGATAGCATTCCAACTCGTAGGTATCGAGTGCTATTTGATTGTACCAGTGAAGTCATCTTCGAAGGAGTTTTCTCTACTTGATGGAATCGGAGAAGATTGAGTATAGGCCAGTTTCTGTTAGAGAAGCGCGCGCGCTGACTCGTCTAGACCAAAAGGAAAACCTCAGCCAAAAGACACACGAGACTAAAGCATTATCTTGGCGACGTTCTTTTCCTTTTCGACATTGAGAAAGTTGGCGACTGGTCGGCACTTGGTTCGTAACAGCAAGGCGTGGGGAAGAGTCAAGTCAAGCTCCGTCAAAGTCTCAACATGCCCCATACCCTTGGCCAAGACTAAATCCACTGAGCCATAAGCTTTCAGAAACTCATGGGAACACTGCTCAGGCATTAACCCAACAGCGTCCGTACCCGTAGTAATCAGGGCATCCGCAGTTCTATCCATACCAACATATTTGGCGTCCTCCACAGTGGCGTCATTAATGATCGGCCCCCCCTTTACCCCTACAGTGACATGTGCTCCAAGCCTCTTCAACTCGCCAACCAATAGCTTGTCAAAGACTATCTCGCCAGCGTTATCTGTGAGATAAAGAATTCTTCTCGCCTCTTTGACAGCGCCAAAGATCTCAAAGATATCATCGATGGCCAAATCATCCTCTGCCCGCTGGATTAGCCTTTCGACGTCTCCATAGTTGAATGTGTGACCGGGAATATCAAATTCCATAACGTTGCCGACGATGGAGCACAAACAAGCCTTCCTAAATCTGAACTCAGAGGAAGATTCATTCGAAACCAGTTTCCTCGCATATGGAAAAAACCCCAGGGCTTTCTGGTTGCTTCTCTGCTTTATCTTTGCATAAGGATCAAGGTTACCTGTCATTCGCCTTATCAGCCGGTCTCTTTCTGTGCCGAGGTGAGCAGGAACTGTGGTTGGCTTGAACTCTTTGACGAGCAACCGGAATAAAGCTGATGTGACTTTGAACTGAAGAGAGGGATCCTCCGTTACCTCTGCGATTTGAAGCAGACCTCTATGAAGCAGACATCCAGCACATTCAATCTCAACCTTCAATCAATAGTCCCTCATACCTTGGTCACAGCCTCAGCAAACATCATTCATGAGTCACAGTTCCGCATGTAGCCAGCTATTTAGTTATGGCTTCAGCGAACTCCAACAAGACTCCAGACGGATCCTTCGCCTTCACAATCCCACTCGCAACCAAAACTCCTTCAGTGCCAAGCCTCAAAGCAGCAGTCACATCCACTCCCCTAGTTATGCCAGCTCCGCAAAGAACAACAACATCAGAGTTTATTGCCTTCACAAGCTCGACTGTTCCAGACACAACTTCAGGCTTTGCCTTAGATACCGGAATCCCAGTTCCAATCAACTCAGGTGGCTCAACAGCCAGCATATCTGGGTTAAGTGCTGCCACAGCGGCGCTGACCTCTGGGTTGTTGGCACAGACCACTGAGACTAAACCAGCTTCACGCGCTTTTTTGATTGTCGCGTCGATATCAGTAAGTCTTAAACGTCTCTCAGAATGATTGATCAGTGTTCCCGTGGCGCCAGCCTCTTTCACGGATTTGGGCAGTACATAGCCCGTGAAGCTTCCGGGGGTGATCGGGTCAATGTGTTGAGCAAAGATTGGAAGGGTCACGAGACGGGCAACTGGTGCGAGGTCTACTAGTTGTGGGGCTAAGCCAACGCAGACCGCGGTTTCAAGGCTCACCTTCTCCGCGGCCTCGGCGAGCTTGAGGGCCTTCCTTCCTGCAGCTTCTTGGTAGGTTTTGAAGTTCACGAGAAGCATAGGGGTGCGCAGCTTTGTCAAGGCAATCAAGGGTTATAGCTGTCCTAGACAGTTAAAAACAATTTTGGAGAGTAACATACAACAGTGCATAAGACTTAGGAGCGCGTCACATTTGACTCGAGACTTCCTCAATGGGTTTGTTTCCTATTCAGGCTGTGGCTGAGTACTTTTTTCCTGAGAGAGGTATGTAATAGTGCTCCCCTATCCGTTTTTGATGTCTGTCAAGTTTTGAGTCTTCCTTGTTCACTCGCGGTCTTTTTGTAATAGAGTCTCTCCTAAAGGTTATCTTCATATCCTTGAGAAAGGTATTCATGCCTCTGCGTAGATCAGTTGGCGGATTGGCTACGCCGAAGAGTCCTGGCTCTCCCGTAAATATCATGAGTCGGTCGGCGATGAAATCCTGCGCCACGACATCGTGCTCGACTACGAAGGCTATGACATTCCGACTCTCAACAACCCGTCTGATCGTGTGAGCCATTGTCAGGCGCTCTTCTACGTCCAGATAAGCGCTTGGCTCGTCCAGAAGATAAAGCTGGGCTTTCTTAGATAAGCAGGCGGCGATGGCGACTTTCTGAAGCTCGCCGCCACTGAGCTCGGCTATGTTACGGTCTAGGATTAGGTGCAGATTCAGGGGTTGTATGATCTCGCTTTCATACCAACTGGTGGTGAAGTCTTCTTCTGCAACATTTCTCAGCAGATCTCCAACTGTTCCCATGTACTTCGCCGAGATATACTGGGGTTTATAGCTCACAGCCAACTCAGATTGTGCCACACGTCTACCATCGAGTCTCTCGTTTCCAGCAAGCAATCTGACAAAGGTTGTTTTCCCGATGCCGTTAGGCCCTAATATTCCGATGACCTCACCCTGCCTTGCGTCTCCAGGCACTACTGAAAGTTCGAATTCCTCAAATGACTTCTTCATTCCATCCCACCTTAGCAATGTCTCTCCAGCTTCATGGCCTACTGTGGGGGGCTTCACGTGGAATACTATTGGAGCTTCTCTGAAACGGACATTTTCATCAGGGATAAAACCTTGCAGGTAAACATTGATTCCAACCCTCACGCCCTGAACATGGGATACGACGCCATAAACCCGTGGGCTTCCATAAAAGACGCAGATCCTGTCAGATAGATAGTCCAGAATTGCCAAATCGTGCTCTGCTACGATGACAGTCTTCTCATCTTTATTCAGATCTCGTATCGCTCTGGCCGCTTGGAGACGCTGTTTCACATCTAAGTAGCTGGAAGGCTCGTCGAATAGATAGACATCCGCCTCGCGACATATCGTGGCAACGATGGAGACCCTCTGTAGCTCACCTCCGCTCAAAACATCCAGAGTTCTGTCCCAGACAGTCTTAAGCTGGAGTTGTTCTGCAAGAACTTCTAACATGCCCCGTTCATCTACATTCTCCAGAAGGGCTCCAACCTCTCCTGAAACAACACGTGGAATCTTATCCACGTACTGGGGCTTGTGCACGACTCTGAATTCGTTGTCACCCAATCTTTGAAAGTACTCCTGAAGAGTTGAACCCCGGAAGTTTTGGATGATCGCTGACCATTCTGGAGGTTCTTCATGATTTCCAAGATTTAACTTGATCTCCCCTGAAAGAATTTTCAGAGCAGTTGTTTTTCCAATGCCGTTTTGGCCAAGAAGACCCAACACCACGCCTGATGAGGGTAAAGGCAGACGGAAGAGCTTGAAGGTGTTTGGGCCAAACCGGTGGCTGCACTCCTTCTCAAGTTCATCTGGGAGGTTGACAATTGACAAGGCGCTGAATGGACACTTTCTGACACAGATGCCACAGCCCACGCAGAGGGCCTCAACAACAAGCGGTCCATTATCCTCAAATCGGATTGCCTCTATATTGCTCCTTACCTTAGGGCAAAAGCGATAGCATACCCTATCACAATGCTTAGGCTTGCATCGATCCTCATCAAGAACAGCTACTCGAACCATATCTCTTCAGTTCACTTTGATTGTAGGATTAAAAGACAAATAATAAGCTTCAGTCTTTATCAGCCCAGAACTAGCTACAAAAAAGGAAACAATGAAAAAAGGTGCTTCATGGAGGGGCTACCAATCTTCTTCTTCCAACTCTTCCTCTTCCAGCTCTTCTTCCTCCCATTCCTCCTCCTCTTCCTCCACAGATTTTCACCTCCTTTGTTGTTATCTTGCAATTCGATTGAATTTAGTCAAAACATATGGTCTCTTTTTAAGCGTTTCTATACCCAATCGACGCAGGAACAGTTGAGGAAGCAGAGTGATTCTTAAGCTGTTTCTTTCACGATCCTCGCCGCCAAGGCAGTCTTTGGGTGACGAGATTTCGTGGTCATGTATGCCCAACAGAGATTCTGAGAGTTGTGAGCTGCACCGATTCTACCTGCCATATCTAACGTGATCAAACCCATAGACCCTCCACTCATCCGACGATTCACAAGTTTTATCGAGCTTTCTGCAGCTTCCTGCGCGGTTTTTCCACTCCGCATAGAATCACATGCGTTCTTGGACAAAACGAGTTTCACTGCGATCTCGCCTATCCCAGTTGTCGAGGAGGCTCCAGCCTCATTGTCTGCGTACGTGCCACACCCAATAATGGCAGAGTCTCCGATTCTTCCTGGAAACTTTAGGGAGAATCCCCCAGTGGATGTTGCGGCTGCAACGTTTTCATCTTTGTCCAATGCCACCGCTCCAACAGTTCCCAAGTCGAAGAGTTGCGGGTTAGAAGTGACTAACGTGTGCAGTTTGGGTAGGTAATCATGTTCTCCTCGCATTAGTTTTTCCTTGGTTTCCGTCCAATATCGCATCCTCAGTTCTGTGAATGGGTTGGCTATCTCCAATTTGAAAAGCTCAGCGAGTTTCTCCGCGCCCGCTCCTATGATGAATATGTGATCGGTTGTCTCCATGATGATTCTTGCCAAGCGAGTCGGATTCTTGATGTTCTTTAGCAGTCCAACGGCTCCGGCGTTGAGAGTCTTTCCATCCATTATAGACGCCTCCATCTCTATGCGCTTATCAATTGTTAAGGCTGAGCCGTGTCCCGCGTTGAAGACTTCGTTGTTCTCCATCGTTACAACGGCTGACTCGACTGCGTCGAGAGCGCTCCCACCAGCTCTTAAGATATCAAATCCAGCCAGCGCAGCAGCACTCACCCCAGCGAGTCCTGCACTCTTCCTTTCTGTTCTCCACATACCGGCGCCGCCATGGACAACAATCACGGGTTTTTGCATAATTGGCACCTGCAGTCAAAGCGAGAAAATTACAATTCTGATTGGGCATTTAAAGTCTGTGTTGAAGCGTCTTAAGGAAGAAACTGCAAGGGAATCCAGAGCTGAACACCTTTTAGTTGATGGACAGAAAGCCTCGTCTCGGAAACATTGGAAGGACATTAATATTCATCCACTCCATTCTCATGAGAGAGAGAAATATGCGTATTCTAAAGGCGACGTCAGAAAACATTCGAGTAGCCTCGAGGATAGTGAGAAATGGAGGCTTGGTTGTGTATCCTACAGACACCGTTTATGGGTTGGGATGCGACCCTGTGAACGCGGATGCTGTGAATCGCGTTTTTGCAGCCAAGGGTGAACGGAAGAAGCCTCTACCTGTTCTCTCATGTTCTCTTGCTGACATAGAAAAGATAGCTCGACTGTCGGATGTGGCTCGAAGGATTGCCGCAGAGTTCTGGCCAGGACCGCTCACCATCATAGTACCAAAGAAACCAACCCTCCCAGACTTTGTCACCTGCAATTTGGATTCGGTGGGCGTGAGGATACCGGAGAATGATGTAGCGGCTCAGCTGATTCGTTGGTCAGAGGGCTTTCTGGTAGGGACCAGTGCCAACAAAACGGGGCACAGACCGGCGTGTACCGCCAGCGAGGCCCTGGAAAAGTTAGGAGAAGAGGTAGATGCAATTCTAGATGGAGGACGAGCGCCACTGGGAGAGCCATCGACGGTAGTTGACTTGACCACGGAGAAACCAAAAATCTTGCGACAAGGGGGTATAGCCTTCAAGGATATTTTGGCATGTATGCTCATCGACAGTCACCATGATGTGGCTCTTGAGGGAGACAGAATTGCTGAATGATTTCAACCTGCTCGTCACGACTTCGCGTGGAAATGAGGAGGACTTGTGCTCTGAAATCTGGTATTTACTGAGAGAAATAGGAGATGAGACGGTCCAGGTGGAAAAAACAGGGGTGGCAGGTCTAATAGCGGCCAAGACCGCCCTCAACCCCGTTGAGACCATCGAAAAGCTTCGAGACATATTGGAGAAGCGACCATCGGAATTCCGATACACGTTCAGAGTTACTCCAATCCAGAGAGTCGTGCGTACAGACCTAGGAGAGATCGAGAGGACTGCCACTAGGCTCGCTTCCAAGATAAGAGAGGATGAGACGTTTCGGGTAACAGTCAAGAAAAGGTTCACAGAGCTTTCTTCACAAGAAATTGTTGAAGCCGCGGCTGCAAACGTTGAGAGACAGGTTGATTTGGAGAGTCCCGACAAAGTCATTCTTGTAGAAGTCACTGGACGAATGACCGGTATGTCAGTTATAGAACCTGGAGACGTTATGTCTGTCATGAAGGAGAGGTTTTCTTAGCGCTGAGTCGCTAGGAGAGCCACGTGTTCAATCACCAAGTCAACCAGCACATTCTTTTCAAGTCCTTTAAGCTCTAGTTTTGACTCCAGTTCAAGATCGGAAATGTCGAACATCCTCCTAACGCCCTCCATTTTCTCATACGTCAACTCAAGAATGCAGTCATCACGTTCCCCAGAAACCAGCCTTGAAATGGTTCCCAAAGCTGAATCTGCTTCCTTAAATGTTTTCGCAATGACAAGAACTGCTATGTATGGAGACTCTGACTTCGATCCTAGCAGGTCTATTGCTTTGTCAATTTGGCTCTGGGCGGAGGCGTAGAGAAGGGTTTCCATGGCTAGACTTCTGGAAATGTTTAACTTACTCTCAAATGCAGTGAGGGCGTTTAGGGCAGCGAAGTAGAGATGCTTCCAACTTGCTATTAGGTTCGCGTTAAAAATCTGAATCTCTACATCTGCAGTCTTCTTCCTAACAAGATTGAGAAAGTCATTGACATCTTTGATTTGGACGTTTTTGAACCCCGCTATTGCGATGTACCTTCCAGACCCTTCCAGTTTCCTGATCAAGTCTCCCCCTCTGAAATCTCCAAGATGAATTTCTCTGCAAGCTGAGTGTCAAACCCAGACCTCAGCAGTTTGTCCTTGGCCTCTTTGACGGTTTTTCCTTCACTCTGGTAACGTTTAATGATGTTTCTGACCGCCTCCTTCCTCTCCCAAGGAAAGATGACCCATGAGTTTGTCCTCTTCTCATAGTAATCTGGGACGACGACGCTCCAAGGCTTATAATAGATGGTTGAAATCTTAACTTCAATCGCGCCTTTCTTCTTCAAGTGCGAATTCACCAGTCGAAGGCTCTTTCCAGTGTCGGCGACATCATCCATGAGAAGCACTTCCTTACCCTCAACCGACACTGAAACAGGCTGAGTTAGTATGGGTTCACCTTTTGTCTTGGCAACTCCTATGTAGAACTCCGCCTTCACATTGGCAATCTCAGGATTCTCCAGCAGATCTGACATGACTCTAGCTGGGGGCCAGCCACCACGGGAAACCCCGACAATCACGTCTGGTTTGAAGCCGTCCTCTCGAATCTTCTCAGCGAGGCTCAGGAGAAAATCGTAGATTTTGTCCCACGTGGGGATTTCAAGTTCTAGACTCTCAGCCATCAATGAACCACAAACTGCTTCAATCTTAATTGAAGTCGGCTGCTCTGATGTGGCTTTTGGGCCTACTCTAATATAACGCTTATTAAGAATCCTAAGATGTAGAAATCACAGAATACGAATAGTTTCAATCATCACCGGATTCTAGGACAGTTACCTTTTCGATATTTTCTATCCAAGGGATTCTTGATTCTTCAAGTTTCTCTAGAATCTCTTCTTCAATTTCCTTGTTCTGCTCTTCGAGACACTCTTTGACGAGGCTTATGACCATAATAGCTATTTTTCTAGGCACTCTGTTTCCTTCTCTTTGTGTATTTGTGTTTTACAGTTCTGGTGTTGTACGTGCAAACAATATGTCTGATTGGAGACATATCTGATATAATATGACCGAGCCCGAATATAAGGGTTTCTTATATCTTCCTACATCAGAGTCTTTCTCATCTCTCGCACACCGACCGCACCAAGTCAAAAAACGTAGTCTGAAAACTTATAACCAACTTTCCTTTGATACGTGAAAACATAGAGGTCTTCAGTCGCGGTCATGGAGAGGATAGTCAGTGAAAGAGATCATAGAATGTGTTCCAAATTTCAGCACATCAGACTCCGAAATTGTGAAGGCAATCTTAGACGAAGTGAGGGGAATTGAGAAAGCCTATCTACTCGACTACACTTATGACGACTACTATAGCAGGCTCGTCGTCTCGTACGTCGGGAACAGAGACTCGGTTCTCTCGGCAGCCATTAACACTGCCAAGAAAGCCATCGAGCTCATAAACATGAACAAACATGAAGGACAACATCCACGCATCGGAGCAGTAGACGTCGTACCTTTCATCCCAATCAGAAATGTGGAAATAGAAGACTGTGTTGAACTTGCCAGAAAGTTTGGGAGGACGCTGACAGAAGAGTGTGGTGTTCCCATCTATCTCTATGGAGAAGCCGCCACCAAACCTGAAAGAAACGATCTGGACTGGGTTAGAAGAGGCGAATATGAGAAACTTGAGGAGATGATGAAGAAGCCTGAACGGAAACCCGACTTCGGCTCGGGCTCTCCCCACCCAACAGCCGGTGCAACCATAACTGGCGCTCGCCAAGTCATGGTAGGCTTCAACGTGAACCTTGGAACATCAAATATGGAGATAGCCAGGAAAATAGCCAAGGCAATGCATGCAAAGAAGGGGGGACTAGCCTATGTGAAGGCGATGGCCACGGAGATACCCAATAAAAACATGACTCAGATAGGCATGAGCATAACGAGTTTCGAGAAGACGCCTCTGCACAGAGTTTTTGAACTAATCAGGATCGAAGCTAATAGATACAACGTTCCGATAGTAAGCTCGGAGTTCTGCGGGTTGGCCCCTTTGAAGACAATAACAGATGCAGCCCAACACTACCTGAAAATAGACAATCTAACCGAAGATAGAGTGCTCGAGATAGCCATACAGAGGGCAACGGAGAAAGGATGAGAAAGGTGGCCAAAGAAGAAGCAAATCTATTGATCGAAAAAGCAAGCGAACTCCTCACCATCAGGGGAGGAACCAAAAGCCCGATTCTAGGAAAGAGAATGCGAGATTTAGGCATCATCAGGGATGGCGCAATTGCCATCAGGAAGGGAAGAGTGGTAGCTGTAGGAAAGACCGATATGATCAGAGAGAAATTTGAAAGCAGTAACATCATAGACGCGAGCAAGAAAGTTGTCATGCCAGGCTTTGTGGACCCTCACACGCATCTGGTCTTCGCGGGCTCAAGAGAAGAAGAGTTTGAGATGAGGGTAGAGGGAGCCGCCTACATGGAGATCCTTCAGAAAGGAGGGGGAATCTTGAAGACTGTGAAGGAGACCAGAAAAGCAGGCAGAGAGGAGCTGCTCGAGGACTGCAGGAAGACATTATCTGTTATGCTGGAGCATGGCACAACAACAGTAGAAGCAAAGAGCGGCTACGGATTAACTACAGAGGACGAGTTGAAGTGCCTGGAAGTCATGAAGCTCGCAAACACAGAACACCCTATAGAGATCGTGCCGACATTTCTGGGAGCACACGCTGTCCCCTCCGAATACAAAAACAACACAGATGGATACGTAAACCTCGTAGCAGATGAGATGATTCCAGAGGTTACAACCCGCAAACTAGCGGAGTTCTGTGACGTATTCTGCGAACGAGGAGTATTCAACATTAAACACTCAAGAACAATTCTCTCCCAAGGAAAGAGATATGGTCTTGCGGCAAAACTGCACGCGGACGAGATGACTAGATTTGGTGGCGCTGAGTTGGCGGCCGAGATGCAAGCCATTTCGGCTAGTCATCTGCTCTTTTCTTCTGATGCCAGCCTACAGGTAATGGCGGATCAGGGGGTAGTTGCTGTTCTGCTTCCTGGAGCCTCATTTACTCTTATGACACAAATGTACGCCAATGCCAAGAGGATGATAGAGTTAGGTGTGCCTGTCGCGTTGGGAACGGACTATAACCCGAGTTGTTGGGGGGAGAATCAGCAGATGACAATTGCCTTAGCTTGCCATCAAATGAGGATGACGCCGGCGGAGGCGATAACTGCAGCGACGATAAACGCTGCCCACGCCATAAATCGGAGTCATGAGATTGGAAGTCTGGAGCTTGGAAAAAGGGCGGATATCTTGGTTTTGAACGTGCCAAATCATAGGTTCCTAGGCTACCGCTTCAGTGTAAATCTGGCGGCCAAGGTGATAAAAGACGGAAATCTTGTTGTCAATAAGGGAGTACGATCGAAAGTTGAGCCGTGAAACAGAGTTTTCTCCTCAGTGAAAAGAAGTGAAATCTTTCTGACGTTCATAGGAAATAGGCGAGAGGTAAGATTACTTATAAATAGTCTTTTTGCTCTAGGGCTTGGGGGGAAGGTGTGACTAAGATGAAAAAGACAAGGAAATGCATAACAGGCCCTGAGCTGCACTGCAAGAACTGGCAGATTGAGGGTATTCTTCGTATGTTGCATAATGTTGTTGATTCTGAGGTCGCCAAGGATTCTGAGAACCTTATCGTTTATGGTGGTACTGGAAAGGCTGCTAGGAGCTGGGAATGCTTCAACAAGATCGATGAAACACTCAGAAAGCTAGAAATCGATGAGACGCTTCTAATCCAGAGTGGAAAGCCCGTTGGAGTCTTCAAGACGCACGAGGGGGCTCCTCGGGCTCTTCTAGTCAATAGCATGCTCGTGCCAAAATGGGCATCATGGGACTTCTTCCACGAGTTGGAACAGAAGGGACTTATAATGTTTGGACAGATGACGGCAGGCTCATGGGCGTACATCGGAACACAGGGTATCCTACAAGGAACCTACGAAACACTGGCAGCGGTTGCAAAGGAGAACTTCAATGGAACCCTGCAAGGAAGACTGGTTCTCACAGCAGGCCTAGGCGAGATGGGGGGAGCGCAACCACTAGCCGTAACCATGAACGAAGGCGTAGCTCTGGTCGTAGAAATCAACAAGGACGCCATCAAACGCAGACTGAAACATGGATATCTCGAAGCTTGGACCGACGACTTGGGCGAAGCAATCGACACAGTGACCCAAGCCAAGGAAGACAATACTCCTAGAAGTATCGGGCTTCTCGGCAACGCAGCGGAGATACATCCCGAACTCGTAGAGAGGAATGTTGTCCCAGACATTGTCACGGATCAGACAGCCGCCCACGACCCCCTCAACGGATACTACCCAGCTGGGCTTTCCGTAGAAGAAGCTGATGAACTCCGGGAAAACGATCCAGACAGGTACATGGAAAAGGCTAGGGCAAGCATTCACACCCAGGTAAAAGCTATGGTTCAGATGATGCAGAAGGGCACAATCACTTTCGAGTACGGCAATAACATTAGACAGGAAGCATACAACGACGGCTTCAAAGACGCGTTCACATTTCCAGGATTTGTGAAGAGATACATAAGACCGATGTTTTGCGAGGGAAAAGGCCCTTTCAGATGGGCCTCGCTAGTTGGCGACCCAGGAGACATCTACACCTTAGACGATGTTATCCTAACAGAGTTCTCATACAACAAGGGACTCTGCCGTTGGATACAAAAAGCGAAGGAACACGTCAAGTTCCAAGGCCTACCGGCGAGAGTCTGCTGGCTGGGATTCGGGGAAAGAGCCAGATTCGGGAAAATCATGAACGATATGGTCCGTGAAGGAAAACTCTCAGGTCCCATATGGATTGGAAGAGATCACCTAGACGGTGGAAGCGTGGCATCGCCGAACAGAGAAACCGAGGGCATGCAGGACGGAAGCGATGCCATAGCAGATTGGCCAATTCTAAACGCGCTTTTGAATGCTGTGGCTGGAGCAACATGGGTTTCAGTACATCATGGAGGCGGAGTGGGAATAGGCTACAGCATCCACGCTGGAATGTGCCTAGTCGCAGACGGAACCAAAAAAGCTGAGAAGAGGCTAATTCGAGTTCTAACCACCGACCCGGGTACGGCCATCATCCGACATGCCGACGCGGGCTATCAGAGAGCCAAGAACATAGCTAGCGACAGAGGAATTCACATACCGATGCTATAAATGATGCACTTTACCTATCATATACGCCGCTCTTAAAGGAGGAAAGACAAGACTTGAACAGTGTGCTAATTGACGGAGAAAGCTTGACTACAAAAGATGTAATTGCAGTCTCACGCAATAACGATCCTGTGGAGATCGCGCAGAAAGCAAGGGAGAAGGTGAAAAAATCTAGACGAGCTCTTGAAGAGTTCATTAAGAAGGAGAAGGTGGTCTATGGCGTCACGACTGGATTTGGAGCCTTTGGCAGCGTGGTTATTCCCTCTGAGCGCATCAAAGAGCTACAATATAACTTGATTAGGAGTCACTCTGCGGGTGTAGGAAAGCCGTTAGACAGAGATGTGACGAGAGCATTGATGCTGCTAAGGGCGAATACCCTCGCTAAGGGAAACTCTGGAATAAAACTGGTGACCCTCGAGACCCTGGTTCAGATGATCAACAAGGGCGTACATCCATTAATCCCAGAAAAGGGCTCGGTGAGTGCAAGTGGCGATCTCGCTCCATTGTCTCACATGACACTGGTTATGATGGGCGAAGGTGAAGCCGAGTTTGAAGGAAAAGTAATGAATGGCCAGCAAGCCATGAGTAAGGCGGGGATTACCCCCATCAAACTTGATTTCAAAGAGGGATTAGCCTTAAATAACGGCACCCAGATGGTGACAGCGATCGGAGTCTTAGCCATCCACGACACGGAAAGACTGATAAAAACCGCAGAAATAGCAGCCTCACTGAGCCTGGAAGCCCTAAGCGGGATATCCGACGCCTTCGATGAAAAGATACATAATGTTAGACCACATCCAGGTCAGATTAAAACCGCCAGAAACATACGCCTACTCACAAGTGGAAGTCAGATAATAAGATCAAGCAGTGATGTAATCAAAGAAATCAGGAGATCCAAGACGAGACATCCTCAAGACCCATACAGCTTGAGGTGCATTCCTCAAGTTCTAGGAGCGGCCAGAGACGCTGCTTCATATGCAAGAAGAATTATCGAGACCGAAATCAATTCAGCAACAGATAATCCTTTGATCTTCGCTGAAGATGGAGAATGCCTATCTGGCGGAAACTTTCACGGGCAACCAATTTCTGTTGTAATGGACCTACTGGGGATTGCTCTGACGACCGTTGGTAACATGTCAGAGCGGAGAATCGCCAGGCTCATTGATGAAAACCTAAGCCAAGGATTACCACCCTTCCTGATTCACAGCGAAGTTGAGAAGGGAATACACAGTGGTTTCATGTCCGTTCAATACACGGCGGCTGCCTTGGCTTCAGAGAACAAAACCATGGCCCATCCAGCAAGTGTCGATTCAATTCCAACATCAGCGAACTTTGAAGATTTTGTAAGCATGGGATCGATTGCAGCTAGGAAAGCTACGAGAATTCTTGTAAATTCAGAGTATATTTTGGCTATTGAACTTTTATGCGCGGCTCAGGCGGTAGAATTTCGAGGCTCTGAGAAACTTGGTCAGGGAACGAGAGTGGCGTATTCACTGATTAGAGAAAAGGTACCTATGTTGAGGAAAGACCGAGTGATGTCCAAGGATATAGAAGATGTGGGGAAGTTGATTAGGAACGGACGATTCGTAGAGGCAGTGGAAAGGGCATCGATTCATAGACAGTCTTAATACTGCGCTCTATTGATTATGCTAGTTCTTCTAAGACTCGCATCCGTTTAACGATGTTGGGATGAGAAGGGAAAATGCATGCTGCCATGTAGGACCCTGCACGCATTCTAATGCGTCGTCCGCGTGCAGCACCCGGGATTGGATAACTTTAGAGTCTAACCGTTTGAAGCTTGCGTAGGCCACATACGTCTAGAACCGTTTCAAATTCTTCTCTTGTATGCATCTTTTTGTACTTCCTCAAAGCCCTGATTAACTTTCCCTTGTCGATTTCGCCTAGTCTGTCTTCTATCATCCTTGCTACCGAGCCTCCGATGAATAGGTATTGGCAGACAGAGGTTACGTTAGCGGCTCTTCTATCAGTGCTTGCAGTTTCGAAATCAACCAAGCAGGGCTTGTCATCCTCTCCTACAACGATGTGTTTGGGAGCTCTGCTGAGTTCTCCATGATCCAGACTCACTTTATCAAGCCTCCAGCATTGCTCTAAAACAGCCAAGAGAACATAGCGAATCCTGGATTTAAAGCGTTCTTTCACCCCTTCAATCCATTTGGGCAGTGTTGTCCCCTCAACAAACTCCATCACAAGAAAGTTGTCCGTGGCATCAATCAAATCGGGTCCAACAGCAGCCGTATTCGCCTTTCTCTGCATCTCAGCTTCATGCAGCATCCCACTCCGATTCGCATCCACTCTACGAATCTTGAGGGCGACCTTTCGTCCACCCAAGCTTGCTGAAACAACAATGCCACAATGGCCCTTGCCCAAGACAGGCATATTGAATACCCTTTTCTCCCCGTTGAACTCCAATGCTTGCACTCCAAGATTCTCAAGCTCCCACACACGCCTTCTCAATTCCTTCAAGTCATACCGTGGATAGCACAGTATCTTAGCGCATTCTGGCTCATGAAGTCTCTCTAAAGGAACCACTCCATCATCAATCAATGAAGGTCCTCAACATGCCCTGTTTAACCAACATTCCTGTTAGCTTCCGATTCTGCAACCAACGCCCTTCTTCAAAGGCTGCCATGCTAAAAACTTATCTCATTCGTTTTATCTCCATTGGGAGTAATTGCCAGCGCAATTGCACGCGTCAACGTGAGTGCGCGCCTTGAGATATCGATAAATCAAACAAACGCTTCTCAGAGATTCCAAGTGAAGACAGGAGACTCTATTAGCATAACACTTCGAACATGGTAACGATGGTTCGGAAGAAAGAAGCGTCTAAAGACGTTGATGCATGCAGTCCATAAGCCACTAACTCTGTAAGAGCCGGGCTGATCTGTCTTGGGGCGTTCTCACTTCTTCAACGATCTTTGTACCTGCTGCGACCTCGTCCACGGAGTGTACGGCTGCGCCTAGACTTTCAAGTTTATTCTTCACGTCTTCGAAGTTTATGTTGGTTCCACCAAGAATTATCTTCACGTTCTCGACTTTCTGGTCTATTTCGTAAGTTACTATGTTTACTCCTTCTATACCATTTAGCTCGCTAAGCTCTTTGGAAAGCTCGACTATGCCGGGATTGTGGGGTTTCAAAACGTCCAAGACGAGTCTTCTTATCATCCTAGACCTACGTACATACGTTGGGGCCTCGAGTATTTAAATTCATTCCCGAGGGTGAAGGTTAATGTTTATTTCCATTCTAGATCTTGTCTGTTTTCGCTAGGTCTTGCAGCCTTCCCAAGCCGTTGATCTCTTTGATGAACTCGGCCACGCTCTCCGCGACGAGTTCTTCCCAACCCTCTCCAATCAACATTCTCTTCCGTATGTTGGTGGATGAGTATATCTTTCGCCTATGGAATGGGACAGGCTCAATATTGTAGCCCGCCTCGATGAAGAGGCGACGGGTAAGCGGCTCATTTGTGTACACGACATCGAATTCTGGGCAATAGCCTACGACTTGGGCAACCCAGATTGCGTGTATGTGTAGGTCTGGCACTGGAACAATCAGATATTTTGATGGTGAAATATTCTCTTCTTCCATAGATCGCCGGATCATTGTGATACGTTCACCTGTGGTGAACGGGTTGTCGAGTGTGTGGCTGTACTGAGAGCTGCCAGCGACCATCACGAGCTCATCAACCCTTTTCAATATGGCTTTCACAGCCTCAAGATGTCCTTTATGGAAGGGCTGGAACCTTCCTACAAAGAGCCCGCGGTTCGTCATACCATGTGCACCGAGATTTATTGTTATTGGTTAGATGGATTTAATTGTTTGTGGCTTCTGTTTGCGCGCGGCTCTTAATGACCTATTTTGGCCATTCCGTTAGGTTTATTATAAATAGGCACGAAATAAATTGGGCAAGACCAGAGGTCAAACGCGACGTGAGTGCTGACAAAGTGAGCCATAAGAGAAGAGAATTCAATTCAGGCCTCATAGTATTCATTCCGTTTGGCGCCCTTCTAATTCATATTTTCCATCGAAGTATGCCACTGAAATGGGCCTCTCTTGCTTCTCTGCTCAAGTCGATCTCCCTGTTCTCCATCTATACAAACATCACAAGGAAAGACATCTTGTGGAGCATATTTGGAGTTTGGGCTTTTCTTACAGTCTGCATGACGGTTTATTTGAGCACGGTGGGAGCCCCTGCTCACATACCCACTAAGAAATACCCTGGAAAGATTGCTTTCACAAATCTTTTCAAGATGTGTTCAAACAGCGTCTTTTATGATTACAGAACCGCCCTCTTGGCGAAGATCCCCCTGGTAGTACAGGTATTGGCTGCGGGCTCTATACTCTACCAGATTTTTGGGATCGACTGGGTTATGCATGCGCTGGCGGGATTTGGGATAGGAGCGGCTGTCATGAAGGCCTACAAAACAGCTGTGAAACATTACGGATACAGCAACCTAGTCTCATATTTCCGTCTAGATAGATTCAGGATTTTCAGAGTTGAACGAAAAACGGGGTCCGCAGAATTCGCAATCTTCGGCATCGTGATTGCAGCTCTGATATGGGAACTCATGGAAAGAGCTGCTTACTTTGTGTCACCCTCTAATGTATTGAGAATAGGACCAGAATCGCCCATGAATATCTTCGGCGATATGATCTTCGATATTATTGGTGGAATTATTGCGTGGGTGCTTATCAACTGCAAACTGAAATGGTTTTGAACTCATCGCTCTCTAAGTAATGACTTAGACAAGGCTACGGAAAGACCAGAAACTTTATCATTAAGCTTAATAGTCACTCAATAAAATACTGCATCAAGCCAAGAGGAAGAAATTATGTACGAAGATTCGCAGCGCCAATCCTTCTTCATACCTGGCGCAACCACCATCGGCGCAGTCTGCTCCGATGGCGTGATTCTGGCTTCAGAGAAGAGAGTATCCTATGGCTATATGGTGGTCAGCCGAGTTGGAAAGAAAGTTTTTAAGATTACTAACAGAATAGGCGCAGCGTGTGCAGGGTTGGTTTCTGACATGCAAATTCTAGTCAGGGAAGTAGAAGCCTACGCGAACCTATTTAATCTTGACGCTGGGAGGCCTATGCCAGTGAAGTCGACGGCGAAGGTTATGTCAAACCTACTCTTTAGTCGTAGGCTAGCCCCGCTAATCACCCAGACGATCGTGGGCGGAATGGATGAGGATGGAGCATCTCTCTACGTATTGGACGTATTAGGTTCAGTTATCCCGGACAAATACGCCGCCGTGGGCTCAGGAGCAGAGATAGCCATCGGAGTGTTGGAGGAGCGATACAAAGACGGGATGACTACAGAAGAAGCGAAAGAACTGCTAGTCAGGGCTATGAAATCCGCTGTGAGACGAGACATTATGAGCGGTGATGGAGCAGATTTCCTCATTATTACCGATCAAGGGATTCAGGAAGAATTGATTGAATTCTGACAATAGCGAACTTTCTCTCAAATCTTTCACAATTGGTGTCGTTGTTATAGCATAACTGATCCAGACTTCTTTGAAGCAGCAGACCCTTGTCAATAGAAATAATAACTGGATTCAGATCCCTAGAGTAGCAATCAGTACTGTGTCACCAGAAGTCAGGGGGCGCCTTGTGTCGTTGCAGCTAACCTCTGAAGAGGGAAATCTCCTCGTGAAGCTCGCTAGAAGAGCCGTGGAAGAACACCTAAGAAGCGGTGAGATCATAGACCCCCCTGAAAATCTCCCGCAAAAGCTTATGGAGCGTTGTGGAGTCTTTGTCACGCTAAACAGCTTTAGACACGGAAAGAGAGAGCTGAGAGGATGCATTGGTTTTCCCTATCCAACATACTCCTTGGCTCGTGCCGTGATCGAGTCAGCTATAAACTCAGCCACACAAGATCCTCGCTTTCTGTCCACCTCTGTTGAAGAGCTTGACCAGATTATATTTGAGGTCAGCGTTCTCACACCACCTCAGCTCATAAGAGTAGAGAAGCCCCAAGATTACCCATCTGAAATAGAGATAGGCCAAGATGGCTTGATTGTGGAAAGGGGTTATCACAAAGGTCTTCTCCTCCCTCAGGTACCAGTCGAGTGGGGTTGGGACGAGGAGGAGTTCCTATGCCGGTCCTGTTTAAAAGCCAGTCTCCCGCCAGACTGTTGGTTAACCAAAGGAACGAGAATTCACAAGTTTGGTTGTGTTATTGCACAAGAGACCACGCCGGGAGGTAAGGTTGTCGTAAATGACACGCGGGGTCCTCATTAGTCTTGGCACGTATGCATTCAACTGAAGCTCATGCATCGTAGAAGACTCATTTACGCAGTCTTTTCCTGAACTCCACGTAGGCTTCAAGTTCTTTCAACATCTTGTCTAGAATTGAAGTTGATTTGCGAAGTTCATCTCTGATTTCTTCGAGAAGTCTCGCATTCAATGGAATATGCCACCCTTTATCAGTTGATTCGTCAGCCCAAAGAAAATTGTGAAGGCGGGATACTTATTCGCAATGAGCCTTTGTCTTCCACCATACATGGATACCATGGCTGTAGCAGGAGCAGAGACAACACTCGCTGAATTAGTCTAGAAAGCATTGTTGGCATGCATTGGAAGGGTTGTTAAGGGTTGAGCCGGCATTATCTGGGCACATGTGCATTCTTCAAGGGTAAGTGTTCACGAAACGCCCGAGACTTATATTGAATCACGCATGCACGGATGCGTTTGCAGAAGTCTCTTATTGTAGTGAGGCCTGCGCCTTGTGTGTTGGGAGCCAAGCCCTTCTCAGTCAAGTATTTAAGAAACATCTTGACAGACATTTCAGCACGGTGGCGAACCCTGAGATCATCGCTCTTCAACTCTTCCTTGCGCGCCTCAATCAACTCGTCGGAAATCTTGCAAAGTCACTCACAACACTTTCGCACCGTACCCATCTACTGTTGCTTGGTTGTGGGTGCCCCATCCTCACCAAGTAATGACTTCATCCAGTACCGGACAGACGCAAAAATCTCAAACTCCTCTTCGTATTCATGCATGTTCCAAACCATAATCTTTGATGAAGTTTCTTCGAGAGGTGAGATGCAACCGAAGCAACTTGGATAGGGAATGCTCCATGCGGGTTCAATTTTCACCTTGCGGAATCGGCTTAGGCCACGTCGGTCGTTGTATCCCTGTAGCCCGGAGATTAGAGAAGAGCGGTGCCAAAGTGTTGTTCTCCACGTATAAGGAGGGAATACAGTATCTTGAGCATGAAAATCTTCCCGTTGTAGAGGCCCCAGAAATCGAGTTTCTGGTTAAGCCGGACGGAACAGTTGACTTCAAACGGTCATTAGTCAGCATAGGACCGTTCTTCGCCTCGTTTACGCTCCTAAAACAGGTTGAGGCGGAAATAGAAGTCATGAAGTCATTCAAACCGGACGTGGTTGTATCAGACTCGAGAATCTCTCCTATAATAGCCGCGGGATTACTTGGGATACCCGACATCTGTATCCTCAACCAATTCCAGATAATCATCCCTAGAAAAAAGCGACTTCTGAGACTCGCCAAGCTCGCAGACGCTGGCGCCCTAGCCGTGATAGGAAGAATATGGACAACCGCGATAAGGCTGCTAATTCCCGACTTTCCGCAGCCCTACACAATTTCTGTCCAGAATCTACGTATTCCGAACTCATATCAAAAAAGTGTTGAACTAATAGGTCCCTTACTACCTATCCACTCTGATGAGTTGCCCAGCCGAAAAATGATAGAGAGAGAACTCGGCCTGAATGGAGAAAAACCCTTAATCTTCGCACCAATTAGTGGACCACCTAAAGAGCGAGCGTACTTCACAGGCATTCTTCGACAAATCTTCAAGGAGCTTCCAGATGACTATCGAATAGTCATGTCGCTTGGCTATCCTAACGCGTCCCCTGAACCAGTTCATAATGGAAACCTAACCATCTACAAATGGGTCCCCAACCGATTCGAACATTTGAAGGCTTGTGATCTAGTGATCGCTAGGGCTGGACACGGAACACTAACACAATCAATCTCCTACGGCAAGCCTATGATCCTCGTGCCAACGCCAAGCCACACAGAACAACTCAACAATGCTAAAAGGGCAGTTCAATTGGGAATCGCTGAGATGATCGAGCAGAAAGATCTGAACAAAGAAACACTTCTTGAGACCATACAAGAGATATTAGGAAACCCCAGATTTAGAGAAAGAGCAGAACAGATTCAGAGAGAAATCTCAAGATTCAACGGAGTTGACGCCGCCGTCCAAGCAATAATAGAAGCAACAGAAGCCGGATGTTCATAATGTTTCTTCCAGAAGAAGTATTGGATGAGAAAATCCGCAGGTTTCTAGAAGGAGACATCGGGCAAGGGGATATAACTACACTTCTCACGATCCCTCATGGGATAGTTGTTGAGGCAGAAGTTGTTGCAAAGGAAGAAGGGATAGTAGCCGGAGTAGAAGAGGTTTCAGCATTTTTGACAAACCTTGGTTTTGAAGTAGATGCCCTGGTATCAAATGGATCTGGAGTTGAGAAAGGCACAATCACTATGAGAATTGTTGGAGATGCAAGAACTCTACTCTCAATCGAGAGAACAATTCTCAACCTCGTCACAAGAATGAGCGGCATAGCCACAAAAACCAGCCGAGTTATCGAAAAGGTTCGGGATGCTGGCCATAAGTGCAGAATAGCCTGCACTCGAAAGGTGGCGCCGGGACTCTCATACTTCGATAAAAAAGCCGTGATGTTGGGGGGAGGCGACACCCACCGTCTCCACCTTGACGATCTTGTACTCATAAAAGACAACCACCTAGCCATCATTGGAGATGTTGGTGAGGCTGTGAAGAGGGCTAGAAAAGGGGCTTCATTTTCCAAGAAGATTGAAATAGAGGTTTCTTCTGAGAAGGAGGCCTTGGACGCTGTGGAAGCTGGCGCTGACATTATTATGCTCGACAACTTCTCCCCTCAAAGAATCAGGGATACGATATCATTGCTCAAAAAGAGGGGGCTCCGAGATAAGGTCTTCGTCGAAGCAAGCGGTGGAATAAACGAATTGAACATTGTAGAATTTGCCGCCACTGAAGTAGATATCCTGAGCCTTGGAGAGATAACTGCTAGCACGAGAGCGCTGGACATGAGCCTTGACATCGTAAAAATAACGGAGGAGTAGACTCACACCAGAATAGCCCCAAGAAAGCACTCGACATTGTATGCAAGCCGTGATTCGCTAGAATCAAATGTAGCATGCTCACACGCAAACAGAACTCGCTAAACAAGAGAATCGGGCACAAGTCAAACTATTGGGGTGATCTCCAGAGCTCTAAAGCCTCGGGCCCGTGGATTCAATATTTCAGAAAACACAACATTCTTAACAATCTTCTTTTCATCCAAAGCACGCCCTACAATGTCGTGTTCTGCGGGCTCCAAGGAGTGCAGCTCAACACCACCACTAAATGTATTCAAATGACACTTCGCGGGCAGACCCAATCTCAGCTTCCTAGTTTCTTCTACAGCCTTTTCTGCAGTATATAGAACTGCATGGGCGCCTGATGTCAGCTCAGCGATTCGAACTGGAATGCTATCCTTCCCCATTGCCAGAACCTCGATATTATGAATGCGTCCAATGTCAGAGGCAATCTTCCGAATTCTAGGAAGAATCCTCAGAACATGTCTCCGAGCCCTGCCAGAGATTCTCATACCAGAGAGCTGAATCGCAGAAAGAGCCTCCAAGCTCAGGCCACCCAAAGACATGTCAAGATGAACGATATCTGCCTTCACCTCTTTCAAAAGGTTTGCACACAGCTCAAGCTCATGAATCACCAAAAGAGGCCCTTCCTCCACCTTGCTGAAGATGGGCTCCGCCAGACAAAAGCTGGCTTTTCTATATGGAGAATCCACAAGAATCGCTGCTGCAGCAACAACAAACAACGGTCTAAAGTTGAAATCCAAGATGGCAGCGCCAGAATCTGCTGCAACTACCCTCAACACATCTTCACTCAACTTTACACTGCCTCAGCAAGATTTAGTTGTCGCTACCAAGAACCATTTTTCTAAATGGTCTAATCATAATATAAAGATAAAGGGAAATATGACAGTACTAGCGAACTAAAACAGTTGCCTTCATAAGTTTCAGCATGGAGTCTGAGTCATCCATCATTAATAGCAGCTTGAATCAGAGTAACTCTGACGCATCACGTGAGATTGAACGGGCTTTCTCAGTGTCCCTTTATGTTATACACTATTCAAACTTCGTTCCTAGAACGTATGACTCTGAACTCTTTGCTCTGCTGGCTTTTGGTTTAACTCGTCTAATATGGGCAAAGTGTTGCTTGGCTTTTTTCATGAAGTCGTCGAGCATGCCACCGTGAAAAGTCTTGACAAAAAAGCTTCCTCTGGGTCTGAGAACAAGAGTCGCGATTCGCAGAGAATGTGTAGCGAGATCGATTTGGCGGGCATGATCAAGCTCCCAGACTCCAGAAACATTCTGTGCGACATCAGAGATCACAACATCTGCAGGGCAGGGCAGGAAGCCCCTAATCTGCTGAGCAACCTCTCGCTCCCTAATGTCGCCGATGAATGTTTTGACGTTTGATGAGTTAAAGGGTCGGATTTGTTTGAGATCGACTCCAAGTACGAACCCCTTAACGCCCACGATTTTCCGAGATGCTTGGGTCCAGCCACCTGGAGCTGCACCCAAGTCAACCACTACATCACCAAGCTTCATGAATTGATATCTTTTCACAGCCTGAAGAAGTTTGAAGGCAGCACGTGACCTGTATTTCGCCTTCTTCGCCTCTCGATAATAATGCTCTCTCTTTCGCTTCTTGACCCATTCCCTGGGCAAGACTAGCCTTCACCCGAAGGATTCATCTCTTTATGTGCAAGACCTAAGATCCACTCCGTCAATCTTTCACACCTGTTGGGTGATACTATACTCCAGGCGCCACATCGAAAGGCATCTGAACACATAAGGCAGGGACAATCGATTATGGAGCTTATGGATACGGGTTGCCTCGTCGGATAAAGTCGATACGTCCACCTCTCATTATGAAGCTCGCGCTCTCGCCGAACGAATCCTTTCTTATTCAGTTTTATTGCTATTCGAGAGCCTTCTCTGCTGGTGGCTCCAAGTTTCCTCCACATCTGACACTGGAGTATTCCTTGTTCTGCTTGGCTTGCAATCAGCTGTAGTGCCTTGTGCTCAAGGTCGTTATGTCTCGGCATATCTGCTTTCCCTTGAAGACCTCAATAATAAGTAGACACTCCAGAACATAAAAACTTGTGTGTCAACCTTGGATGTCAAGGAAAACCGTAAATTGTCCGCCGAGGCGAGGTATTTTGCGCGCGCCGATGTTCAGAGTGATAACGGTAACCCTTTATTAAAGGAGAAAACATCT
This sequence comes from Candidatus Bathyarchaeota archaeon, assembly GCA_020348365.1. GTDB lineage: Archaea > Thermoproteota > Bathyarchaeia > Bathyarchaeales > Bathyarchaeaceae. The sequence continues at coordinate 497,023 of CP070749.1, forward strand.
AGATGCATCGTTCAGCCATGACCTACTGTCTAGGTATAGAGTCTACAGCCGATGACTTCAGCGTTGGAATAGTCACCTTTGAAGGTGAAGCCTTAGCTAACGTTACCAGTACATACATGTCAGAGAGTGGCGGGATTCATCCACGCGAAGCAGCTCAACACCACACCAGAGTTGTTGGGAAAGTCTTAAGAGAAGCCTTGCGGAAAGCCCACATAGAACCCAAAGATGTTGAGATTGTGGCTTTTTCGCAGGGACCGGGTATGGGGCCTTGTCTTCGCACCGGCGCAACCGCTGCTAGGGCGCTTGCCTCTTATCTAGATGTTCCTCTCATGGGTGTTAACCACCTCGTTGCCCATATCGAGATCGGAAGACTGGCAACGGGCGCAGAGGACCCAGTCACACTATTTGTTTCTGGTGGAAATACGATTGTTGCTGCTTTTGATGTTGGGCGCTACCGTATTTTCGGAGAGACATTAGATATCGCTATTGGCAACTGCATCGACGTCTTTGCCAGGGAAGCAGGGTTGCGCCCAGAGGAAGGGTTGCCTGTCGCCGCTATGGTCGAAGAGTTGGCGAGTCGTGGAGTTGTCTTTGTTCCTCTTCCATACACGGTGAAGGGTATGGACCTCTCATTTAGCGGTCTGCTCACGGCGGCAACAGAACTGCTTCGCAAAACCAAGTACAGACTAGAAGACTTATGTCATAGTCTTCAGGAGGGAATCTTTTCCATGCTAACCGAAGTGACGGAACGGGCATTAGCACACACGGAAAAGAAGGAGGTCTTGTTAACGGGCGGTGTTGCGGCTAACAAGCGGTTGCAGACCATGCTAGAAATAATTGCTAAGGAGCATGAAGCTCGGTTCTGCGTGGTTCCGAAGCAATTTGCCATGGATAATGGAACCATGATTGCCTGGATGGGGATCTTAGCTTACCAACATGGTCTAAAAGTGCCCATTGAGAAGAGCTTTGTCAGATTGAAGTGGCGGTTGGATGAGGTGGATGTGCCATGGATGAAGAGGTGAGGATTTATCGTGCTGCTGAAGAAAGGAGCTGAAGCTAGTCTGTTTCTGGAGCAGTGGCACGGTCGCAAAGTTGTCATGAAGAAACGACTGCCAAAGAAGTATCGCCTTCCACAGTTGGACGAGAGCATACGGTCTTATCGAACGGTGCATGAGCCTCAGCTGATGCATCAGTCCAAAGAGGCAGGGGTTCCTAGTCCCACGATCTTCTTGGTTGACGTTGAAGAGGCCAATATCGTAATGGAGTTCATCGAAGGAGATCAGGTGAAGCAGATTCTGCACACCCTCACGACCGAGGGAAGACGGAAGCTGTGCAGTTACATTGGCATGTTGATCGGGAATCTTCATAAACACGGCATCATCCACGGAGACCTTACAACCTCCAACATGATTCTGACCCCACATGGAAAGATCGTGTTTGTTGACTTCGGACTAGGCGAGTTCTCCACCGAATTAGAGGCGAGAGGAGTCGATCTGCATCTTATGAAGAGAGCCTTTCAAAGCACACATTACAAGTACGCCAAGGAGGGCTTTGAAGCGGTTATGGAGGGTTACTCTGACGTTACGGGGAAGAAACTAGCTGAAGATCTTTTGAAGAAGATCAGGGAGATAGAAGAGAGGGGGCGTTACGTCTCCAGGGAAGAAGGATGAAACATGAAGTCTTTTCCATGGGGTAGAGTAGCTTTCTTCGTCACTGGAAACACCTGCAAATTTGATGAGGCCCGCATGGTGCTTGCGGAGTATAACGTTGCAACAGCTATGCTGAGGGTAAAGGCGGTTGAGATTCAAGATGATAGCGTAGAAGAGGTTGCCAAGGTCAGTGCCATAGACGCCGCGAAAAAATGTGGCCTACCTATCATCGTTGAGGATGCTGGGCTGTTCATAGAAGGGTTGAAAGGGTTTCCAGGATCCTATTCCTCATACGTTTATCGAACGATAGGGACGAAGGGCATTCTGGAATTGATGGAGAATGTTGAAGAGAGAGAAGCCTATTTCCACTCGGTGGTTGCCTTCTCCAGCCCTGATGAGCCTCCAAGATGCTTCCACGGCAAGGCAGAGGGGAAGATATCCAGAGAAGAGAAGGGAAGCCATGGCTTCGGATTCGACCCCATATTCAAGCCCTTAAATGGTCACGACAAAACCTTTGCCGAGATGACTAAGGAAGGAAAGAACAAGTATTCACATCGTGCCCTTGCTCTGGGAGAATTCGCCGAATGGTATACGTCGGGCTTTCAAAAATGAAAAAATCAAGCGGTAAATGTTAGAAATTGAGAATAGCCTTCAGAGCGAAGGCTTTAAATATAGGCTGGGTGCTCGCTCCTAGAGGTCTCGGAGGGTGAGAATTGAAGAAGAAGGCGAAGGGCAAGTCGCGTTCTGTTCGTCCAGTTAGCAAGAGACCTCCTGTCTGGTGCAAGTATAGACCAGAGGAGATTGAGGCTCTGATTATGAAGCTCACCAAGGAGGGCCATCCGCCGAGTGAGATTGGGATTCTGCTGCGCGACCTGCATGGTATTCCCTTAGCTAAGCCTATCACAGGGAAGTCGATCACTCAGATTTTGATGGATGCTGAGTTGAAACCGTCTCTTCCTGAAGACTTTGGGAATTTGCTGAAGAAGGCTGCGAGGCTGCGTGCTCATCTTGAAAGGAATCATAAGGACCTACACAACAAGAGGGCCCTCCAGCTCGTGGAAGCCAGGATCTACAAGCTCATGAAATATTATAAACGCGAAGGAGCGCTACCTCCAGATTGGAAGTACGAGGCTAAGGCGGTTTCCTTTGTCTGATCTGGGGTTTGAATGCGAGTCACGAAAAGCCAGATCAATAAGTTTCTGAAAAACGTGTCAGAAGCGGCTAAGCTCATTTCTGATTGCGTTGAAGCTGAAGGGTTCATTCACGTCACTTCTCATCTGGATGCGGATGGGATAACGGCTGCTGGGATCATTGGAAGAGCCCTAACAAGATTAGGGGGGACTTTCCGCCTTCGGGTTGAGAGGTGGATGGACGACAATGTTGTTGATGAGATCGCTGGAGATAAGCCCACGCTGGCGATCTTTACTGATTTGGGTGGAGGATACCTTGATCTACTGAGTGGGAAACTTAGCGATCAACGTGTGATCATTCTTGATCATCACCAGCCTATTGGCGAGGCTTCATCGGACATTATGCACATAAATCCTCATCTCCACGGAATCGATGGTTCCCGTGATCTCAGCGGCGCGGGAATAGCATACTTCGTCGCCAAGGCGCTGGATGAGAAAAACGTTGATCTGGCTTGCATCGCAGTGGCTGGAGCTCTCGGAGATATCCAGGATAAGTATGAGCAGCGAAGTCTGGGAGGTGCGAACAGAGAGATAGTGGAAGATGCCGTGGATTCGGGTTATCTTAGGATTGAGAAGGACCTTCTGTTTTTCGGTAGGGAGACGCGCCCGATTCATAAGGCTTTGGCCTATACCACCAGCCCCTATATTCCAGGCTTGAGTGGAGAGGAAGACAAGAGTCTTGCCTTCCTCGCGAGTGTAGAGATCACACCTAAGCACGAAGACAAGTGGCGTGCGTTGAGAGACCTTTCTTCAGATGAGAAGATGAGACTCTCCTCAGCCCTCAGCGACTATCTAATCTCTAGGGGGTTTCCGAGTGATGTTGCGTTAAGTCTGGTTGGAACTGTTTACACTCTAACCCGTGAAGAGCCTTGGACTCCGCTTAGGGATGCCAGAGAGTTTACGGTTCTGCTCAACGCCACTGGCAGAATGAACAGAGCGGGGCTTGGCGTGACCATCTGTATGGGGGATAGGGGGAAGGCGCTTGATGAGGCTGGTGAGATGTTGAATGCGTATAGGCGAAGCATCGCTAAGTGTTTGAGTTGGGTCAATGAGAAGCCAAATCGGATAGAGGAACTTGATAGTATCTATGTGGTGAGGGGAGAAGGCTTCATCGATGAGAAGATGATCAGTGCAGTGTCTACTATTCTCTCATCGAGTCTTCCTAAGCCTATGAAGCCTCTTCTTGCCTATTCTAAGGTGTCGGGGGAAGACATGGCCAAGGTCTCGGCGAGAACGGTGGCGCTCTTGACGGAGAAAGGACTTGACTTGGGGGAGATCCTACGCGTTGCGGGTGAAGAGTGTCATGGTAGAGGTGGGGGGCACGATATTGCCGCGGGGGCTCAGGTGCCGATGAAGAATATAGCCTCTTTTATTGAACTTGCGGATAAGCTTGTAAAGAAGCAGTTGGAGGGTGTAGAGCTTGGAGGCTGAGCTCACGCTTTCTTATGAGGATGAGAGAGAGGCGGAGGCTGTTGTCAAGGCGGTGTCGCCTGATAACTTGGGAGTTTCATCTGGCTTGTTAATTGAGACATTCAGAAGGGGAAGGGAAGTCTTGACGTTGGTGAGATGCGAGATGAGGCTGGAGACGTTCTTAGCCACCATAGACGATCTCCTACGCTGCATTTCAGTTGCTGAGAAGGCTTTCTCCGCAGCAAAGAAGACCTAACCTTGCTTCATCTCGATGAAAACAATCTATGAATGTTCAGATGTAGAAAGCAGAATCCAAGAGAGGAGCTGGAAGGAGGAGACGTGAAGTCTCGCGGGCTCTCAGAATCAGCTGGATGCTGTGGGGCGCATAAAAGCATGTGGCGAAGTCCGATGGATTTTTACATCATCTTTACAGCTTCAGTTTTGATCAGTGGAGAGATGATTTTGTCCCTCGGATGCACCTAGGTTTCCATGGTCTCTACTGGACTCTCTTGATATCTTCCTCTGCTTTGTCGAAGAGCTCCAAAAGGAGCTCAGCCACTCTTCCACCAAACGTGGTCTTCACATAATACTTCTTCAAGGGATCAATAGGCACGCTCTCAGCCAACCCCTGATCCTCGAGCTCCATCATCCTTGCCCTGAAGGTTCCGTCGCTGATGGTGCGCTCTAATTTGCTCCTGATGAAATCCTTAGCGTCCTTCCACCTGCCTTTTTTCAGATGCAGAAGGAAGATGCAGTCTATTGCGTGATCCTTTTCTAACAGAGATTTGAGGGCAGAGAGCCTATCGTCTGTGAGGATGTGCTTAACCGTTTCTTCAGCTTTCTCCTGTCCCAAATTGACACCAACCGGCGAATTCTATGGTAGTTTCCTCCTTAAAAGATTTAACCTATATTGCGAAACATGACATACGATAGCGGTTTTGAATGTATTTGTTGCTGAAGGCTGCTTTTGTTTCCACGCAAGGTGTGTATGTCGGTTCTCTTCGAGGCTGAAGAAAACATGAGATTGATCTCGCGGACTCTGCATTCTGAGCCTTTGAGGACTTTCTCTGTTGCGGGTCACTCTTCTCTATATATATCTGCATGCGTTGTGAATGATTGGGCTGTTTTCGTAAGACGTAAGATTTAATACTGTCTTTCGAGTATTTACTGAATCGTGGATGTGCAGATAAATGAAGAAATGGTTTAGGCTAATCTCTCTTCTGGCATTGATAATAGCTGGAGCATTTGCTTTTGCAGGTGGATCGCTTCTTCCAGTCACATATGCGACTTACGTAGAAGGGACCATTACTCAAGACACGACTTGGACGTTGACGGACAGTCCATTCGTGGTGTCCAAACGCGTAGTTGTTCGTCCAGGCGTCACGTTAACAATAGAGCCTGGAGTCGAGGTGAGGTTCGGAGGAGATTTCCAGATACTGGTAGAAGGCCGCCTGCAAGCGTGCGGTGAAGAGAATAATACAATAACCTTCACCTCAAACAAAGATCAACCCGGAGCAGGGGATTGGAATACCACCAGCTTCATTGGAGCCGAACCATCCACGCTAGAGTACTGTGTTATGCAATACGCTAAACACGCAATGACCATCAGCAGTAGTGAAGTGACGATTGAGAATTGTGAAATATCCAACAATCTTGAGAGTGGAATCAGCATAACTGGTTACAACCAACTCACAATACACGACAATGAGATAAGCCAAAACAGAGACGGCGTAGTCTTAACCGGAGGCTCAGCCACAGGAGTGAGCATAGGAGACAATATCATAATGAGCAACTCAGAATCCGGAATAAAACTTGCCGCCGATAATTATGTAGATCTTGTGATTACGGACAACATTCTCTCAGCCAACAACAACGGATTTCTGGTTTCAGGAGAAGCAAGCACACGTATAACAAGAAACTCTATCTCCTACAACACAATCGGAATCTTCTACACGGGCGGAAGTAATCACGTAGCAGAAGACAATGACATATACGCCAACATATTGGGCATGGACGTATCAGCAGGAGCTACCGTCGATGCAGAATACAACTACTGGGGGCACGCAAGCGGACCCTACCATGAATCTTTGAACCCGGCTGGAGAGGGCAATCCTGTTGGCGGCGTCGGAGCTAATCTAGATTTCATATTCTGGCTAACTGCACCAATCAACCATATCAATAAGCGCCCTACAGCAAGGCTCTATACAGACAAAAACCTTGTTTCACCGAATCAGACAGTCACATTCCTCGCTACAACCTCAAGTGACGAGGGGCGTGTTGACAAGTACCGCTTCAACTTCGGAGATGGAGAAACTAGCGGATGGACAACACTCTCAATCTTCACGCATCAATATTACTCGCTTGGGAGCTACAATGCAAGCGTTACTGTAATGGATGACTTCAGCGTTTGGAGCAACAATGAAGCGGGAGCAACAATAGATGTTCAAAACCTCGAACCTACAGAAGTTTCTATTGCTCCAAACCACTGTAGAGTGTTCTCAGAAGCAGAAGTTCCATTGACGGTTCAAGTGGCATATGGGGTCAGTGCAGTGGAGAATGCTAACGTTAATCTATTCGCAATAAGAAGCGGAAACCTAACATCTTCATCTGGCTTAACAAATTCAACAGGTCACTTCACGACAACATTCATTGCGCCAAACGTGACTCGCATAACTCATGTAAGAATAACTGCAACAGCCTCAAAAAGCGGCTATGCACAAGGCTCAGACTACATATATGTCACAGTTCTACCGCCAGTACTCGTCGATCTTACAGCCGACCCCGTCTTGATTGAGACTGAAACAACATCCGAGGTGACAGCTTATGTTACGTATAATGGCCAGCCAGTTGCAGAAACCTTCGTTACCATACGGTCAGATGGAGGAGGCAACTTTTCAGCAACCACTGGGACGACGGACTCGAATGGCAGATGCACCTTTACCTTCACCGCTCCGAAGATATTGGCCCAGCTTAACATCACCTTGACTGCAATCGCTACGAAGGCCGGATACTTCGAGGGTATAGGTCAAAGAGAGATAATTGTGGCACCAAAAGTCTTCATTGTTGAAGTCATAGCCGAGCCAACAACGATCAGTTCTGAAGAGACATCGTCCTTGACCGTCTACGTCATACGCAACGCCATCCCGATTTCAGAAGTAAACATTACGATGTCCGCGGAGTACGGAAGCTTCTCACCAGAAAATGGAGTCACCGACTCAAATGGAGAGGCAACGTTTACTTTCATAGCTCCGCAAACCTTCACACAACTTAATTTCAACATCACAGCGAAGGCCGCAAAGACGGGATACGCTGATTGTGAAGACCAAGTTGAGATAACCGTAAATCCTGGAACGCTGGGCGTTCATATCACTGCGCTCCCCTTCACAGTCGAGTCAAGAGGCGAAGTGACCATAATCGTTCATGTGGCTTACAATGCACAGCCTATTGCAGACGCCCTTGTCACCATACAGTCCGAAGGTGAGGGTGACTTTCCACAAAACGAGGCGGTCACCGACGCAGATGGAGACGCCACATTCACCTTCATAGCGCCCGAAGTGAACATGGAATCAGGTGTCGCGATAATAGTGACGGCGGCAAAATCTGGATACGTGAACGGAGAGAATCTGATAATAGTGACTGTAAGCCCTGCGCAGGGGATATTGGGCTTGCCACCGACAACCATACTCATTATCGTGGTCATAATCGCGGTGGTCGTTATTGTGCTCATCTTGCTGAAGATGAAGATCATATACATATCTCGGGAGTAGGAATGCGTTGCCGTTCGCTGTCAAACAGATTCCGGGAGAATCAGGATAAGTGTGTAGTAAGACGTAAGATTTAATAAAACCTGAACAAACCATATAGGTAGGAAAAAGCACAATGTCACAAGTCAAAAAGACACTCGCCAAGCTAAGACGCATAAAATTCAGCATTGACCTTGAAAGAATAAGGAAACGAAAGGTAAAATACATACCATCAGCCCCTCCAAAAGC
>CP070749.1:505363-515517 GCA_020348365.1 Candidatus Bathyarchaeota archaeon
CCTGCAATTCCAGTCGATATCTTCACAGCTGGTTCGCCTGCGACTTGGCTTGCTACCTTGCCGAAGACAAAGGCTAGGAGAAGAACGAGCGGGAGCTCAACTAAGGTATGCCCAATAGAAAAGGCCAGGCCACCTCTGGCTCCTGATTTGGTGCCATGGGAGACGGCGGCGAAAAACAGGGGGCCAGGCGCCAAGGCTCCAGAGGCGGTGACTAACACAACCGTTGCGATGAAATCTAGTAATTCCATATTATCACAAGGACGAAGCTAAGTGCCAAGGGCTTCCACGTTGCATATAGACTCTATACTATTTCTTCTTTCGTGAGAGCATTCTTTCTAGCGTTGGGCGCAGCTTCTCGTTTTCAGCCTGGATTTTCTTCTCTCCGAGGGTTTCCATCTGTTCAGTCATCTCGTTGATGACCTCAGCGAATTTCACTCCTTCCGCTGCGGATATGTACTCAACCCTAAACCGTTCTGGGCTCAGCCCTAGCTTCTCGAATATCTTTGTCAGAGTCTCCATTCTAACCTTCATCTTCTCATTGCCAGAGATGTAGTGGCAGTCGAAGGGTAAGTGGCAGGCGCCAACCAGCACCATGCCAGCGCCCAATCTGAAAGCTTCCATGACAAAGTCTCTGTCTACACGTCCTGAACACATCACTCTGATTGCTCTAATGGTGGGTGGATACTCGAAACGGCTAGTTCCCGCGAGATCGGCACCAGCGTAGCTGCACCAATTGCAGAGAAAAGCGAGTATTTTACCATTAGGATTCTCTGCTAGAGCAGCTTGAATCTGCGCCATAATCTGGGCATCGGTGAAGTGCATCTGGGTAATGGCGTCAGCCGGACATTCGGCGACGCAGGTGCCGCATCCATGGCACATAGCCGCAGTCACGACAGCGGGTTCTCCCTCAGGAGCTTTGATAGCGCCGTAAGGACATTTGGTGGTGCAGATGCCACATTTCACTCTTGTGTTTCTACAGGTGTCAGGGTTGACGACTGCTATGATGGGTTCTATCTCCCAAGTCTTCTTGGAAAGGATGGTTGCAGCTCTTGAGGCAGCGCCGCTTCCCTGAGAGACGCTGTAGGGTATATCTTTCAGTCCTTGACAAGCACCTGCGATGAAGATTCCGTCGGTGGGCGTGTCGATAGGTTTGAGTTTGGGATGGCTCTCCATGAAGAATCCGTCAGCTCCGCGTGTGATGTTCAAGATTCTTGACATCTCATCGGTTCCCTTGTTGGGGATAGATGCCGTGGACAACACCACCAGATCAGCCTCTAGCTCGATGGGTTCGCCGAGGGTCATATCCTCGGCGCGTATGATAAGATTCTTTGTTTCGGGGTCTTCGATTATCTTGGAGACTCTTCCGCGGATGAAAGTGACGCCTACCTTGCGGGCTCGTTGATAGAATTCTTCGTAGCCCTTGAAGTTTGTGCGCATGTCCATGTAGAGGATGTATATTTCCACGTCATCTCCATACTTCTCCTTGAGCTGGACCGCGTGTTTCACTGAGTACATGCAGCAGAAGCCTGAGCAATACTCATACTTGTTTACATCTCTCGAACCTACGCATTGGATTATAGCAACTCTATGCGGCTTCTTCCCGTCGGAGGCGCGCACAACCTTCCCGCCTGTTGGACCAGCTGCCAGAATAAGCCTTTCAAGCTCCAGCGCCGTGATGACATTGTCATACTTGCCGTATCCATACAGGCTGTCATCGTAGGGTTCGTAAATGCTGTATCCAGTTGAGACTATAATCGCTCCAACTTCGAGTTCTATCTCTTCAGTCTCCTGCTCGAAGTTGATGGCTTGACGAGCCCCGCAAGCGTCTACACACTTGTAGCACTCGATGCAGTAATCTTTAAGAATTGTGTAGACAAGCGGAACAGCCTGATCGAAGGGAACTGAGATCGCCTTTCTAACGCCCATATTCATGTCCCATTCGTTGGGGATCTCTATGGGACAGACATCTCGACACTCGCCACAACCAGTGCAATCGTCCGCAATGATATACCTTGGATTCTTCCGAATCCTGACCTTGAAGTTGCCCACGAAGCCTTCTACGCTGAGGAGGTCGGCATATGAGAGTATCTCTATGTTGGGATGGCGGGAGACATCAACCATCTTTGGGCCTTCGATGCATATGCTGCAGTCCAAGGTTGGGAAAGTCTTGTCCAGTTGTGCCATGTGTCCTCCGATGCTCTCGCCTCTCTCAAGAAGAAACACTTTGAATCCCATGTCGGCGAGGTCTAGCGCTGCGCTTATTCCAGCGATTCCGCCTCCTACGATCAGAGCCCTATTTGTCACGGGAACCTCCATCGTCTTGAGCCCTCTCAGCAGTCTGGCCTTCGCCACGGCCATCTTCACGATTTCTTTGGCCTTCTCGGTGGCTTCCTTCGGCGTGTTTGGATGGCACCAAGAGGAGAATTCCCTTATGTTCGCCATCTCGAAAAGGTAGGGATTCAATCCTGCTTCAGCTACGCATCTTCGAAAGGTTGGTTCATGCATGCGTGGAGAACATGCGGCGACAACGACCCGGTTTAGGTTGTGTTCCTTTATCGCCTTTCGTATCTCGTCCTGTCCTGGATCGGCGCATGTGTAGCGGTTACGTTTCGCGAAGACCACATTGGGGAGTGTGCGAGCGTACTCTGTGAGCTCTTCCACGTCGATTACGCCAGCGATGTTGAGACCACAGTGGCAGACGAAGACTCCGATTCGCGGTTCTTCAGACATTCTAGCTCCTCCATGCAAGGCGTTTCTCTACGGTTTCCTTAACCTTCTTGACGCTCTTGGCCTGCAACTCTTTGGTCATCTCTTTGGTTGACGTCAGCTTCTCCAGAGCCTTATTCCAAGCTCCGGAGTGGATCGGCGTGTGCCGTATGGAGGTTCTTTGGAGTTCAAGGGCGTCTTCCTCGGGGCAGACCGTCTTGCATGCGCCACAGTAGACGCAGTATAACTCGTTAACATGTACTTTCTCATCTTCTGAATGATATAAAGCTCCAGTTATTGGACATACGTCGAGACAGTCTTGGCAGCCTTCTGGACATCTCTCAGGATTTATCTTGATAAAGCCTTGAATCATCTTCCGCACACGAATGGCGTCGTCGGGACACTTCAATTCACAAAGGCGACAGCAAGGACAAAGATCCTTATGCACATCCACTACGACTTTGAGATTCTCTTTGTCAGGCCACGATTTGAAGTCCCTCACTTCTTTCCCATCTGGACTCTCCACCCTAACCTTGATCAATGCTAATGGGCAGGCTTCTTCACATTCCACACAATCCAGATTGCATCTAGTCATGTCCACATCTATCTCACGGATGAACTGAGGAAAACTCTCCGACTCGAGGACTGAGATTAAGTGTTCACCATCAACTTTCACCTCAATGGCTCCAAAGGGGCAGATTGGGTCACATATCCCACAATAATGGCACTTCTGCTCGTCGATGTTTATGGTGGGAGGCTCAACTCTTTCGCCTTCAACCTTGGGAAACTTCTTGATTTCAATCGCTTCTCTTGGGCAAATCTCCTCGCATATCCCACAGCCCGTGCAAAGCTCTTTATCCAGAGTCAGAGCATACCGTTTCGCATGTAGGACTCGCTCTATCGTCTGTTCCTTGTCCATGTTAGTTTTCAGCAGTTTCATGGGCATTTGAGTTTCCTCATCCAAAGGATTGTAAGAGAGAGTAAATAGGCTAGGCAGACGCTTATTTATCTTATCTCTATCCACACTTCAGGCATGACGGCCTTCTTAGGGCGCGAATCTGAAGTATGGAACTTTCCTTCACAATTCTGAAATATCCTGTTGGTACTCTTACAAATAGGAGATGTTGATGTCCAGATTCACTCGCTTGCTGAAGACGCCAAAAGAGAAGGACTCGTTGGGGAGTGAAGAGTCACAGATGAAATGTAGCAGATGTGGTATGAGACCAGCAATAGACGTAGATGGTCTATGTAACCAGTGCAAATTTGACAATGTCCTGACTCAACTGGTAAAGAGAAAGTAGAGTCTAAACTCAACGCACAACGAGTCGATGGGATTCGCGGCGCTGTGCCCTAAGCAGGCGTAGCCAATTCCCGGTTCACTCAACCGTTGAAAACAGCGCCAAGCTTTTCCGCCCGCCCCCTGACCTTGTCCGCAAACCAAGGAACTGCCTTGAAGACTACATTCGCGTTCTTCCCCTCATACTCCACATGAAGCACATCAGCCCGTTCAAAGAGCCACGACAGAAAGGACATCGATTCATCAGCTAGAGGGATAGAGAAAGATACCTGAATATAGCTCTCAAGATGATCCACTATTGCGTGTTCAAGCACGTCGATGTTTGTTTCATGTAGAGCAGAGATGGGCACAGAATCGGTTGCCACACCTTCGAGAACGTCTCTCTTAGATTGTAGCTCGCCTTCCGAGAGGAGATCGGTCTTGTTGAGAGCGGTTACAATAGGGATGCCAGTGGCACCAATCTTTCTGATCGTGTCGAGACAGCAGTACAGTTTCTTCTCAATCTCCTCCTGAGATTCACTAACATCCACAACCAACAGGATTAAGTCCGAGAATATCGTCTCCTCCAGTGTCGAGTTGAAAGCTTCGATGAGCTTTAGGGGCAGGCGGTCAATGAACCCGACTGTGTCTGTTAAGAGAGCATTCCTTCCGGAGAGATTAACCATACGGGTTGTCGTGGAGAGCGTGGTAAACAGGCCTGGATCAGCCGGAGCGTTCTCCTTCACGAGAGCATTGAAGAGTGAGCTCTTGCCCGCGTTGGTGTATCCTGCCAGAGAGATAGTGGGGAAGCCCAGCTCAGCTCTACGCGTGCGATGCAGATGTCTCTTCTTCCTCTTCTTCTTCAGTTTCGCCCGTATGTTATGGATTCGCTGCTTCACGTTCTCATAGTAGAGGTCAACCTCGTACTTTCCCAGTCCCTTGAAACCTGGCTGCTCACTCAGCCTAGCCAACTTCACCTTCTCCTTTGCACGGGGCAGCTCGTATTGTAGCTGAGCCAGCTGAATCTGGAGCTTGGCTTCGGATGTTGAGGCTCTCCTTGCGAAAATCTGCAGGATGAGCTGGAAGCGGTCTATGGGTTCCACGCCAGTCGCTTTTGCGAGGTTGTGAGCCTGAGCAGGTTTCAACTCGTTGTCGAATATCGCAGTCTCCACGCCGTTAGCAGCAATCAACTCAGCCAATTCCTCTGCTTTGCCGCTACCGATCTGGTATCGCGGATCAGGTTCTCTGATCTGCTCAAGAGACTCTACAACGGTGTAACCTGCAGATTCAGCCAGACTTCGAAGCTCATCCATGCTGGAAGGTTGGGACTGCAGTCTGCGTTGAACTATGACTGCTCTCGTCTCTCAGCTTCCTCCGCTTTTCCCTTCTTCAGACGAACGACGTCACCTAAAGTGACTTCAGGAGGCGGGGATAGGTGGCTTCGCGAAATTGCTGGTTCAGAGGGGGGAACTAGTAATTTTACTTTGAGCACATGCTCCAACTTTTGCGCTAGCAAGTGATTAGGAGTCATTCTTCCCATCTCGATTTTCCTAAGAACTGAAGTCTTCTCTCCGACTTTCCTTCCCAAATCCTCATGGCTCAGCTCCGCTTCCCGTCTCGACGCTCTGATTCGTAGACCAAAATCCTCGACAAGCTCTAAGTCATCAGACAGAGGCAGCGCAGACGGTTTTGTTATTGAGACTTGGGGCGGCAATCTGGCGGTTTTCCCAACGCTACGTTGACGCTTGGACTGAACCTCCCATGAGACGGAGCCCAGCTCAGCGCATTCTCTACAGACAATCAACTTGGCTCTTCCAATCATGGCCTTAAAGGGTTTACCAAAGATTTCACGACCGCAGACCTCGCACGTCACCATAGCCCTCACCCTAAACTGTTTTTATCACAAGCTGTTCTTTATACTTGTCGAATCTGATGGTGGACGCATGGTGAAAATTGCGGCTCTGCAGAAGATCAGGAGCATTGCAGACTACCAGTTTGGGAAGAGCGTCGGAAAAATTCTGTTCTCAGAGAGGGTTGAAATCGCTCGTTCAAAGAGGACTGGGAGGATAAGGTATGTTTACCTGGATGGTAAGCGACTGGCAACTCTGCGCCCAACTGATGGCTTGTTTTCTCTGAGCATTGAAGGGGGCAAGAGGATAATTGATGGTGTGAAGCCTCCACGGATGCGGGTTAAGGTCCATAAGGAGGCAACACCATTCGTCATGAAGGGCAGAAGCGTCTTTGCGAAGCATGTGATAGATGCTGATGAGGAGATACGCCCTCAGGAGGAAGTGGTTGTTATGAATGAAGAGAGAGGGGTGTTGGCTGTTGGAAGGGCTATACTCACGGGAAGGGAGATGAAGGCTTTCAACAAAGGAGTAGCGGTAAAGGTGCGTAAGGGCGTGGCGGAAGAGAGTTAAGAGAGCGGTCAGATTATTGTAGATGGGAAGGAAAGTTGAGGCGTAGGGTAAGTCCGAGACAAGCCAAGAGAATGATGCAGCGCATGGGCATGAGCATGAATCCGATGCCAGACGTTCAAGAGGTTATCCTAAGAACTGGCAGAAAAGAGATTATAGTGGAAAATCCAGACGTTGCAGTTCTTGACATGCAGGGACAGAAGATCTTTCAGGTGACTGGAGAGAGAATCACCGAGAAAGAACTTACGCGCGCACAACCAGAAACGAGAGCAACTATTCCTGAGGAGGATGTTAGGTTAGTTGCAGACCAGACTGGCAAGAGCATAGAAGCGGCACAAAGAGCCCTTGAAGAGACCGGAGGCGACCTCGCCAAGGCCATACTACTTCTCCAATCAGAAGGTTGAAGGGCCTCTCTTTCCAATAGATTAGTCAATAGAACCTATAAAGAAAGAGGCTAGAGCCAGCACAGGGTGCCTAGCGTGTGGATATTGACACAACGCTAGAACTGCTTAAGCACGTCTTGTTTCTCCATGATGTAGCCGCAGTAGTGGCATCTCAAGTGCAGAGGGTCTTCCATATCCACATAAAAGGTGGGCTGTACTGGTTCTTTACTGTTTGAGATGCAGGCTGGATTTGCGCATTTCAATATTGCTCGTATGACTTTCGGAAGCTTGACCCGCTTCTTCTCAGTGAGCTTGTAATCTCTTATGATATTTATTGTGGCGTGAGGCGCCAACAAGGCGATTTTATCCACTTCTTTCGGGTTCAGCTCTCTTCCCTCAACCTTGACCACATCCTTCATCCCGAGTCTCTTGCTAGGAACGTTCATGGCAACCGTCACAGCTCCTCCAGCACGGCCCGTGATTCCCAAGATCTTTATCACATCAAGAGCATGACCGCCCGCTATGTGATCGATGACAGTGCCCTTCCTTATCTTGGACACACGCAGAGTCTTTCCCGCCATATCCAATCGCCTTCCGAAACTATGTGGGAGTTGCCGAGTAAAAGCTTATTTGTCGCCCGTTAACTTTTGTCTGGTGTCGCTGTTGGAATTTAAGGAACGAGACATAATCTCGATCAAGGATTTCACGCGCGAGGAGATTGACTACATATTAGAGACGGCCGAGGCGATGGAGCCCATCGCAAAGAGCAGGTCCAATATGCTTCGAGGGAAAATATTGGCGACATTATTCTATGAACCCAGCACACGAACCAGACTGAGCTTCGAGGCTGCCATGCACAGGCTTGGAGGAGACTCCATAGGGTTTGCCGAGGCAGAGATGGCCTCGGTCAAGAAGGGAGAAAACCTCGCTGACACAATACGCGTGGTTGATAACTACGCGGATGTCATAGCGCTGAGACACCCGCTGGAAGGAGCGGCCCGACTCGCTGGCGAATTCGCCCACATACCAATAATCAATGCGGGGTCAGGTGCCGAGGAGCATCCAACACAGGCACTGCTGGACCTTTACACGATCTTAAAGGAGAGAGGTCGAATCGACGGTCTGAACATCACCTTGGTTGGCGACTTGCGGTATGGGCGAACCGTTCATTCTCTAGCATATGCACTATCTCTTTATGATGTTCGATTACATTTGATCTCACCGGAGCTTCTTCGGATGCGCAGAGAGGTGTTGGATGTCATAACAAAGAAGATAGAAGTGCTGGAGAAAGCCAGTATCGATGAGGCTTTACCTGAAACGGATGTGCTTTACATGACGCGGATCCAGAAGGAACGATTCCCAGACTTGGCTGAGTACGCGAAAGTCAAAGGAGCCTATAGAATAGACCTTGAATCGCTGAAAGAGGCGAAGAAAGATTTAGTTATTATGCATCCGCTTCCGAGAGTAGATGAAATAGCAGATGAGGTGGATGAAACACCACACGCCCGATATTTCCAGCAGGTCTGGAATGGTATCGTGATGAGGATGGCGCTGCTGGCACTCATTCTAGGAGCAACAGAGTAATCAGAGATTTACATTCCAAACAGCCCTGAAAAGACACTAAGAACTCTGGATTCCCCTTCCTGTCTCGAAGTCCTTAGTCGCCGATGGATACTCTGCCATCAAACATCTTTCTGATTCTATACTCGCTCTGCTTCCCATCATTCCATTGGCTGACTGGTCGCAAGTAACCGACAACCCTTGAATATACTTCACATCTTTCACCGCATGTAGGACAAGCAGTTTGCCCGCCGCAGATGTATCCATGACTTGGGCAGATACTAAATGTAGGAGTGATGGTGTAATAGGGCAGCTCGGTCCTTTCAGCAACCCTTCTCACCAAGACGGAAACACTCTCCCAAGAAGGATTCGACTCTCCAAGATATATGTGAAAGACTGTTCCTCCAGTGTAGCGGGTCTGAAGTCTATTTTGATGCATCAGCGCCTCGAAGAGGTCAAGCGTGTTGTCCACGGGTAACTGCGACGAGTTTGTGTAGAAGGGTTCAAACCCGTCATTCTTGAGATAGCTTTCGTTGGCAACGATTATGTCTGGATGTGTCTTCTTGTCGATCCTAGCGAGCCTGTAGGAGGTTCCCTCTGCTGGAGTTGCTTCGAGATTGTAGATGTTCCCGGTCTCCTTCTGATATTCTGAGAGTTTTCGCCTCATGAAATCTATGACCTTGACTGCGAATTTCGCCCCCTCTTCTGAAACGATGTCGCAACCAAGAAGATTCAGAAGTGCCTCATTCATTCCGATCAATCCTATTGTGGAAAAATGATTCTTCCAATAATTACCGAACCTTTCCTTTATTGAGCGCAAATAGAATCTGGAATATGGGTACAATCCATAGTCAGAGAATCGTTCAATGATTTTTCTCTTGATCTCTAAACTATCCTTAGCAATATCCATTAATGTGCCTAGCTCTTCAAGAAACTCGTCTTCGTCGTTTTTTAGGTACCCTATCTTGGGAAGGTTTATTGTGACTACTCCAATCGAGCCTGTAAGCGGGTTGGCCCCGAAGAATCCTCCACCTCTTTTCCGCAGCTCTCTGTTATCTATTCTCAGTCGACAACACATGCTTCTTACATCCTCAGGATTCATATCGCTGTTTATGAAATTGCTGAAATATGGTGTGCCATATTTCGCTACCAGTTCAAAGAGTCCCTGAAATCCCCAGTTGAAGTCTTCAGTCACGTTGTATGTGACTATCGGAAAGGTGAAGACTCTGCCCATCTTGTCACCACGAGACATCACTTCGATGTAGGCTCTGTTCAACATGTCGATCTCTGAAGCAAAATCACCATAAGTCGCATCTAGCACCTGCCCCCCGACGATAGCGCCTTCTTCTTCCATAAACTTCGGTACTGATAGATCCATCGTGATGTTTGTGAAGGGTGTTTGAAAACCTACACGGGTGGGTATATTCATATTGAACAAGAATTCCTGCATAGCTTGGACGATTTGCCCATAATCCAATTTGTCGTAATAGATGAATGGAGCCAGAAGGGTGTCAAAGCTACTGAACGCTTGAGCACCGGCGGCTTCACCTTGTAGAGTAAAAAAGAAGTTTACGATATGTCCCAATATCGTCCTGAAGTGTTTCGCGGGCTTGCTCTCGATCTTTTTTGACACCCCGCCAAAGCCAGAAATCAGAAGTTCTCTTAGGTCCCATCCCACGCAGTATGGTCCTAGGACGGCGAGGTCGTGTATATGGAAAGCCCCAGATAGATGTTTTTCTCTCATGGGGGGTGTGTACATCCTTGTCAGCCAGTAGTGGGACACGAGTTGAGAGGAAAGATGGTTATTTAGAC
>CP070749.1:515617-527907 GCA_020348365.1 Candidatus Bathyarchaeota archaeon
AGGCTCTCTTCTGTAAAAAATGTATATGAGTAGAAGATTGTTGGAATAATGAGCATTATAGCATAAATTCCAATGGTCTTAGCAAAAAAGAAGTTGTTGGTTCTCTTGTTCAAGTAACGGTATTCAAAGATTGCATACATGAGGGTTGGCCAGAAAGCAATTTTCAAATGCTCCCATACGCTTTCATTCACGGCAGAAAACACTCCAACAATTGGCTGATTTCCAGACCATTCAAAAGTAAAATGGAGCATACTTCCGAAAATAATTATGAGAATCATTCCAGCTAGTTCGTACCAAAAAATGACCGTTTTTTCAGACAAACTCGAACTACCTAAGAACACAATTTCAAGTTTTTTGGATATAAGATTATAGATGACGCGCGCGCATGTCCGGGCGATTATTAGTGGGGTCGCGGGGATTTGAACCCCGGACCTCGCACGCCCCAGGCGCGAATCTTAGACCATACTAGACCACGACCCCTTGTTCTTGAACTACGGACTTTTGGGGCAGAGATTCTTTCTGTCTTGTTGAAACTTAAGGGTGCTGGTCTCTCCGAGTCAACTATAGAAACCGTGGGGTGTCGATTAAAACATTTATCTGAACACAGCAACTTAGACAATCCTGAAGAGGTAAAGCGGGTCATAGCATCCATGCATGCGCACTCGTGCCAAAAGAGTTAATTCAAGAGATTCAGATGTGAAGTATAGGTGATTGAAGTTTGGATGAGCGAGTTAGAGGTATGATTGAAAGCGAATTTGATAGTTTGATGAAATCAAACATTCTGGATTCAATTAAGTGGCTTACCCAAGAAGTACCTCACTCATCTACTAGAGACATAGCTCTTGGATATGTTGTGGGCGCAATGGCGACTTATGGTATGGCACTTCATGGAATTGCATTGAAGCAATCAATAAAAGCGGATGAACTAAGATCAGTTATTAGAAGAAGACTTCCAGAGATAAGAGAGAAGATCAATAGAGAACTACATAGATAGTCTCTAGATTCTCATTAGATGCCAAATATGATCACGAAAGTTCTTGTACGTTGTCAATGAAGCTAGCAATCAAGTCTTAACTATCCTCCACCACGCGCGCGTTCGGAGTGCAATAGCCTTAAGTCAGGAACACATCATTTCTGAGGGGAAAAATGAAGCGTAGTAGGCGAGGAATTGAAGCGGTACTCTTTGATTTGGGAGGCACATTGATAAAAACGACAGAGATTCCACATGTAATGAAGATCATTCTCGAAAATCGCGGTGTACATCGTTCTTTGAAAGAGATCACCGCCGCATGGAAGGAAGCAGAGAAGAGATTGAATTTCCGAGATCTAACAACTCTGCTGGATGAGTTCTGGGTTCAGTGGAACCAGCGGATTCTGGACAACCTCCACGTGGGCATAGACGCGCGTGAGCTGGCTGAATTCGCTGCTGGTCATTGGTGGGACTATTCCAACGTGACTCTCTATCCTGATGCAGAGAAGATGTTGCCCCTGCTCAAGGCTGAGGGCTTGAAGTTGGGGGTTGTGACAAATGGCTTGCAGAGTGACGTGAACGGGATATTGCCCAAGGTTGACCTGCAGGATTTCTTCGATGTCGTGGTTGTTATTGATACCCTGAGGAAGATGAAGCCTGACCCAGAGGTCTTCCTCTATGCACTGGAGAAGTTGAAGATTGCCGCTTCAGACGCCATCTTCATTGGTGATGAAATGGATGCTGATTACAGAGGAGCTCAAGGGGCAGGATTAACTGTATACTTGATTGACCGTGATGACAAGGTTCATGGGAAACATGTGAGAAGATTATCCAGTCTTGAAGACCTCTTGGATACGCATTTTTCCCATCTGTGTTGAGGAGTAGAGGCTCTGCGCGTGAATTGAGGCTTATTTGTCGATGGATTCTTTTCTGCTTTTCTTGTATGACATCAGGTCCTAGTCTAGCAGCCATAATGGGCTTACCCACAGGTGCATGCACCCTTCTAGTACAGCTTCAGTTCTAAATGGATGTCTTCCGGTTCTAGCCTGTACAATTCTGGATTCAGTTCCGAGGTCAATCTGCATCCCATATGCATATAGAAGTCTATCGTATTTCTGGATGGTGTCGCGGAGATGTACAGCTTCCTGGCTCCCAACTCTCTCGCTTTCTCTATGATCTTTCCCAATAATCTTTCGCCGATTCCTTTGTGTCTGTAATGTTTGTCTACGTGATGAAAATACAGTTGAAGTTGGTCTTTTTTCCTTCCTATGAATTTTGATTCTAACGCCGAGATTCCAATCAACCTGTCTTCTTCGAATGCTCCGAATAGAGTCCCATCCCTATCATAAAGGTCGTGAAGATGCTTGATATTTCCTTCAAGTTCTGAGGGATTCCATCCTCTGACGTCATAGAATTCATCTTCAAGGGTGAGCTTTCCATCTTTATGATAATAGATCTGCTTCACAATTTCGCTTCTATCTATACCCCTGACTTTCTCTATTTCTTCTCTTCTGAGAATCTTGATTTTCATTGTCACATCAATTCTATGTGTGTCATGGGGACCTCTTTCCTAAATCTTTAGCTCCCTACACTCCCTTAATGATTCACTCAGATTAACTGAATGACATTCAATGATTTGCATGCATGAGTGTTAGTGTGGCTAGCAAGTGGCACGCATAACCTGATTCTCATGTTGCTGCCGAGAATGGCTGCTAATTAGGAATACGTAGTGCTGGTTCATAATGCTTTTCTACTAAACGCTCAGAGGCTCTAGATGTGATTATCGATGGAAAGAAGACCAGCTTGGCAGTTCGGACAGTTGCTCCTGCTAATCCTCATCCTCGTGGCTGGATCAGCCATTGGGGTGGCTATGGGCTATATGATATGGAACCCTGGAGCTGCAAACTACACCGTCATCTCAGAATCTGAAGATGCAACCAGAACGGTCAGAATTCGTGACATCTCAGTGGCCTACCCGTCAGTAGCAATATACAAGGTAGGAGAAGACTCCTCTATGAAGATAGAGATATCTAATCTGGACCGCTATCCAGAATACGTTGTTGTCTCTCTAAGCCTTGTTCACAGCAGCGGTGTTGACAGCGCAACAATCAGCGCTATCACAGGAACTCCCTACAAAGCGACAATAGCAGGCTACGGTTCAGCCACAAACGTCTTGAGCTTCAAACCATCAGCCGAAGGCTACGCCATCTTTGACATAACCGTGAAGGGAGAGCTGGCCGGCAGCATAACCTTCTATGTTGTCTCCTCTCCTTAGCCTGCAGATGTCGAGACACCCGCTCCTCAAGCGAACACACCAATGATCATTCTTCCTTTTTCTGTTGAATGTTGAGATTTGAGACGCGCGCGCGTAGCAGCGTTAAGCGTGGTAGTAGGCGTGATCTTTGCCATCTTCCAGATGCGAGATGCGGCCAAAACGAGGCATACTGGACTCATTATACAACTCAATCCAGCTCTGAAGGTTACTATGAGCGAAGTCATTGAATACATATCCAAAATATGGAACCTGGAATTCAAGGACTACAAAGAATATCTGGAAAATTACGGTGACCCATTGTCTGACAAAGCGCTTCACACAATCACGGGGTACTATGATGGACTTGGATTTCTGCTGCACAAACGCCTCATAGACATCGATACTATTGAATACCTTGTGAGCGGATCAAGTACGGGTGTATGGGAAAAATTGAAACCCATAATAGAAGGCACCAGGAAGCACTACAATATGCCCGAGTTGTTCGAGTGGTTCGAATACCTCTACAATGAACTACAGAAGCGAGAACAGAGAATACAACAAACACAACAATAAACCATTCATTGAATACTAGAACACTAGGAATAACAAGAGATTACGTAGTGTGGAGTAGTTTCTCCCATAAGTCATAAAAACCGTAGCTTCAACTGTAGTCCTGCAATATCTTTCTGGCAAACTTCTTAGCTTTCTGCAGATCTTCAGGGCTTGGATGCTTTCTTACTTCTTCAAAATATTCTCTCAGCTCAACCTTGGATATGGGTGCTCCCTCCTTCATGGATTCCATGAGTCGAGGGTTTGGAACACCTTGACAATCGAAACATCCTTTGAAGTCTACTTCTTTTTCTTTGCTTGCTTTTTCATACGCTAACGTGCAGTTACCTGCATATTTGTTGCGTGTATCCACTGTGCATGCGTGTGCATGTGACTTAGGCGGTGATTCCTATTTCTTTTCGATTTTGTGATGTGTCTGCGTATACTCTCCATTCTGAGCCATGTCCTTCACGAACCTTCGCACTCCATAGTGCAGGGCCGCCGAGTGGCTCATATGAGCAAGTGGAATAGCCTACCATCACCACGAGGTCATTTACAACTTGGACTCTCGTGAAAATGTTCCTATAGTCAGGGTAGCTAGCGAAGAAATCTCTCCAGCCTTGATTCATGACTTCTCTCCCCCTATGAACCTCACCTTCACCGTCTATGAACGTGTGATCATCTGTCATTAGCTCCACTATGCCATCGAGGTCCCGCTGGTTTATCTTTACATTGAATTTCAAAGCCACCATCATAATGTCGAAGGCATCCATCATACATCCGCCCTATCTGAAAAACAATAAGAGACAAGGGTATAAGACTTCCATGTTCACAAAGGACCTGCATGCATGCCGAACGCGCAAAAATGTTAAATGATTCGCATCTCAATCTAGGTGGAGGTGGGAAGTATGAGAACCTACTTGAGGATGTGGTACAATAGCGAAGGCGCAAACCCCGTGATAGTGGCTGAGAAACTACAGGACATGGGTTTTGAGGCAATAACAGGGCAGTATGACTACGTGTACAATTGGAAAAGAGATGTTGAGCTGGAGGACATACTACAGATCATGACCTCTGTCCACGAAACACTCAAAGGCTTAAATGTCCTTTACAAAATGGAAACCATGTAGAGCGCGCGCTCGGGTCTGGCTGAAGATTTAAAAAGAAATCTTCATTCAATCCACTATCTGGCCGATATCGCTGGTTGAAGAAAGAAGAGATGATTAAGCGTTCCTTTGTGATATTATGAACAGAAGAACATTCGGCTACATTCTGTTTGTAGCCTTAATGATTGTAATCCTCACGTCGCTGCCTTTCTTCGTGGGGAGAATCGACCCAATCTACATTTTGCTAATCATGGTTGCTATAGGATTCCTATGGCCTATTCTAAGGCATTACATGAGAAAAACCTCACAGCCAAATAGAGAAGAGAGGGAAGACGCCTAGCCAGAATGCTGCGTGCGTTTAGAAATGTAGTGTATGTATCGTTGCGCGTAAATGGTTAGTCGCTCTTTTGAAGGAGGCCCTCAGCTTGGATGGCTGTCTCGCTTGCCCACTTCCAAGCTTGTCAAAAGCTCCGCGTAGGCTTTCCACGCTTTCCTTTTTTCTTGTCCATCCATAGCTTCTATCTCCTTGCGCATACGGATTAAATCCCTCTTCAAGCTGCGGATGACTTCAAGGTTGCTCAACTTTGTCGCCTTCAACTTCCAGACAATTTGCGTCGAGGTCATCATCTATCTTGCTAATACGGAGAAATACTACCCGCTATGTTCATATCACGGTGACTATTCATACGATGATGCTACGTTCTAGCCCAATATGTCAATTACGTCAATCCCATTTCGGCTTTCAAGGCAGAAAAATGTATATGTGCACCACATCCAGCGCGCGCAGAAGAGGAGTCTTGCGAGTGGTGTCGCCTTGATTTTAATCCATACTATGCCACGACCCAGCAGAATGCGGATATTCAGCAAATAATTCAAGTCTGGACGCCTTGGATCCCTATGGGGCATCATGAGGGCTGACTGGTTCTCTGGTTCACTAGCTCATCTATTCGCTGGATTTTCGGATCAGTTCTTGGCATGTATCGATGGGTTACATGCTCAAACTGGAGCTGCTTCCTGAAGACCTCTTCTGCCAGGGGCATCAGATTATGGGCTCTCACCACCCATTCGCCGCTGGATTGCTTCGCAATGAGTCTGCTATCAGTGAAATGCTCAACTGCGCCCCTACAATACTTCGCGCATGCACCCAGACCCTTAATGAGCGCTTTGTACTCTGCCTCATTATTCGTGGCATCGCCGATGTCTTCCGTGTGCTCTTCAAGAGGCTTCCAATCCTCATCATAGATGCCGAAACCTATCGCTGATGGACCAGGATTGCCTCTTGAAGCCCCGTCTGTGACTAGAAACACCTTTCTACGCATCGACATAATCTTCACATTTCAGTAGTTTCCATCAGTTCCTGCACCTTCTCTCTAACGGTCTCAACCAGCCTCTGGGTGACCACCCCTTCTAGCACGGCAGATTCAAGCCTCTCCTCATCCACCTTCCCCACCTTGCCGTTGGGCCAAATGCAGATATCAACCTCTAAATCGACATAACGAATTCCGTGTGGATAGAGCTCTGTTGGCGTGTTCAGGTTGATGTAGGATCCCTTGTAGTCGCCGTCCTTCGAGAAATATCGAGTCTTATAATGCCATTCCCCAATCTTCGCCTCGGTGACAGCACGGTCGCCAGGCTCCCTGCGGGTTCCAAGAGCATCGTAGGTTCCCTCGCCCTTGACAATTCTCTTGAACTCGATCAGGGATTCATCCTTATCAAACACTTCAACCCGAGCTTCACCTAAATGAAGAATCCGACCGTCCAACTTCACGTGCTCGATGACAATCGTGGAACCTGCAGTGGGAAAGCCAGCTCTAACAGTCTGCCTAAAAAGCTTCTCCGCCTCCTCTGTTGGACCCCCAATCCCAAGCAGCCTCTCCGCCATATCCACCGCCACAGAAAAATTGCCTCCACACGCCTTGAAGTGGTGATGTCCGTCCACCGTCTCTGTAACAGACCTCCGAATGGCGTCTAGTCTCTTCTTCGACAAAGCTGGAAACTCCACATCTAAGAAGCGGCGGTCCCCTCCAAACTCGACAAGAGCCGCTTCTCCTTGAGGCTTCTCCCTGATAATGACATCTTGAAGATTAGATTGCAGAATCGCTTTGAATGTGTTGCTGGGGTCTTCTCTTCCTGAGGCGCTCACTCCTTGGCGATCAGGCCTCTCACGGATGCTCAGATCGGATGCTTCATTCCTTTCTTCTAACCCAAATCTCTCTTTTGCTGCAACAGAAGGTCGGACTATGACTGCGCCGTGATCTAGGAGAAGCTTGGTGAGAGCCGTTGAGTAGACGCCTCGGACCTGAGCTTTAATCAACAAAGACCCTCCCTAAGACCCTACCTTCTCAACCTGATAGAGACTTCCCACTCTGGAAATATGAAATTCTACACCTAAGATCTTCTGAGCAAGCCATATGTTAGTGTCCAAGTGTTCGGTCACGGTCCTCGCTAGGTAGATTGAGTTGCCTTCCGCCAGTGCCACATATGGCACAAGCATATCTGCAAGATGCGAATCAACCGTTGGTTTAGCCTTCAGCTCTTTCCGTAGGTTTTCGGCGGCTTCCTTTCCCACCACTTCGCTAGGCTTGCGTAGCTCGCCGATCGCGTCTCCTCCTAGAAGGACTCCAGTACTGGTCTTCCCGGACAATACGAGCGAGCTGCCCTTCTGAATTGGGTTAGACCTGTCATTTACCACGCGGATATTCGCCTCATAACCGTGGGCTTCGAGGTGTCTGCTTGCTGCGTTAGCTTGGCGCTCCGCAACCTTCCTATCTTCCAGAAAGGTGCAGACAGAGACGCCGCTTATCTCCTTTAGGACTCCATAATCTTCAAGGCACAAAGGAGCAAGCTGTGGACATGGCTGAGCCAGCAAGGAAACCTCACCCATGCCTTTCGGGTAGTAACCATACTTTTCAATCTCCAAGATGGTCTTCAAGCCCATTCGCCCGAGCACTGGGAGAAGCACGTGCTTCAGATAGTTGATGGTGGGGGAGTGGCGAACGTCAGTGCCGCCCCTGACTATGTGAAGGTGTACAGTCTGTTTGGCGAAAGCGCAGAGGGGGAGAACCGTTAACAGTAGCATGGGGATGCTGCCTGCAGTGCCGATCTCAGCCCGTATGTTCCCACCTTTAATCCCCTGTGGTTTGAACCAGATTTCTTGCGAATCCAGCGAGGCGCCTTCCGTCTCCGCGCCGCAAAGTCTTGCAGCCGTTAGGACTGCCTCTAGATGTTGAGGGCGTAGGCCGGGGTTACCGCGTTTCCGGCGAATATTGTAGATGTGGAGTGGCTCGCCCAAGATGCCAGCTAGGGCTACGGATAGGCGCAGGATTGTGCCGCTTCCGCTCTTCTGGCTTCCGTCAACCTCAAGCACTTTGAGACCTCAAATCTATTCCAGGTCCGGCTACTTCCTTCAATTCAGTGTGCTAGTTAGCATAGGGAGAATACATAATGAATGCAATTACACGTCGCATGGCATCTACTCTAAGGTGATTATGTCTACGTTAAGCGTCTTTGTCTCCAATAGGGCTATACTCGATTTCTTCGTCAAGTAGCCGCAGATCTCGCCAGGGTTTATGACGATCGTCTCTTCAAATCTATGAGTTCCAGACTCGTGCGTGTGCCCATGCACAACCACATCATAACATTTCGCATCAACAAGCGAGTGCAGAAGATCCTCGTCATGGCCATGGAGCATCGCCACCTTTATTCCATCTACCTTGATTTCTGCGAAGTCCCCACGGATATCTCCTCCTATATCCGCGAATCTTTTCTTCAGCAGTTCTTTGTCTCCGTCGTTGTTTCCATAGACCCCGATCAGATTCGCCTCTAAAGCTTCAAAGTAGGGGACCACAAAGGGTGCTATGTAGTCCCCAGCGTGAAGAACCAACTCAGCCTTTTCTTCGTTCAGCCTCTTCACTGCTTTATCTAGCATGGGCAGACGGTCATGTGTATCCGCCATTATGCCTACAATCATAGATTCTCACAGGAATAGATTGCATCTTCTTTGAATAACTGATTTTCGCTATGTTTCGCAGAAGCTGCTCTGATCTGACTTCTGTTTGCCGCTTCAGAGGCCGGCGAGGCTCTTTGTGCGTGTGCGTCTCTTCTTTCCAGATTTAGAGCTTACCTCTTTGAGTAAGGATTCATAGGAAGTTAGTTTTTCTAGGGCTTTGACCCATGCTCCTGATTTGACGTCAGAGTGCAAGACTTGTGTTCTCTTCACTTTTATTGCGTCCTCAGGACAGACTTGTTGGCAGGCTCCGCAATAGATGCAGAATTCCTCGTTGATCACGAGTTTCTTGTCCTCGTCTATTATAATGGCTTCACTCGGGCAGATATCAGCGCATATTTGGCATCCGGATGGGCAGAGACTTGTGTCGACTTGAAGGGAGCCTCTGAAGGGTTTTGTGACGTGAATTGCATCCTCTGGGCATGCGCTTTCACATTTCTTGCAGAAGATGCAGTCTTCTTCAGTTACTTTGAAGTCAACTATTCTCCCCGCTGCGTCTTCTCCGATTTTCTTGATGGTTACCTCTATCGCTTCCGTTGGGCATTCCTCTTGGCATACGATGTCGCAACCAGCTGTTATGGCTCCGTACCAGCATTTTTTAGCATCGATATCGAGCAGCTTGTTTAGGGTGGGGAAGGCTTCAACCTCGAATAATGGCAGTCTTCGTTCGCCATTTCTTTCTATTTTTATGGCGTTTGTTGGGCAGAGGTCAACGCATTCGCCGCAGAATATGCATTTGTCCTCTTCGAAGTCTACAAGTGGTTTCTGCATTAATCTTCCATCGCGTGTAATGGCTGGTGAGAGTTTTGGGGATTCCTTTGGGCATATGGCTTCGCAGATTCCGCAACCAACGCATAGGTCTTCGTCTAATGTGAGGAGGTGTCGCACAGACAGCGTTTTCCGCTCTAGAACAAGTTTCTTGTCGAGCTGCCGTTTCACCACGTTTCCTTTCACGATAATTCTTCTCCTGAGGGGTAATTTCCATCCGAGGCGGCTATTCTAGGTCTTCCTCTTCAACGCTTTCTTTCCGAGTTTGACCCCTGTTTGGAAGGCATTGATGTTTAGCTCTAGGTACTTCTTTGGAACTCTACCCTTGACGGCTTCTTGAAGCGCCTCGATACTCAGTGCATCCCATACTGCTCCCAAGAAGCCAAGCATTATGACGTTTGCGATGATCCTTCTCCCCAGCTTCTCAGCTGTTTCTGTGGCAGGTACCTTGTAAAGCCGATATTTCTCAGCTTGTTTGTCTGGGCTTACGATGGTGCTGTCAACAATCAATGTCCCGCCATCTTTCAGCCTGGGCAGGAACTTTTCGTATGCTTCTTGGCTCATGATCACCATGATCTCAGGGTTGAGGAGGTAGGGATAGCTGATCTCTCCCTCGCTTATCACAACGCCGCTGTAGCAGGCTGATCCCCTGGCTTCTGGCCCGTAGACCTGTGTGAAAATGGCTTCTTTGTCGTCATAGACGACTGCTGCTTGGCCCGCAATGAAACCGGCTGTCACGACACCTTGTCCGCCGAATCCTCCGAACATGACTTCTCTTCTGGTTTCCGGTTTCACTTCTTTGCCTCCGCTGCTCCCTTCACTCTGTCTTCCAACGCTTTCAGTTCGCCGTAGTATGATAGCCTCTCCCGCTTGACGAAGGTTCCGAGGATCAGGGGCTTGCCTCTCTCAATCTGAACCTCGCTTGTGGCGGCTCCGTTCTTGATTACAGAAGACTCCCAGAACCATTTCGCAATGTCGTCTACTTCACGAAGCTTATTTCGTCTCCCGTAGTTCACTGGGCATGGTGAAAGAACCTCGATGTATCGAAAGCCTTTCATTTTCAGCGCTTCAGCGATGGATTTCTCGAGAAGCTTTACGTGAACGCTTGTCCATCTTGCGACGTACACGGCTCCTGACGCATCTGCTAGGTGTGGGGTGTTGAATGGGTGTTCAACATTTCCGTAGGGGGTGGTGGTTGAGTAGTCTCCTCTGAGGGTTGTGGCTGCAAGTTGGCCGCCTGTCATGCCGTAAATGAAGTTGTTGGTGCAGATGACGAGTAAATCCACGTTTCTTCTTGCGGCGTGGATGAAGTGGTTTCCTCCGATGGAGAAGAGGTCTCCATCTCCGGATATGACATTCACGCATAGATCTGGCTTGACAAGTTTTATTGCAGTGGCGAAGGGTATGGCTCTGCCGTGAGTGGTGTGAAAGCCGTCCACTGCCAGATAGCCTGAGCCTCTGCCACAGCAGCCTATCCCCGATACATAGACTACTTTGTCTTTGTCTATTCCAACTCTGTCTAGCGCTCTGGCCCAGGCATATAATGTGGGGCCAATGCCACATCCTGCACACCAGATATGGGGCATCCGTTCGGATCTGAGCCACCAGTCCATGGGATGTAGCTCTTGAGGCTCCTCTCTAGCCGCCTTCCGGCTCATTTTTCACTCACCTTCTTGATTTCCTGATAGATTTCTTGCGGCGTAATCAGTCTGCCTCCCATTCTTGGAACCAGGACAACGTCTGAGTCTCCGCCTGCTTCTCGCCTTACCTCCAGGTAGATTTGACCATAGTTTAATTCAGGAACGACAAACACTTTCACTTGCTTTGCCCATTTCTGTATGATATGATCTGCGAAGGGCCAGACGGTGATGAGTTTGATGCTTCCAGCCTTGATTCCTTCTTCTCTGGCCATTCGGACCGCTCTCTTTGCAGGTCGAGAAACCTGCCCATAAGCGACGACTGCGATCTCGGCGTCTTCCATGTTTGCCTCTTCTACGTCAACAATCTCATCTCTATGCCTTCGAATTTTATCATTCAAGCGTGTGATCAGCGTCTCCTGCGTTTCCGGACTCACATCTGGATATCCCTTTTCATCGTGTGTGAGACCGGTTGTGCAGACAGCGTATCCTTCGCCAGCATGAGCCATTGGAGGAATTAAGTCCTCATCGGGTCTGTAGGGTAAGTACTCCTCCGGCGGAACTGAGGGTTTCTTCCGTTCAACAAGCTCTATTTCATCCTCTGAGGGAACAACCACCTTTCCGGCGCTGTGACCAACCGTCTCGCTTGCGAGGAGGACTGTGGGAACTCGATACTTCTCTGCGAGGTTGAAGCAGCGTATTGTGAGATCGAAGGCTTCCTGTGGCGAGTCTGGTGAAAGGGCGATTATCTCGTAGGGTCCGTGGCTTCCCCATTTCGCCTGCATGACATCTCCCTGAGCAGTGAGTGTGGGAAGCCCGGTGCTTGGGCCTCCTCTTTGGATGTTAACAATGACTGTGGGGACTTCCATCATCACTCCCAAGCCGAAGTTCTCCGTCATGAGGCTGAACCCGGGTCCAGAGGTTGAAGTCATTGTTTTGGCTCCAGCCCAGGAGGCGCCTAGGATGGCGGCCATCGATGCGAGTTCATCTTCGAATTGGA
>CP070749.1:528007-539046 GCA_020348365.1 Candidatus Bathyarchaeota archaeon
GGATCCCAGTCAAATTGCTGATTTCTCTGACGGTTAAGGCTTCATCAGTTCTGTGTAATAGTCGGAAGATTTTCTCCGTGTATCCTTTGTATGTCTGGGTTTCTTGCAGATAGAATTCGTCGTTGACGCATCTCCTCTCTCCGTCTTTAGTTAAAGTATACTTATACTTTAACACCATTGTTGAAGCAACACCCTCAGATAGCCTTGCGCTTTCCCCTTACACATAAACATAGCGGTTGAATTTATTTAAAGGTTATGAAAGATAATGCTAGTGAAATAATCTTGATGCAATTCGGCATTTTCAAGATTGGCTTTAACACATCAAAGGAATGAGAGCTTGTTCGGGGATGGATTCAACAAATTCATTGAGCGCGTATATGGGCAGAATGGTGAAGCGTTACTCTTCGTTATTCACGCTTCCATCTGAAAAAGAAATCATTCTCTATCTCTGCGTGTTATGTGTTGTTTGGGGGGTACTAGCGATTCTGCCTTTTCAGCTTTCTCTTGGCGGTTTTGCTTTAGGTTTGATTCTCGGAATATCCCTTTTTCTAATAAATCTCTCCTCCAACTTCGTGATCAGTCGCCTTCTCTTGGCGGGTGACCCGATTTTTGATTACCGACGTTGCTCCGCTCTGTCTTTCTTCTCCAGTTTAACATGGCTTGGGATCACTATTCTCGGCAGCATCCTTAGCCTTCTTCTTGAAAACCCCATTGTTTGGATAAAATTGTTCCTGCTAGGTTCTTGCGCAGTTCTCATGCTTCGGTGGACGGTTTTATCTACGACATCCTTTGCAAATAGCGGAAGAGTTTCTCTCTCCGCTGTCTTGCCGCCTGCCCTCTCCGTGGTCTTCATGCTTCTAATGGCTTCAGCCATAGGATTTCGTGTAACCCCCTTTCTCTTTCTTTTTATGCCCCTTTCCATTATCGTGATTGGATTGGCAATTCATCTTTTCACATTTCTTATAGATCGTACTGGCAAGAAAATGATTGGTATACCATCCTTATCCCTCTTCAAAGCATTTGTGGCAAGTTGGACTGAGGATTTGAACATGCCACTTGAAAAGTTCTTTGAGAGGCTCGGTGACAAAAGAGATGTGGAACTATCACTTCTGGCATTCAGGGGAGACAAAGCTATGAAAGCGATGATAGTGGTTCCAGCGTTTCATCCTGGGCCCTTCAGAAATGTTGGAAGCAGCCTCTTCCCATCCATGGTTCAGGAAGCTCTTGAAAAGAAACTGCGGTGTGCAGTCTCTGTTCCTCATGGTTTGTTTGGACACGATCTCGATTTATCTTCTCAAGCTCAGAGTCTGAAGGTTATAGCTAGCGTTCTTGATTATGTAGAGTTTCCCTCTTTTGAGACTAGGGCCACTCCTTTTGTTCGAGTCGAGAGAAATGAGGCGAGTGCGAGCTGTCAAATATTCGGAGATTACGCCTTCGTCACGTTAACTCTCGCGCCTGAAATGATGGAAGACCTGCCTGAGGGGCTGAACTCAGCTATCGTCAGGGAGGCAAAGAAACGAGGGTTGTCTCCAGCAATTATTATCGACGCCCATAACAGCATTGATGGACAATTTAACCTTGAGAAGGCGGTTGATCCTCTGAGGATGGCGGCGGTGGCAAGTCTAGAGGCAGCATTAAGCTGTCAGCGTTGTCCTTTTTTGGTGGGGGCTTCAAGGGTTGTTCCTGAAGAATTTGGGGTTGAGGAGGGTATGGGACCTGGAGGGATAAGCGTTGTCGTTTTAGAGGTGGACACCCAGAAAACGGCCTATGTGACTATCGACGGAAATAACATGATATCTGGATTGCGAGAGAAGATTCTTTCGACGCTTAGGGAGCTAGGCATTGATGAGGGAGAAATTCTTACGACGGATACTCATGCAGTAAATGGTGTTGTGCTGACGCCACGGGGGTATCATCCCATAGGCGAAGCTATGGATCAATCAAAGCTCATTAAATATGCTATAGAGGCCGTGACAAAAGCGCTAAATAGTCTGGAACCTGCAAAGGTTTCATGGTACACAAAAACCATCCCAGAAATTAGAGTCATTGGAGAAAAGCAGATAGAGGCATTATGTGCTCTCACAGAGAAGGCGGCGGAGCAGGCTAAAAGACTGGCTTTGACTCTGTTTCCGGTGACAGGGATCCTTCTCACTATTCTATTAGCATTTGTTTAGTCTTGGTTTCCCAATCGATGAATCTTTCTAGGTGTAGCTTGTTCTCGCAAAAAAGAGCTGGGTCATGCTGCTTTCTCGAGTAGTAGCTTCCAACGCTTGTTGATAATGTCTTGAATCTCGTCGATGACCTGTTCAAACTTGGGTTTGAAGAGATGTCTGAAGCGGCCCTGAGTCTTCAGATAGTCTTTGACTGGTTTCTGGCGCTCAGGCTTCAGGGCGATGACCTTGCTGGGAGGTGACAGTGTGCATTTACCTTCGATAGACTCCCATAGGGGAAAAACACAGGTCTCAACTGCTAGCTTTGCAATCTCGATTGTTTTGCTCGTGTCATAACGCCAGCCGCGTGGACATGGTGCGAGGGCGTGTAGGAAGGCTGGGCCGTTGACCTCTAAGCCTCTGCGGGTCTTCGTGATTAGGTCTCGCCAGTAGGCTGGTGAGGCCGTGGCTACGTAGGGGATTCCATGCGCTAGTATTATGTCGGCGATGGGCTTTTTGTACTCGGGCTTGCCTGGTATCACGCGGCCTGCGGGAGAAGTTGTGGTCCAGGCTCCGTGGGGGGTGCCCCCGCTTCGCTGGATGCCAGTGTTCATGTACGCTTCATTATCATACAGGACATAGAGGAAGTCGTGACCTCGCTCAGCGGCGCCGGACAAGGCTTGTATGCCGATGTCGTAGGTTCCGCCATCTCCAGCGAAGGCTATTACATCAATATGGTTCTGTTTGATTCGGCCTTTCCTTCTCATGACTCTTAGAGCCGCCTCGATTCCAGATGCGTTGGCGGCTACATTCTCGAATGCTGTATGAATCCATGGGATTGCCCAGGAGGTATATGGATAGATGGTCGAGACGACCTCCATACATCCGGTTGCGTTTGTCGCTATTGTTGGTCCTCTCGTGGCTTTCAGTATCTGTCGATACGCAATTGCGGGTCCACATCCTGCGCAGGCTCGATGCCCAGGCATTAATAGTTCAGGTTTTTCTGCTATGTCTTTGGTGGTGAATTTCCACTCTGACGTTCTTCTTCACTCCCTACTCTCTTACTCCTATGAATTGGACTGGATTTTTGACTCGTTTTGTGTCGAGTATTTCTTCTAGGTCTTTATAGATTTGGTGTATGAGGTGTGGTGGCATGTCTCTTCCTCCCAGACCATATATGTAATCGACAACTTGCGGACGCGTTTCGGAATCGTAGAGGATGTGACGTATCTCGTGGAATATGGGTCCTCCGTATGCTCCGAAGCTGTGGCTTCGATCCATGACCGCTACGGCTTCCACGCTCTTCAGCGCCTTTATTATGTCCTGCTTTGGAGAAGGGCGATAAGTACGCAAACGAAGTAGCCCAGCCTTTACGCCGTCTGCTCGGAGTTTGTCTACAATGGTCTTCGTTGTTCCCGCAGTTGATCCCACGCATATTGTTGCTATCTCGGCATCTTCCATACGGTAAGGATCGATGAGACCGTTTCCGTATCTGCGTCCACTTATTTCCGCGTATTCGTCGTGTATCCTTTTGACTAGTTTCAGAGCTCTTCTCATAGCTTCTTCTTGCTGTCTTTTATGTTCAAAGTAGTAGTCGTAGAGGGCAAGAGGACCCATTGTTAGGGGGTTTTCTGGATCTAGCTTGAACGGTACTACCGCCTCTTTATGGCTTCTTACCAAAGCGATTTCCCGTGTCCCAACGAATTTGCGAACAGCTTTATCGGTTAGCACCTTCACGTTCTCCAGTGTATGGCTGAGGACAAAAGCATCCAGCATTATCATGGTAGGCAAGAGTATGTCTGGGTGTTCGGCTATTCTGAAGCCTTGTAGGAGTGAGTCGTACGCCTCCTGCGAGTTTTCGGCGTAGATCTGTATCCATCCTGCGTCCCGTTCCACCATGCTGTCCGCGTGGTCGCAGTGTATGTTAATGGGCGCTGAGAGTGCTCGGTTGGTTACAGCCATAACGACTGGTGCTCGGCAACCTGATGTTACGTACAAGATTTCGTGCATCAGCGCCAGTCCAGCTGAGGCTGAAGCGGTGAATGTTCTGGCTCCTGTGGCGGCTGCTGCAAGGCATGCGGTTAGGGCGCTGTGTTCAGATTCTACGCAAACAAATTCAGTGTCTACTTCTCCGTTGTGTACATATTCGCTGAATCTTTCAACGATTATGGTTTGTGGAGTTATTGGATATGCCGCCACCACATCAACATCTACTTGTTTGACTGCGTATGCCACTGCTTCATCTCCACTCAGGGCGAGCATTCTCTGCTTGGTCGTAGCCATTCATTTATCCCTCCTTCATTCCCGCACCATCTCTATAGCTTCTACTGGACATTCTTCGGCGCAAATCCCACATCCTTTGCAGTGGTCATAATCAAATTCGATTTCTTCAGCGTCTTGTTTCAGTTGTATTGATGCGTCTGGGCAGTAGAGGTGACATAACAAGCATAGTGTACACTTTTCTGAGTTCACTACTGGTTTGAATGTTCTCCAGTCTCCTGTGAGATATTTTGTGCTTGGCACCCAGCATACTCCCGCTATTGGAATCTCTTTCCAGCCCTTCTTTTGGCTGGTCATCCTGATTTAGCCTCCTTGTATGCTACTTTCATAACTCCGATGTTTTTCTCCGCGATTCTGGCTGGGAATCTCTCCTTCACGACTCTCTCTAGGCTTTTCAGATCGACAATTCCGGCAGCGCGGGCGACGGCCCCCAACATAGCTGTATTGGTTATCGGTCTCCCCAATATTCTTACTGCAATATCTGTGGCGGGGACCGTCCAAACCACTCGCCCAGTAAGGCCTAGTTTATGTCGAATCTTGGCTGGGGGTTCTTGGGTGTTTATGATAAGGAGTCCATCTCGGGCTAGTCCATCAGCTACAGGAGTGGTGTTTAATAGGGTTGGGTCCAAAACGACCGCCACCTGTGGGTTGTATATGGAACAGTGCATTCTTATCGGTTTGTTGTTTATCCTTGTGAAGGCACGTAAAGGTGCTCCCATCCGTTCTGGTCCGAATTCGGGAAAGGATTGAATGTATTTTCCCTCATATATGGCCGCCTTTGCAAGCAGTTCACTAGCGGTCCATGCCCCCTGTCCACCCCTGCCATGCCATCTGACCTCTTGAAGAGTCACTATCCCGGCTTCCTCTGTTCTTTCATACCCTTTAAGGGGCGTCAAATAAAGCTTCGCTCGGACAGGGACTTTCTGTGAACACTCTATCGCTAACCTTACGGCAAGATTTCGAGTTTGCACTTCACTGACGAATCTCTATCTGTTACTATGTCTAGTTACGCTAAAGCCAAACACTAATATTATGTGGGATGCACTTTTTGTTCTCTATTCAGGAGGAAGAACTCATGAAAGAGATTAGGATTCATGGTCGAGGAGGGCAGGGCGGCGTTACTGCAGCAGAGTTGTTGGCTCGGGCTGCGTTTGCGGAGGGAAAGTGGGCCCAATCCTTTGCGTTTTTTGGTGCAGAGCGGAGGGGAGCTCCAGTCGAAGCGTTTCTTCGAATCGCAGATAAGCCTAGCCCAATACGGAGTCGAATCTACCATCCCGATTACGTTTTGGTCTTCGATCCCAAGCTGCTTGAGATAGTAGACATTACACATGGGCTGAAAGAAGATGGGACGATCATATTGAACACGGCGAAAAAGCCTGATGAAACTGATATCATGGGACAATGCGTGGCAACGGTGGACGCCACGGGCATCGCCCTTGAACTAGAACTTCTGGTTGCAGGACTCCCAGTCGTCAACACAGCGATGACAGGAGCCTTCGCCAAAGCAACTGGTGAAGTCAAACTGAAAAGCCTGACGGAAACCATACAGAAGCAGTGGTCTGGACCTGCTGGAGAGAAAAACGCAGAGGCGGCAGTGAGAGCCTACAAAACACTCGCGAAAGGC
This sequence comes from Candidatus Bathyarchaeota archaeon, assembly GCA_020348365.1. Taxonomy (GTDB): domain Archaea; phylum Thermoproteota; class Bathyarchaeia; order Bathyarchaeales; family Bathyarchaeaceae. The sequence goes on from CP070749.1 coordinate 534,062, forward strand.
TGGTGAAGGTATATGAGCAGAAAGCCTAAAAGCCGAAAGGATATGCCTCTTACAATTCTTTCACGACCAATGACTGGAAGTGCAGGAGAAACCGGTTTCTGGAGAACCTTCTGTCCCGTTATTGATTCATCCAAATGCACCAAATGCCTGCTTTGCTGGATTTATTGCCCGGAGGGTTGTATTGAGCGAGGAGAGCGAGATGTGCCAAGGGTCAACTACAAATATTGCAAGGGATGTGGAGTCTGTGCCAACGAGTGCCCTGTCACAGCCATAAAGATGAAGAGGGAAAGTTAATGGCCCAGATGATAATAGACACAGGAAATCACATAGCGGGCTACGCCTGCAGGGCCGCCAGAGCAGACGTGATAGCCGCGTACCCCATAACTCCACAATCACCAGTAGTCGAACAGATTGCAGATTTCGTTGAGAAGGGGGAGATGGATGCCAAGTACATAAGGGTTGAATCGGAGCACAGTGCAATGGCTGCCTGTATCGGAGCCGCGGCGGCTGGAGCCCGCACCTTCACGGCCACATCAGCACACGGGCTAGCGCTGATGCACGAGATGCTTCACTGGGCGTCAGCTGCTCGCCTTCCAATAGTCATGTCAGTGGTGAACCGTGCCATGGGCCCAGGCTGGAACATATGGGCAGACTTCAGCGATTCTTTATCCCAGCGAGACACAGGGTGGATACAATTCTACTGCGCAGATAACCAAGAGATATTCGACACGATTATCCAATCTTACAGGCTGTGCGAAGACAAGCAAGTTATGATGCCGGCCATGGTCTGCCATGAAGGACTAATTCTCTCTCACACATCCATGCCAGTCGACATACCAAATCAGAAGGATGTCGATTCCTTTCTGCCACCATACAATCCCCCTTGGATACTGGATGTTAATGAGCCTGTCACTCACGGCAGCCTAATCTATCCAGAGTGGTACATGGAATTCCGCTACTTCATGTATGAGGCTATGGAGAAGGCTAGGAAACTCATACCAAAGATCGATAAGGAATACGGCGAAAAGTTCGGGCGTGAATATGGTGGCCACTTGGAACGCTATAGATGTGAGGATGCCGACCTAGTATTACTCTCCATGGGCACCATCGGAAGTGAAGCCAAAATCGCTGTCGACCGTTTGAGAAACCGTGGATTGAAGGTTGGCGCAGCAAGAGTACGCGTTTTCAGACCGTTCCCCAAAGAGCAGATCCAAAACCTTGCAGAAAGCGCCCGTATGCTAGGGGTGATTGACCGGCAGGTCTCCTACGGTATGGAAGGTCCGCTTTTCACGGAAGTCAAAGCCTCTCTATACCATAGAGAGGACGCGCCGTTAATGACAGGGTTCATAGCTGGTTTGGGCGGTCGGGACGTAACCTTTCTTGACATCGAAACGATCACAGACAAGGCACTGAAGTACCTCAAAACTGGAAGAGTAGAGAAAGAGATTGAATGGATTGGCTTGAAGAGGTGAAGAAGATGGTGAAGCTAAAAGAACTCCCTAAAGAAGAACTGCTTCTCCCCGGAAACGCCACATGCGCTGGGTGTGGTCTCTCTGTTGCTCTGAGATTGGCCTACAAGGCACTTGGTCCGCGCACGGTTTTGGTGATTCCCGCCTGCTGCGCATCTGTGATTCACAGCCCCTTCCCCAACACCTCGTTTGCATCCCCTTGTCTCAACATAGCGTTTGAAGCGGCGGCGGCAGCTGCGTCAGGAGTTGTTGCAGCTTATGAAAAGAGAGGTGTGAAGAATGTGACTGTGCTAGCTTGGGCTGGTGATGGCGGCACTGCAGACATCGGCATACAAGCTCTATCAGGCGCGGTAGAACGTGGAACCAACTTCATATATGTATGCTACGACAACGAAAGCTATATGAACACTGGCATCCAGCGAAGCGGCTCCACCCCATACGGGGCATGGACCACAACAACGCCCACTGGGAAAAGACAACATAAAAAGAATGTTCCCCTGATTATGGCGGCTCACAATATGCCTTATGTTGCAACAGCATGCATTTCTCATCCCCTCGACCTAATCTCAAAGCTTAGGAAAGCCAAGGAGGTAGAGGGATCAAAATACATCCAAATACTGGTACCCTGCCCCCCAGGATGGAGATTTCCGACTGAGAAGACAATCGAGTTGGGACGATTGGCGGTTCAAACAGGTATGTGGGCCCTATTTGAAATCGAACATGGAGAATTCAGACTGAACGGTCCGAGCGCACGTTTGGTCGACAAGTCCAAACGCAAGCCAATCGAGCAATATCTAAAGGAGCAAGGGCGTTTCAGAAACATGACCAATGATGACATAGAAGTTCTTCAGGAGTGGGTTGACAAGTCATGGGAGCACTACAAACGGTTAATGTAATTATGCTGGCACGCGCAAGTAGCAGGTGATTTGCCATGAGGAATGTGCTGTGGAAGCACTGATAATAATAGACATGCTCAACGACTTCGTAACAGGCGAGCTCAAAACTGAGAGAGCCAAACACATCATTCCGAACATAAAGAAACTCAACCAAGCTACCAGAGCAAGGGGTATTCCTGTCATCTACTCCAATGACGCTCACTTGTCAACGGACTCGGAACTTAAGAAGTGGGGCAGACACGCCTTAAAAGGAACAAAAGGCACAGAGGTTATTCCTCAGCTGAAGCCAGGTAAGGACGATTACGTGCTTGGGAAGAGGACGTATAGCGGCTTCTTCGAGACAGGATTGGATTCCTTGCTTAGGGAGATGAGCGTAGACACTATCATTCTCACAGGCTTGCACGCAAACATTTGTGTAAGACACACCGTTGCGGACGGCTTCTTCAGAGGCTACAGGATAGTTGTACCCAGAGATGCTACGGAAACCCCCAGCGAGCAAGAATACGAGCAGGGATTCGAATACCTTAGAAGAATCTACAATGCGGAAATAACAGAAACTGACGAAATGGTCAAGAAATGGAGCAAAAGATAGACCAACCAATCATAACCTTAACCAGAATCGAAAGGCACTCGCTGCCGCCTTTGAACAACGGGCAGGTCAATGCATGCATGGACTATCTGCAATACGAGGAGCACTAAGTGCGAAGAATGTGTTTTGGAGGAGATGTCCACTCCCCCTTCATCTTCTAAGCGATATATCTTTGATTTGCCCCTTCAAAATCCCTAACGATTTCCATAACCCGCTTCGGCACCTCAATAGCGTCCAACGGGATATCCTTCAGCAAGGACCAAGGTCCTGCCTTAGCCAGCTTTGAAACAACGTAATCTTCTCCAAAGGACTCCCTAGAAACCTGATACACCAAAGGTCTCACTTTTGACTCTCGCACGTATCCCAGAGCATGCAGATACTCATGAAGCAAAAGAACATAGATGAAAGCGTTTACTAGGCGCCCTGATTCAGTTGTCGCCTCAACTATATGAACAAGGCTTCGATTCAGGACTATGTTGTTGGTTCCTAAGGGATGATATGCTCCGAGTCGGAGGGGGAGATCGTCGAGGAATAGCATCATTCCCGCCCTGTTTCTTCCTAGCGCGCTCTCCACTGTGTCTTTCACTATTTCCCAGACTTTGCTGTATCCATCGGCATCTTCCAGTCTGGAGCGATAGTCTCTCACGATCGAAGAGTCTTCCTTTTCGTTTTCGCTCATGATTTCTCTTCACTCCTTCTTCTTGAAGAAGAGCCAGTTCTTCCTTTTCTTGAACCTTATCAAGCAGTAAATGCCCCTCAATCTTTCGCCTTTAATCTCAAAAATCAGCTTGTTCTCCTTCCTGTCCTTCAGAATGTAATGTCCCTTATCCCAGATTTCCACGGTGCCTGCGCCATACTCTCCCTCTGGAATGGCTCCCTCAAAATCCGCATATTCAATAGGATGATCCTCCACTTGAACTGCGAGTCTCTTCACACCACTCTTTGTGGGAGGCGTCTTTGGAACAGCCCAACTCTTCAACACTCCATCCATCTCCAATCTCAAGTCGTAATGTAGGTGTGTGGCTTGATGTTTCTGAATCACATAAGTGTGTTTACCTGATCCTTTCTCGCCGTCATTAGGCTCGCTTGTTCTCCTAGAATCTCTTCTCTTTTGACATTCTTCAAGCCTCATTTCATAGCCTCTCAGTTGGAAAGATGATTCTCCCTCAGATAAGGATTGGTATCAACATGCGGTCAAGATAGTTAGATTCTAGGAATTCACATACCCTTGGCGCGCGCGTAGATGATATAGGCGTTTAAGCTGCCCAAAATGACACTTTGCGCCTCATCATATCCACAAACTCCTTCAACGTTTCAAGTTCTTCAGGAGACAGGCGATTCTGAAATCTTTCCAAAAGAACCTTTGCGTGTGCCTCTGGCATTCTAACGTAGAATATATCTTTCTCGTGGATGTGTCTTCCGAAAACAGGTTTCTCCAATGATACTGCAACTTGCATTCCAGTCTCGGCCTCTCCTATGGCTTCTCCACGATCTTGAATCTGCTTTATCTGACCAACATCCTCCCCGTCTTCCTTAACAAGCGAGTATTTCGGCTTTATATGACCCGCTATCACCTCTACACCGACAATGGCAGGCTTTGCTTTTCTGAAGACGTAGCCTGGAAGAAGCTTGATCTTCCCAGGTTTGACCAGTCTGTCAAACTCCTCTTTAAGGAGTGCTTCCTTCTCGCTCTTCATCCATTCTAGGTAGTCTTCGATTAAGTGGTAGATGATGTTGTGCTGGAATATGCGAATTTCTCGATCTGTGGCTTCTTCTCTTGCGTCTTGTAGGGCTTTCACATTGAATGCTAAGATGGCTCCATAGAATGGCTCGTGCTCCTTGACGACGACAGCCTCCATGACATCCCTTTTGGAGACATCACCAACATCAGCCAGTCTTATCGGAACGCTATTTCTTTTTAGACTCTCTGCGATTGCCTCAAGAGAGCCAAGAGCATCGGTCTTCAGCACGACGCCTTCTGTATCTGTGGCGATTCTGATCCTCTCAACCTCTTCGGAAACGGATTCAATA